>JBJTIE010000301.1:0-8585 GCA_046094845.1 Planctomycetaceae bacterium | reverse complement strand
CGGTCGCAGCCTTGACCGCGGCCACGTCGCCCGAGACGAACGCCGTCACGAGCCCGCTGCCGATTTTGTCCCAGCCGATGAAGGAGACGTTCGCCGCCTTCATCATCGCGTCCACCGCCTCGACGAGGGTGACGAATCCCTTCACCTCGATCATGCCGAGGGCTTCGACGTTCTTCGCCATCTGTTGCCTAGCTCCTGTGTCAGTCTGCCTATCAGCCATGGCGGGGCCGTCCCCGCCGACCGCACCGGCACGCGCCGGTTGCACGGTCATGGTTCGTGAGCGTTTCGCTGTCAGCTTTTTGGCCGCTTTCCTCTTCGCCATCTGCCGCCTCACCTCTGGCGGACGAGCTCGACGCTCGTCGCGTGGTCGAGGTCGGCCGCGTTGCCCTCGTCTGTGTCGATGTGCACCTCGAGTTTGGCCGTCGCGTCGGCCCGCACGAGCAGGTCGCGGAACAGCGTGCCGCAGCTGCCGTTGATGGCCAGGCTCATGCGGTCGCCGTCCTTCACGCCGAAGTGCTCCGCGTCGGCGAAGCTCATGTGCACGTGTCGCTCGGCCCGGATCACGCCCTCGGTCAATTCGATGGCGCCGGCGGGGCCCACGAGCACGCAACCGGGCGTGCCGGCGATCTTGCCGCTGGGTCTCACGGGGAGGTCGATGCCGAGCGAGATCCCGTCGGTGAAGGCGAGTTCCACCTGCGACGCCTTGCGGGTGGGGCCGAGCACACGGACGGTCGGCAGCATCTTGCGCTTGGGGCCGACGAGCATCACCGTCTCCTCCGCCGCGTAGAAGCCATCTTGGTAGAGGCCCTTCATCGGCGTGAGCTTCCGGCCGGGGCCGAAGAGCTTCTCGACGTGCTCGTCGGTGAGATGGCAGTGGCGGGCCGAGATGCTCACGACGAGCTTCGGCTCGGCCGTGCCCTTCACGGCGGCGTGCGACGGCGGCGGCCCGCCGGCCGAACGGAGCACGATCTCGCGAACGATCCGTTCGACCGACGTGCGGTCGAGCCCGGACGGAAGGCCGGTGAAGGCAGTGGTGAAACCATTCATGGTGGCGGTCATGCGGGACGATTCCTGCGCGAGAGCGATGGGGAGGGATCGGCGTCGGTGTCGGCGGGGGGCACCTCGGCGATGATCAGGCGGGCGCCGGCCGTGGCGATCCGCTGCCGCCAGGCAGCGGAGAGGCCGTCGTCGGAAACGAAGACGTTGATCTTGTCGAGCGACGAAACGAGCGTGAGGCTCTTCTGGCCGAACTTCGAGCTGTCGGCGACGACGATCACGCGGCCGGCTGCCTTGAGCATCGCCTGCTCCGTTTCTGCGAGGAGCAGGTGGGCGTTGAACAGCCCTTCGTCGGCGATGCCCGCCGCCGAGAGCACGGTCGTCGTCACGTGCAGCCGGCCGAGCAGTTCGTTGGCATAGGGCCCGAGGCAGACGCCCGTGCGCGGCGATACATACCCGCCGAGCAGCACGAGGTCGGTGCGGGCTTCGGAGGCGAACAGGTTGGCCACCGGCAGGCTGTTGGTGACGACCTGCAGCGACCGCCCCACGAGCAGCCGGGCGACCTCGTAGGTGGTGGTGCCCCCGTCGAGCAGCACGGTCTCGCCGTCGCCGATAACTTCCGCGGCTCTGACCGCAATTGCGCGTTTGGCCGCCCAATGTGCCGGCTGCCGTTCATCGAATTCCGCCAGCCGCGGCATGCCACCGGCGTACAACACGCCGCCGTGGGTGCGCTTGGCCGAACCCTGCTCCTCGAGGGCGTCCAGGTCACGACGAACCGTCGATTCCGACACGGCAAGTTCGCGAACAAGTTCCTCCAGCGCCGCGAATCCGCGGATCCGGATGAGGTCGAGCAAGCGGCTGCGTCGTTCGTGGTTCTGCACGGCTTCTGGCTTTCTGCGGCCAGTATTATGGCTGAATAGCATTTTTGATCAATCGGATTCAGTCATATAACAGTCATAAACATGCAGCAGACGCATTGGTTTCGCGCAAACCCATGCTCTGATTGATTTTGTGTCGACTGGGCAATTTCTGCGGCCCGCAATCTTAGGCCACCTTTCTGACGCAGGCCGGCGGGTCTACAACGGCGACCATGGCTGTCATCTGTCACGTCATCGACGCGAGAAAAAACGGCGTTTTTCCCGATAAATCAGCTGCCTGGTCGGTCAGGCCGCTGGAATCCGGCACCGGCATCGACTGCCTGGGCCCCCTGGTGATGGCGTGCCATGCCGATCCCCAGCCAGGGCCGCAGGTGTCTCTTGCCGGACTCCAGGCAGAATTGACGCCACGGGAGGGACGGGCACCAGTCGGGTTTGCCGCACGCAGCCCGGCGGCAGGGCGTCGCCACGGCGCTCCTCGCGAAAGCCTTCGCCCACGTGACGTCACGAGGTGGGGCTAGGATCCACGTGGACACCCTGAGCACCTGGCCGGACGCCGTCGCCTTCTGGCGCAGCGTGACAGCTTAGGCCAGCATGCGCTGCCCCCACCGTAGTCCGCATGCTCCGCATGTGGCCCACGGTCTGAACACCGCAGGCCCTTCTATTCCTCGGCGGCGCGACCTCCTGTGGTGCGAGTTCGGGGCTGCCCACGCCCCGTCGCCGGACGCTCGCTACGAACATCCTGTTCTTCGCTCGCTCGATGGCGGCTGCGCTCTCGGCATCCTGCCTTCGCTTGCCGCCAACGCCGGCTCCTGGGGCATGGGCAGCCCCTCACGACGTATTGGTCTGCTTGGACTATTGGTTGGTGACCGTCTTTCATCGGCTCCGGTACAGTAGTCAGGCATGAATGCGACTGCACATCGACCCGGTGCCTCCCGCCGGCTGTTCATCGGGCTTGTGATCGGCGTGATCGCGGGCCTGATTGCCAATCGGCTCGGTGCAGCCACACCGCTCGTCGACCAGGCGGTGGCCGTGGCCGACGTCATCGGCAACCTCTTTTTGCGACTGCTCTTCGTGATGGTGGTGCCGCTCGTCGTGTCGGCTCTGGCGTTGGCCGTCGCCGAGATCGGTGACCTCGGCAAGCTCGGCCGGCTCGGGCTGGCCACACTCGGCGTCACGATCGTGCTCTCTGGATCAGCCGTCGTCATCGGCGTCGGGCTCGTGAACCTGATCCGGCCCGGCGAGGCGCTCGCTGCTGCCCGCGGCGATGACCAGGCAGCCGTGGCACCGACCGAAACGGGCAAGGTGCTCGCCCAGGCGACGGGCATGAAGAAGCTCCGCGATATCGTCATCGACATGATCCCGCAGAATCCGATCCAGGAGATGGTGGGGGCGATCGACGGCAGTTCGAAGGGCAACGGCATGCTGGCCGTGATGGTGTTCGCACTTCTGCTCGGGGCAGCGATCGCGGCCCGTCCCGAGGAGAGTCGGCCGCTCGTGGGCTGGCTGGAGGCCTGGAACACGGTGGCGATGACGGTCATCGGCTGGGGCATGGCCTGCGCGCCGCTCGGCGCGGGCTGCCTCGTGTTCGCCACGGTCGCCCGCCTCGGATTCGACGCGCTGGTGTCGCTGTTCTGGTTCGCGTTCACGGTGTTCGCAGGCTTCGCCGTGCAGCTGCTGCTCGTGTATCCGACGGTGCTGCGAACCTGCAGCGGGTTCGGGCCCCTCGACTTCTTCCGGCGGTCGGCAGAGGCGATGCAGGTGGCGTTCGGCACGTCGTCGTCGAATGCCACGCTGCCGACGGCCCTGCGGGTGGCGGAGCAGGATCTCGGCCTCCGCCGCGACGCAGCCCGGTTCGTGCTCACGGTGGGAGCCACTGGCAATCAAAACGGCACGGCCCTGTTCGAGGGCGTGGTGGTGCTGTTCCTCGCCCAGGTCTTCGGCGTATCGCTCACGGCGGGCCAGCAGCTGCAGGTGGTGCTCATGGCGATGCTGGCCGGCATCGGCACGGCCGGCGTGCCCGGCGGTTCGCTGCCGCTGGTGGCGGTGATCGCCCAGTCGGTCGGCGTGCCTGCCGAGGGGATCGGCCTCATCCTCGGTGTCGATCGACTGCTCGACATGTGCCGCACCGTGCTCAACGTCACCGGCGACCTCGTCGTGGCGGCCTGTGTCGCCGGCGACGGCAGGCAAGGCTGACCCGGGAGTGGGTGGTCAGCTCGGTAAGCGGAGGCTCACGAACCCCGCGGCCGACGCCAGGGCCAGGATCAGCCCGTCGCCGAGGAGCGATCGCTCGCGGCGGACTAGACCGAGACTCGTGGCAGCGAGGATCACGCCGGCGGCGATCGCCTCGACGGCGAGCACGCGTGGCGTGGCTGCCTGAAGAACACGAATCACGAGAAAGGCGGCAACGACGAGCCCGCCCGCAGTGCACGCGGGGATCGCGCCCCGGCCGCTCACGGTGAAAGCCGCGTGCGCTGCCAGATACATCGTGAACGGAAAAAACAGTTCACGGTTTCCGGTGGCCCAAAAGGCTGCGAGCCAGCCCAGGCTCGGCAGGATCAGCCACACCGGCTCCTGGCCCGCACCAGGCAACCGCCTCCCGGCCACACCCAGCACCGCGAACGCGATCGCTGCGACGACGGTCCAGGGTGGCCCGCCGGCGACGTGGGCCACGACCAGGAACGCGGCCTCCACGACGAGCAGTCCGAGCGGAAAACCGAGCGAAAACATGGCGGGCGACGCTCCATGCGAGGGGCAGGCCGACGCCGCGGTGCGGACGATGCGTGGGATGCAAGTCTTGCCGACGGGCTCCAGATCATACGGAGAAACCCCCCTTCCCCGAGAAGCTGCTCGGACGCTGCCGGGGCCGCCCGGGCCCGGCCCTGTGCCTGCAGCCCGCACGGTCGGTGCGACCGCTACGACGAGCGCGGCGGGAGGGAACCCCCCAAAAAAATTCCTCCCGGGGGTGTGACACGAGCCTCGGAGTCGGCAACTCACCTTGTGGCGGGCGAGTCCGGCGGTGGACGCGGCCCCTGAACTCCTGACTTTTATGCGAAGGGTGGAACTCGAATGGATCCCCAGATCATCAGCTGGATCGTGAGCCTCATTGCCGGCGGTGCCGGTGGCAACATCGTGGGCGCGCTGCTCAAGAACCGGAACCTTGGCCCGATGCTCAACACGGTGCTCGGCCTCGTGGGCGGCGGCGTGGGCGGCAAGATTCTTCCGATGCTCGTCCCGGCGATCGGCTCGCTCGTCGGCGGCACCGACAGCCTCGCGGGCACGGGCGGTCTGTCCGCGATCGTCGGCGCCCTGCTGCCGCTGATCGTCAGCTTCCTCAAGAAGCCGGCGCAGGCCTAAGGGGCCGCAGCGGCCAGGTCGGTTCACACGGCGGTACAGCGATGCGGCCGGGGGGCGCTGAGTCCCCCGGCCGCCGGCGGTTGTCGGAAGATCCCGGGCATACACGCAAGGAGCGGGGAATGAACCAGTCGCCACGGCGGGAATTCGAGCAGGAGATCGAGGGTGTGCGGGAAATGCACGAGTCGCTCGTGCGGGGTGCCGGCGGCACGCCCGGTGGCACCTGGCTCTTCTTCACCGGACTCGTGCTCGCCGCAGCGGGCATCTGGTTCTTTCTCTCGAACGTGTACGTGTCGACGATGCCGATCGGCAGGGTGTCGGGCCTCTTCAACCGTGGGCTGTTCGGCGACGGGATGCCGGCGATGAGCACGGGCGTGGTGTTCGCCCCGATCTTCGCCGGCCTCGTGTTGCTCTTCTACGATGCCCGCTGGAAGTGGGGCTGGGCACTGTTCTACGTGGGCCTCGCGTTGATCGTGATCGAGATCCTCAGTCGGATCCAGTTCCTGATGAACATGCGGACGAGCAACCTGTTGCTCATGATGGGCATGGTGGCGGCGGGCATCGGGATGATGCTGCGGAGCTTTCGCGACGGCAGCGTGACGCCGAAGTAGGCCCGTTGCTCCGCAACGGGCTGCCCGTCACGAAGTGACGGGCCTACGGGGGTGGCTACGGGTAGCGGCGGTCAGGCGGCGCCGAGGCCGGCCATCCGCCGCCAGGCGCTCATCTGGCCGAGGTGCATCATCATGTGGCCGCCGCAGTAGAAGGCCTGCACCGAGCCGATCGTGGGAAAGAGTTCCTTCATTCGGCCCTCGGCCGGATTGGCCTGGTCGAACACCGAGTCAGGCGTGCCCCGCAACGCCCCGGCCACCATGCGATGCCCTTCGAGAAAGAAGGCGATGATCTCGTCCATGGCTGGATAGAGGTCGCCGTCGACGTCATCCACACACGTCGCCTCCTTTGAGAACCGCACCTCGAACTGGTCGGGCACCGAAGGGGCGGGGTGGCCGATCTGCCGGAGGATCTTCGGGGCGTAGAGGCTCAAGTGGCCGTAGATGAAGGCCGGATGGTTCGACTCGACCGTCACGCCGCCGACCGTGGCGAAACGGGCGAATCGTTCGGCGGGCACGCTCTTCACAAGCCGTTCGGCGTAGCCCACGGAAAGCTGGAGCGAGTCGGCGATCACGTTTCCAAGCGAGCGATGCATCGGGAGCCTTTCAGGAAATGATGCGATTCAGGAGAGCGTGCCGGCGGCAAGCCGGTTGATGGCGTCGGGGAGCGCCTGGCACTCGGCCTCGAAGACGCGGGCAGCCAGGGATTCGGCCGTGTCGTTCCGCTCGACGTTCACGGCCTTCTGGAGCAGGATGCGGCCGTGGTCGTATTCGCCATCGACGAGGTGCACGGTACAGCCCGAGACGGTGCAGCCGCGGGCGAGGACGGCCCGGTGGACGTGCATGCCGTGATACCCCTTGCCGCCGAAGGCGGGCAAAAGCGAGGGGTGGATGTTGATCACTCGGTTCGCAAAGTCGTCGGGAATCTCGATGAGATGCAAAAATCCCGCCATCACGACGAGATCGGCTTGGGCCGCGCGGCAGCAGTCGAAAATCTCGCGGCTCCAGTCCGCGAGCGGACGGCCCTGCGGCGGCAGCACGTGGACCGGAATGCCGGCTGCTCGGGCGACCTCCACGCCGCGGACATCCGCCCGGCTCGACACCACCGTCTCCACCGTGGCCGCGAGCGTGCCGGCCGCGATCCGCTCGAGCAGATTGGCGAGCGTGCGGCCACCACCGGAAATCAGCACCGCCAAACGTTTCATAACAGGTGCCAGCCACCAAATCTGGGCAAGACAGGGGGGTTTAGGTGCACAGCTTACCCAGATTTGGTGGCTGGCACCTTTATTCTGATCGCGAGGGGGTGGCCGTCGATGTCGATCGGCTCGGACGCGGCGGCGGCGAGCGGGCGGCAGACGGCCTGGGTGGCGAGTGTTTCCGCCGCCACGTAGTCGAGGTGGGTTTCGAGGGCTGACCGCAGCTCGTCAGAGTCGGTCGCGAACTCGAGCTCGATCCGGGCGGTGAAGTCGAGGTCGAGCGTCTTCCGCTCCGACTGCACGGCATGCACGACCTCGCGGACAAGTCCCTCGGCCACGAGTTCCGGCGTGAGCTGGCTGGCGACCACCACCACCGCCCGCGGGCTCTCGGCCGCCGCCCAGCCCTCCTTGGCCGTCGTCCGCACGAGCACGTCGTCCTTCTCGATCACCGCCTCACCGCCACCGGGCAGCGAGAGCCGGGCCTGGCCATCGCGGGCGAGGGCGGCGAGGAACGCGGAGGCGTCGGCCTTCGCGATCGCGTCGCGGGCCTGCGGCAGGTTCTTGCCCAGCTTCGGCCCGAGCTTCTTGAGGTCGGGCAGGAGCGACCGCGTGATGTAGCGGTCGGGCTCCCGGCAGATCTCGAACTGCTTCACGTTCAGCTCGTCGCAGACGAGATCGGCGTGAGCCGCGAGCCAGGCCGCGTCGTCCGGCGACGCCTCGGCGAGGATCACCTCGACCTTCGAGAGGGGCTGGCGGACCTTGAGCTTCTCCGCCGCCCGGGCCGCACGCCCCAGCGACGCCACGTCGCGGACGATCGCCATCCGCCGCACGAGGTCGGCATCGACGAGTGCGGCGGAGCCCGTGGGATAGTCGGCCAGATGGACGCTCTCGAGCACCTGCCCGCCGAACGCCGCCACGGCGAGGTTCCGCCAGATCGCCTCGCTGACGAATGGCACGAACGGGGCGGCCAGCTTCGTGATCGTGAGCAGCGTCTCGTAGAGCGTGAAGTAGGCGTCGAGCTTCTCGCGGTTGCCGTCGGGGCCGGTGTCGGCCTTGCCGGCCGCCCAGAACCGGTCGCGGCTGCGGCGGACGAACCAGTTGCTCACCCCCTCCACGAGGGCCGACAGCCGCCCGGCGGCGCCGAAGTGGTCGTAGCGGTCGAGCCGCTCCACCATCTCGGCGGCGGTGGCATTGAGCTCCGAGAGCATCCAGCGGTCGAGCTCGCTGCGTTCGGCCACCGGTCGCCAGCCGCGGGCCTTCGCCAGGTCGGCCTGGTCGAGGCTGCCCGGTGCGTCGAGGAGTGCAGCCGGATCGAAGCCGTCGATCCGGGCGTAGATGACGAAGAACGAATAAACGTTCCAGAGCCGCAGCAGAAACTCGGGCACGCTCTCGCGGATCGACCGCTCGCTGTAGCGGATGCTCGTCCACGGAGCCTGGCCGGCGAGGACGGGCAGAAGATGAGCAAGAGCCGCCGCAACTACAAGGAGCCGGCGGTCATCTTCGACACCTACGGCGCCGACGCCCTGCGGTGGTTCTTCCTCGCCGGCCAGGCTCCG
>JBJTIE010000300.1:0-7585 GCA_046094845.1 Planctomycetaceae bacterium | reverse complement strand
AGAAGTCCACCGCCTTGGGGTCGGCGGCGGCGCCGGCCGTGGCGAGGAGCGTTTCCATCGCCGGTTTGCGGGCGAGATTGAAGAGCTGCTGGTCGAGGCAGTCGAAGAGCCAGCCGAGCGCGGCCACGATGAGCACGAACCAGTGGTAGCGGGTCATGCCGCGATACCAGGGGCCGTCGGCCGGGGACGACGAGGCGGAGGATGTTCCGAAGTGGGGCAGGTCGGCCATGACGGGCGCTTTCGTGACGGGGTCTATTCGAGCTCGGTTTCGATGCGGCGCATGTGATCGATGCTGTCGCGGGCCAGCCGCTCCGGGCCGGGAGCATAGTCGAACACCTCCACGCTCACCCAGCCGGCGTAGCGGATGTCGTCGAGGGCGCGGAAGATCGGCAGGAACTCGACCGTCCCGAAGCCCGGGCCCTGGAGGTTCTCGTCGTTGGCGTGGAAGTGCTCCAGATGGCGGGCGCTGGCATGGATGATGTCGGGGATCGGCGTGGCCTCGCTCGCCATCGCCTTCACGTCGAGGTGGAGGCGGACGTGGGGCGAACCGATCCGATCGATCATCCGGCAGGTGTCGGCGGCCGTCGTGAGCACGTCGGTCTCGTCGGGCGAGAGCGGCTCGATCGCGACGACCGTGTCGGTCGTCTCGAGCACCGGCACGAGCTTCGAGAACACCTCGTGGATATGGTCTTCGGCCGTCGCCTGCGACACGCCCGGCAGCAGGCTCCGCTGCTTCGGCGATCCAAACACCAGCACCCGCCCCCCGAGCTCGTGGCACAGCCGGGCCAACTCTGCGAGATAGTCGACCGTTCGCCGCCGCACCTCGGGGTCGGGGTGGGCGACATGGAGGCCCTCGGTCTGCGCCAAGAGCCAGTGGAGACCCACGCATTCGAGTCCCGCGCGGGCGATCGTGCGACGGATCTCGCCCCGCTGGAGGCTCGAGAGCTCGGTGACCAGCGGCGCGAGCGTGAACGGGGCCACCTCCAGCCCCGTGTAGCCACAGGCGGCGGCGGCATCGCAGGCCTTGGCCAGCGGCCAGTTGCCGAAGAGCTCGTTGCAGATCGCATAGCGGAACGGGGCGTTCATGCGGGGTTCTTCACGCTGGCGAACCTGCCGGTGCGGGCCGATGCATAGCAGGCCTCGATGATCGCGACGGCCTTGCGGCCTTCGAGGCCGTCGAGCGCGGGGCGGCGGCCCTCACGAACCGCGGCGAGGAAGTCCTCGAAGTTGCGGGTGTGGCAGGCGTAGTTGATCGCCATCGGATCGGCCGCACCGCCGGACGTGCCGCTCGCCGCCCCCAGTCGGCTGCGGGTGGCCTCGTCGTCGGCATGGGGCGAGCGAAACTGCCAGGCGACGAGCTGCTCCTCCAGAATCTCGGCGGTGCCGTCACGGCCGCCGAACAGGAACCGCCGCAGCTGGCCCGGATAGAGGCTCGTGGCGGCCAGCAGCTGGCCGACGGCCCCGTTTCTGAACTTCAACACGGCCACGCAGGTGTCCTCGACCTCCAGCCGCGTCGCGTCGTGGGATCGCACGGCCGTGAGTGCCAGGGCCGATTCCACGGGGTTGTCGTGGGCCGCAAGGCCGGGCATGGTGGCGCCGACGATCCATTGCAGCGCATCGACGCCGTGGATCGACTGGTTCATGAGGGCGCCGCCGCCGTCGAGCGCCTGCGTGCCCTGCCACCGGCCGGGGCCGTAGTAGGCGTCGTCGCGCCACCAGGGCACGTAGCTGGCCGCGACCGCGAGCGACCCGAAGCGGCCTGCTGCGGCCGCCTCGTGCACCGTGCGGATCACGGGGTTGAACCGCTGCGGGAAGATGGCGCCGAGCGTGACGCCCGCCTTCGTGCAGGCGGCGATCATGCGGTCGATCCGCTTGAGCGAGATTTCGAGCGGCTTCTCGCAGATCACATGCACGCCGCGTCGGGCCGCGGCGAGCACCGCATCGAGGTGGGCGCCCGAGGGGGTGGCGACCGTGACGAAGTCGGGCTTGGCCCGGCGGATCATCCGGGGCGTGTCGGCGAACCACTCGCAGCCGAACTCCGCGGCGAATGCCCGGCCCTTCTCCTCGGTGCGGCAGCTGGCCGCCACCAGTTCGACGCCAGGAATGTCGCGCAGGGCGCGGGCATGCATCCGCGCGATCGCACCGATGCCGATGATGGCTGCCCGCATGAAATCTGCTCCGTGCCTGTGGCCACAGTGTGGCCGTAGGCCCGTTGCTCCGCAACGGGCAAGCCGCTCCCGTAGGCCTGTTGCTCCGCAACGGGCAAGCCGCCGGCTCGGGGGCGGTACAAGTCTCGTCGCGGTGGACCTCGAAGACTCGGTCCAAATGCTCCTCGAGCTTGCACCGACCCCCTCGCCTCCCGTGACGGTCGTAGGCCCGTGAGTATGATTGTGAGGCATACCCGGCACGCTTCCATGCTCCCCGACCCGACGCTCCTCATCGATCGGCTCACGACGCACGAGCGGCGGCTCGTGCTGGTCGCCAGCGGCGGAGGCTCCGCCGCCATCGCCGCGCTCGTGGGCACGCCGGGAGCCAGTGCGGCGGTGCTCGAAGGGCTCGTGCCCTATGCCCGTGAGGCGGTCGAGGCACTCCTCGGCGGACCACAGGACGCATATTGCTCCGCCCGCACGGCCCGGAGGCTCGCCGTCGCGGCCTGGCAGCGGGCGGCCCGGCTGTCGGGGATGGCGGCGTGTCCCACCAGTGCCTGCCTCGGCGCGGCGGTGACCGCGAGCCTCCGCACGCTCACGCCGAAGCGCGGGCAGCATCGCGTGTTCGCCGCCACGCACACGCTCGACGCGACGAGCCTGGCCGAGCTCGTGCTCGAGAAGAATGTTCGGTCGCGGGCGGAGGAAGAGGCCGTCGCAGCGGCGATGCTGCTCGCGGCCGTCGCCGATGCATCGGGGGGCGATGGCACACTGCCGACCGGCCTGCTCAGGCCCGGTGAGCAGGTGATCCACAGCCGGGCCGAGCCTCCGGCCGCCTGGCGGGCGCTCGCCGCCGGTCAGCGGCAGGTGGCGGCGGCAGTGCCGGCGATCGATGCCGTGCCCCAGCCGGGAGGCGTCGTGTTTCCCGGGTCGTTCGATCCGCTCCACGACGGCCACCGACGGATGGCGGCGCTGGCTGCGGAGATCGCCGAGCGGCCCGTCGTCTACGAGCTCTCGATCACGAACGTGGACAAGCCGATGCTCGACTGGATCGAGCTTCGCGACCGGGTGGCGCAGTTCACTGCGGCCGCGGACGGTCAGCCGCAGCTCTGGCTGACGCGGGCCACGACGTTTCTGGAAAAGCTGGAGGTGTTTCCCCAGAGCACGTTCGTGATGGGGGCCGACACGTACGTGCGGCTCGCCGACCCGAAGTATTACGGCGGCTCGGCCGACGCGGCGCGGGGGGCCGTGCGACGGATCGCGACGGAGGCCCGCGGACTGATCGTGTTTGGCCGCGTGAAGGACGGCGTGTTTCAGGATCCCGCGCAGCTCGACGTGCCGGAGGAACTGCGGAGCGTGACCTATTTCGTCTCGCAGCGGGAGTTTCGACTCGATGTGTCGAGCACGGAGATTCGTCGCCGCACGCTCGCCGGCGAGGAGGCCCGCTGACATGACGCGGCGTGCAGTCAGAGCACTCATTGCGGGCCTCGTGATCGTGGCGGCAGCAGCGGTGGCGTCCGCCACCGAGGTGGCCGATCCCGCTCCGGCGATCGACGCCCGCGAAGGGCAGGTGCTCGATCTCGTGGAACTCGGCACCGGCAAGCGGCTGGTGCGGCCGACGCTCGAAAAGCTCGTTGTCCGCGACGGGAAGGTGGTGTCGCTGCGGCTCAATGCGGAGGGGGAGGCCCGGGCCATCACCGTGCTCATGCCCGCCATCATCCGAATCGTGGCCGATCGCGAAACGATCTGCGAGGCCGACTTCATCGCCTTCAAGGGGCGATTCATGCGGAACGACGGGCGGGGTCCGCACACTCCGTGTGCGGGTGGAGGAGTGCAGGCCGAGAGGTCGGCGATGTGTCAGGAGTTTGGCGGACCGGCAGGCGGGTAGTGCGGGTTTGCGGTGTTTTGACCGTGGGCCACATGCGGAGCATGTGGACTACGGCGCAAGCGGCGGCGGAGCCCTTACCGCTTCACGCGGCGGGCGAGGCCGGCGGCGAGCCGATCGAGCGTGACACTGCGGTCGTCGATGCCGATGTGGGCCCGGATGATGGTCAGGCCCGACGTGTCGGCCAGCGCCCGAGCAAGCGCCGCGTCGAACTCTCCCTCCGTGCGGACCTCATACCCCGTGCCGCCGCCGAGCACTTGCGGGAGCAGTTGATACTGCCAGGGGTTGATGTCGTTGAAGCTCCCCTCGTGGATCAATCGCTCGGTGCCGTAGCCCGTGTTGTCGAGCACGATCACCACGACCGGCAGGCCGCGGCGAACGATCGTCGAAAGCTCCATGCCCGTCATCTGGAAGGCGCCGTCCCCCACGAGCGCCACCACCGTGAGGTCGGGGCGGGCCATCTTCGCCCCGAGCGCCGCCGGCGTGGCGAAGCCCATCGACGTGTAGTAGGCCGGCGCGATGAACTCCGTCTGGCCGCGGATCACCAGCTCGCTCGAGGCGAACAGCGCGTCGCCCACGTCGGCCACCACGAGCGTGCGATCGTCGAGCGCCTCGTCGAGCCGCCGCACGAGCCGCGTGGTCGTGAGCGGGGCATCTGGCACGAGCGTGAACTCGCCCGCGGCCGCCTCCGGCCCGGGGGGCAGCGGCCGCTGCGCCGCCTGCGGCCGTGCGGCGGCCAGTCCGCGGATGAAATCGTCGAGCAGCACGTCGTGGTAGTGATGATGGCTGATCTTCAATTCTTCGCTCGTGGCGAAGATCGTGCGAGTGGGGTCGAGCTTGGCCGTGAAAATGCCGAGGTCGATGTCGGTGAGCAGCGTGCCGAGCAGGATCAGGCAGTCGCTCTCCTCGACGAACTGCGTCACCTCCGCGCGGCCCATCGCCCCTTCGTAGAGGCCGACGTAGAGCGGATGCACCTCGCTGATCACGCTCTTGGCGAGCATCGTCGCGGCGATCGGGAGTTTCGCCGCCTCGGCCAGCGCGAGCGTGTCGGCCTGCAGGCCGTAGCGGTGCAGTTCGACGCCCGCGAGGATCACGGGCCGCTTCGCCGCCTCGATCCGGGCCTTGGCCTCCGCGACGGCCTCGGCGAGGGCCGCGGCGTCGCTCTGTCGCGGCGGCGGCACGTACGGACGAATCTGATCCGGCACCACGGCCACCATGTCGCGGGGCAACTCGATGTAGACCGGACCCTTCTGGCGATGGCAGATGTCGAGCAGGCGGTCGATGTCGCGGAACGCCGTGGCGGGATCGACGATCTCGGCGCTGGCCAGGCAGATCTTCTCGAAGACCTCGAGCTGGGTCCGCCATTCACGCACGCGGTGGTGGAGCAGCGGATTGTCGGCCCGCTCGCCGATGCCGGGCGCCCCGGAAATGAGCACGACCGGGCTCTTCTCGGCGCTCGCGCCGGCGATCGAGTTGGCCAGCGACAGCCCGCCCACGCCATACGTGACGCAGACCGCGCCCATGCCGTTCACCCGCGCATAGGCATCGGCCGCGAAGCCGGCGCAGTCTTCACGGGTGCAGTTCACGAGGTCGAGCGGGCTCTTTTCCAGCATCGAATAGAAAGAGAGCACGTAGTCGCCCGGCAGGCCGAACACATGCCGGATGCCGTAGTCGGAGAGCCGTCGGATCAAATACTGGCCGACGGAGAGGCTCGTGACGCTTTCGGCCCGCTGCACCGCCGGCCGCGGCTTCGTGAGTGGCAGGAGCCCGTTATCGAGACTCGCACCGAGAACGATCGACATGGGTCACCTCCGCGTCGAGGGATGCCAGATCACGACCCGCCGCCGAGCCTTCGCGTTCGGGCTGCAAGCATCGCGGCCCAGAACCCGAGAAACGCCGCCACGCAGCCGAGCACGACGAGCATCCGCCGCGGATCATGGTTGAGCCGCCAGGCCCCGATCGCGTGAAACACGCCCCAGGCCACGACGCCGGCCATGATCCACCAAATGATCCGCTCCGGTTTCGGCTGCAGTGAAGTGCTCATACGGACATTGTATGCAGCTGAAACGCCCCTGCCTCTTCCATCACCACTGGACTCAGCGAGGGTCCGGCGGAAGATCGAGGAGCCTTGGGCCGCCGCGCCCCCCCGCGACGCGCCTTGCGCCGGCCCGGCGCGGGGCACGCGAGAGACCTGCCCAAAGGCCCCCGGAACGGCCCAGGTACCAGGGGGGCGGAGAACCTGGACCGTTTCCGGGAGCGATTGGACGGCACATGCCGAGGGCCGCTGGCTCGAGGTCGGCGGCGAGCATCCGTGCTGCCGCTGACATCGAGGGGGGAGTCGTTCGACTCACCCCTTGGCCTTCAGGCGAGGGGGACAATAGGGATGGGGTTGGCGACGGGTCAAGGCCGTTCAACGCCTCGGTTTCCAGAGATTTTGAACCCATCGGGCTCGCCGCGTCGCCGCACTTCGCCCAGCTTGACGAGCGGCCGATATGATGCGGCCCTCGAACTGCACGACGAACCACGGAGCACGACGCCATGACGGCCCCCGCCTCGATCCGCACCACCCCGCCGATTGCCGATGCCGGCGTGCCGCCCACCGCGGACGCCTGGGCCGCGGCCTTCGCCCAGGCGCTGCCCTACGACGCGTTTCTCGCGCACCATGCCACGCCCGACCAGCGGGCGCGGTGGGAGGGCGTGCGCGGCCGCACGGCGCTCACGGCCGCCCAGAAACAGCTGCTCGCCTCCTTCAAGCGACGGATGCCCGTGCTCGTGCTCGCGGGCGCCTGGTGCGGCGACTGCGTGAACCAATGTCCGATCTTCGCCGTCTTCGCCGGCGAGACGAAAGCGATCGAACTGCGGTTCCTCGACCGTGACGCGCTCCCCGAGATTGCGGCCCACATGAAGGTCTGCGGCGGCCAGCGGGTGCCGACCGTCGCCTTCTTCAGCGAGGACTTCACGCCCGTGCTGTTCTACGGCGACCGCACGCTCTCTGCCTATCGTGACGCCGCGGCCATGGAGCTCGGCGACACCTGTGCCTCGGGCGCCGCGCCGCCGCCGGCCGATGCCCTGGCCGCGACGACGTCCGACTGGCTCGATCAGTTCGAGCGGGTGCAGCTGATCCTGCGGCTCTCGGGCCGGCTGAAGCAGCTGCATGGTGAGTGACGCATGACGAGCCGTGAGCGCTGGACGGTGTATCCGCTGTTGTTTCTCGCGATCGGCCTGGCGGTGCGGTCGGCGATCGTGGCCGACGAGGATCGCGCGGCCCGCGACGGCGGCCTGGAGACAGGCCAGCTGGTCTGCCGTGAGCTGATCGTGACAGGCACCGACGGCTCGGTGCTCGTGCACCTCGGCCGCGTGGTGGGAGGAGGCGGCGGCCGGATCGAGATCAAGGACGCGGAGGGCGTCGATGCGATCGCGATCGGCACGCGGCCCGATCGGCGGGACGGCGCCGTGGAGTTCTTCGACGCGACGGGCGAGCCCGCCGGCAGCCTCGGGCCGAGGTGAAGCGAATACGCCCGGCAGGACTCGAACCTGCAACCCTCGGTTCCGAAGA
>JBJTIE010000299.1:0-6686 GCA_046094845.1 Planctomycetaceae bacterium | reverse complement strand
TGACGACGAATGATCTTACGCGACCAAAAGCCTCGCGCGGGCCACCACTGCCAACCAACACGCCGTGAGGGGCTGCCCATGCCCCGTCGCCGGACGCTCGCTACGGCATCCATGCCTTCGCTCGCTCGAATGCCGCCTTCGCTCCGCCATCCTGGCTGCGCTCGGCGGCATACGCCGGCTCTCGGGGCATGGGCAGCCCCTCACGGCGTTTTGGTTGGCAGTGGTGGCCCGCGCGAGGCTTTTGGTCGCGTAAGATCATTCGTCGTCATGTGGTCATCCACCGAACTCATCGTCGCGCCAGCGACCGTGCCCGGGCCTGGGTCGCGGGCGATCGTGCGCCTTGCCGGCGATGGGCTGGATGGGTTGCTCGCCCGGATGGTCGTGGCCGAGGGTTGCGGCTTTCCTCGAGCTGGTGAATCGCCCCGAGTCGTGACCGCGCGGCTTGCGGCCTCCGGACTTGGGGCCGAGTGGGGCGAGTTGCCCGTGGAGATTTTGCACTGGCCGGGGCCGGGCGGGCCGATCGGCGGGCCGCTCGCCGAGGTGCAGTTGCCGGCGTCGCCGCCGCTCGTCGAGGCGGTCGTGGCCGAGGCCTGTCGCCACGGCGCGAGGCTGGCCCGCGGGGGTGAGTTCACGCTCCGGGCATTTCTTGCCGGTCGGCTCGACCTCGTGCAGGCCGAGGCGGTGCTGGCCGTCGTCGATGCCCGCACGCCTGACGAACTGGCGGCCGCGCTCGACCGGATGGCGGGGGGAGCGGGGGCACGGCTCGCGGCGGCACGCTCGCTGCTCCTCGACCTGCTCGCTGACATCGAGGCCGCGATCGACTTCGCCGACGAGACGACGCCCGATGCCGTGCCCGCGGCCGATGCGGCGACCTGGCGGCGGGTGCGCGAGGGCCTCGCGGAGGCGGCCGCCGTGATCGACGACGTGGCCGCGGGCCTCGCCCGCCGCGATGCCTCGGCCGCGACCGGACTGCCGCGGGTCGTGCTCGTGGGCCGGCCCAATATCGGCAAGAGCAGCCTGTTCAATGCGTTGATCGATCATGAGGCGGCGCTCGTGGCCGACGAAGCCGGCACCACCCGCGATTGGCTCGAGGCGCCGCTCACGTCGACGGCTGGCTCCGTCGGTGTCATCGTCGATCTCGCCGGCATGCCCACCGATCCGGCGGCCGCTCGTGACGCGATCGATGCGCAGGCGATCGCCGTGGCCCGGAGCGAACTGGCGCGGGCCGACGTGGTGGTCGCCTGTCGCGATGCCAACGATCCGGCACGGCCCTCCATGCCGGTGGCCACTCACGCTGTGACGCTCGGCGTGGTGACCCGGTGCGATCAGGCGACTCTCCAGCCCGACACTGCCGATTCCTCTGCAATCCGCACGAGTAGCGTGACGGGCGCAGGCATCGAAGTCCTGCGGTCCGCGATCTGTGAGGCCATTGCCGGGCTGCCTCCGCGATCATCGCCCGCCACGCTCCGCATGACCGTGGGGCTCGACGCGGCGCGGCTGGCCGTGCGCGATGCCCGTCGGCTCGTGACCCTGCCCGGTGTGTCGAGCGTGCCCGACGAGGCGGTCGTGGCCGGCTGTGTCCGCCGTGCGGTCGAGGCGCTCGGCGAGGTGACAGGGGCCGACATCGGCGTCGATCTGCTCGATCGGATATTCTCCCGTCACTGCATCGGCAAGTGAGTCGGGGCGTCGCCCCGCGTCGCTGCAGCACCTCGCTCGGCAAGCCATGTCGTCGTCGCTCGACTCGCTGATCCAGAATCTCGCGGATCTCGCGGCCGGTGCCGCACGGCATGCCGACCGCGACGCGGCCGGCCGCACGGCCCTCGCCGTCGCCACGGCTCACGCCGTGGCGCTGCATGCCGAGCGCTGGGTGGAGGTAGCCGTCGGCATCAAGGCGCGGATCACCGATGGGCGACGGGTGTCGGCCGGGCCGGCCGTGGTCGCCGAGGAGACCGCCACCGGACCACTCGCCACGCTGCGGCTGCTCGCGATCACGGCCCGCGTGCTCCGTGACGTCGCGCGGAGCGGGCTGCCGCAGGCCTGCGCGCCGCCCCGTGTGCTGCATGCGCTCGCGGCTCCCGATGGCCCCGAATCATTCATCGGCGTCGACGTGCTTCCGGAGCGGAGCCTGCTCGACGGCACGATCTTCCCTGGGCACTCGGCCACCGTGCGGTGCGTGAATCCCGGAGGGCTCGAGGCCTTCAGGCGGTCGTGGCGGGAGGAAGTCCGCACGCGGCCGCGTCAGGGGGGCGTGGCCCTCGTGCTCGGGGCAGGCAACGTGACGGGCCTGGCGGCGGCCGACGTGATCTCGCAGATCTTTGAATCCGGCCGAGCCGTGCTCCTCAAGCTCCATCCGCTGCATGCCGACCTGCAGCCGGTGTTCCGTCAGGCCCTCGCGCCACTGGTGGAGACGGGCCTGCTCGCCTTCATCGTCGGCGGCCCCGACGTGGCGCAGTCCGCCGTGGCCGCGCCGGGCATCACGCACGTGCACCTCACCGGCGGGCAGGCGACGTTCGACGCGATCGTCTGGGGCGGCCCCGGGCCGCGACCGCCGCAGGCGCAACCGGTGCTCACGAAGCCGATCACCTGCGAGCTCGGCAACGTCACCCCGTGGATCGTCGTGCCCGGCCGCTACACGCCGAAGCAACTCGCCTTCCAGGCCGACATGATCGCCGCGTCGATCGCCAACAACACGTCGTTCAACTGCATCGCCACGAAGGCCGTGCTCACCTGCCGCTCCTGGGAGCAGCGGGAGGAGTTCGCGGCGCTCGTTGACCGGCGGCTTGCCGCCCTGCCGGCACGGCCCGCCTGGTATCCGGGGTCCACCGCGGCGTGGGCGGAGGTCACGGGCCGCCAGCCCCCCGCCGATGGCTCGCTGCCCGCCGTGTTTCGGGCCGGGCTCGCCCCTCGGGCCGAGCCGCAGTGGCTTGCCAAAGAATGGTTCGGGCCCGTCGCCGTGGAGGTGCCGCTGGAGGCCGACTCGATCGAGGCCTTCTGTGTGCGGGCCAAAGAGTTCACGCGGTCGATCCCGGGCTCGCTCGCGGCGAGCGTCACGCTGCCGGCGTCATTGCCGGCGGCCGACTCGCGACGCGTCGAACTGCTCTGCGAGCACCTCGAGTATGGTGTCGTCGCCATCAACACCTGGTCGGCGCTCGCCTATGCGTTCGGCAGTGTGCCGTGGGGCGGCTATCCGGGGGCGACGCTCACGGAGCCTCGCAGTGGCATCGGCCGCGTGCACGACCCGCTCCTCCTACCGCTGGTGCACAACGCGATCGTGCGGGCGCCGCTCGCCGGCTGGCCGCTGCCGCCATGGTTTCCGTGGCACCGCCACGGGGCCTCGCTCGCCCGCGGCGTAATCGACATGTACTCGAGGATTCTCACGGGCAGAAGCGGCTTCGTTCCGCTCCTGCGGATGCTGCCTCGCGTGCTTGGCGGATAGCCAGTCTTCCGTGAGAGTTCGGGCGGCGCTACCGCGTGCGGCGGCCTTTGATCGCCTTCTCGCGTTCGGGAGGCTGGGCCGGTTGCTCGGTGAATTTCTCGGCCTGGCCCGTCAATTCGTAGAGAAACCGGCTCGGACGCGACGGCTTGCTCTTGCCCCACTTCGTGCGTGTGAGGCAGAGCGAGAGCACGAGCCGTCGCTTGGCCCGCGTCACGCCCACGTAACAAAGCCGCCGCTCCTCGTCGATCGCCTGCAGGCCGTCGGCCAGTGAGCGGTGGTGCGGCAGGTAGCCCTCCTCCATGCCCACCATCCATACGCAGTCGAACTCCAGACCCTTGGCCGAATGGAGCGTCATCAGCCGGGTCACACGCCCCTTCGGCTTCTCGTCCTTGAAGCGGTCGTCCTGCTCTTCCACCTGGAGCACGAAGTCGTCGAGGAAGCCACGAATGAGGCCGCCGATCTCGGCCGTGGCTCCGGCTGCCTCGGCCGCGCGGGCCCGTTCGTGCTGCTCGAGCGCGGTGGTCATTTCATCGACGCAGGCCCAGCGGGTCTCGGCCTCGGCGGGGTCTTCGTCGTAGTCCTTCTCCAGGAACTGCCGGTAGCCCACCGTGTCGAGCAGCGTGCGGAGCACGGGGGCGGCCCGCGAACCGCCTGGCGGCGGCGGCGGGGCCGCATGCTTGAGGGCCAGCAGCCGCTCGAGCGCGGCCACGCCGCCGGTCGCGGCGCCGGAGAGCCGGCCCGCGGCCTTGGCTTCCAGGAACGCCCGCCACATGCTCGTGCCCGCCTCGGTGGCCGCCGCCCGCGCGGTCTGCACCGCCTGCGACGAGATGCCGCGGGGGGGGACGTTGGCGATCCGCGACAGGGCCAGGTCGTCGTCGGGCTCGACGAGGAACCGCAGGTAGGCCATCACGTCCTTCACCTCACGCCTGTCGAAGAATGACCGGCTGCCCACGAGCTCGTAGGGAATGTTTCGCCGGCGCAACTCCTGCTCGAACACGCGGGTCTGCTCGCCGGTGCGAACGAGGATCGCCGTCTCCGAGGGATCGACCTGGCGTTCCCGCAGCAGGCCCTCCAGGTCGCCCACCACGCGGCGGGCTTCGTCGAGCTCGTCCTGCGCCTGCACGATCGCCGGGGGCACACCCGCGTTCGCCGTCGAGACGAGCGTCTTGCCGTGTCGTCGCGAGTTTTGCTCGATCAGCAGGTTGGCCGCCCGGATGATCTCGGGCGTCGACCGGTAATTCTCCTCGAGCTTCACGATCGTCGCGCCGGGCCACCGCTTGGCAAAGTCGAGAATGTGCGAGACCTCGGCGCCGCGCCAGGCGTAGATCGACTGATCGTCGTCGCCCACCACGCACAGGCTGCGGTGATCACGGGCGAGCGCCGAGAGGATCCGCTCCTGGATGCCGCTCGTATCCTGATACTCGTCGATCAGCAGGTGGTCGAACCGGCCCGCCTCCGCCTGCCGAGCCGCCTCGTCGTTCATGAACAGCTCGTCGGCGTAGAGCAGCAGGTCGTCGAAGTCGACGGCGCCCGCCGTCTTCATGGCCTGTTGATAGCGGCGGTAGCCGGCCGCGGCGAGCGTCCAGGAGTCGTCGGCCTCGCCGGAGAGGCTGGCGATCGCAGCGTCGGCTCGCACGGCCCGGCTCTTCCAGCGGCTGATCCGGTCGAGCAGGTCGCCCGGCCGTAGCACGGCCTCGGGCACCTTCAGCTGCTTGAGCACCGTGCGGGCCGTCGCCTCCTGCTCGCCGCGGTCCACGATCGCGAACTGCACGGGCAGGCCGAGCTTGGCGGCATGGCGACGGAGAATGCGCACGCAGAGCGAATGGATCGTGGAGATCTCGGGTTTCTCGTCGGTCTTCCGACCCATCAGGGCGGCGGCCCGGGCCTGCATCTCGCGGGCCGCCTTGTTGGTGAACGTGACGGCGAGAATCCGCGAGGGCCGGGCCCCCTTCCGCACGAGGTGGGCGATCCGCGTGATCACGACCCGCGTCTTGCCCGTGCCAGCGCCGGCGAGCACGAGCAGCGGCCCCGGCGGCGCGAGCACGGCCTCGCTCTGGGCGGCGTTGAGTCCGGGCACGCCGACCCGCGGGGCGGGGCGGGGCGACGTCGATGGTTCCACCGATGCGGTCATGCGCCGGAATGTAGCAGACGTGTCCATCCGGCTTGACGCTGGTCGCTGAAAAACGGTCTAACTGTCGTCTACAAACGCACGGAGAGCACGCGATGGACGGCGACCGCCGGCACGAACTGGAAGACAACGACCTGGCCGAATCGACGGTCGCCCTCGTCGACAGGATTCGGCCGCATCTCGGCACGATCGCCCTCGCGGTCGGCGGCGTGATCGCGGCACTCGCCGCATGGACGGTCGTGTCGTCCCAGCAGGCCGCCAGCCGGTCGCAGAGCTGGGACGCCTGCATGGCCGCGCTCTCCGAGGGGAATCCCGAGCGGCTCACTGACGTGATCCGCCGCTATCCCGGCAGTGCCGCCGCCCAGTGGTCGCAGCTCATGATGGCCGACGGGGCGATCGCCGAGGGCACCCAGCTCCTGTTCGTCGATCGAGGACAGGCCCGGCAACGGCTCGAGGCCGCCATCGGCATCTATTCGGGGCTGCTCGCGGAGCGGCCCTTGGCCCTCGTCGCCGAACGGGCCGCATTCGGGCTGGCGAAGGCCCGCGAGAGCCTGGGCCAACTGGAAGAAGCCCGCCGGGGCTACGAAGCGGTCGTGTCCGAGTATCCCGAGAGCGCCGTGCGGGGCATCGCGGAGAACCGGATCGCCGCCCTGGCTCGCGAGTCCACCCGCCAGTGGTACGATTGGTTCGATGGATGGAAGCCCGCACCCCCCGAGCCCCCCGCAGCCGCCGCCGACGGACCAGCCGACCCTGCTGCCGCCGGGACAGGAACTGACGCTGGCGGTTGATGCCGACGCGTCCGGCGTCCGGCTCGACGTCTTTCTCACGCGGTTCTTTCCGGGCCAGAGTCGCTCGTTTCTCGCGCGGGTGATCGAGAAGGGCAGCGTGCGGGTCGATGGTGTCACGGCCAAGGCGTCGTTCAAGCTCAAGGCCGGATCGATCGTGCGGTTCACCGTGCCCGAGCCACCGCGGACCGGTCCAGCGGCCGAGGAGATCCCGCTCGACTTCCTCCACGTCGATCCCTGGATGGCCGTGGTCAACAAGCCCGCCGGCATGGTGGTGCACCCAGCCTAGGGCAGCTGGAAGGGCACGCTCGCCGGTGCCCTGAAGTGGCACCTGGAG
>JBJTIE010000298.1:0-7976 GCA_046094845.1 Planctomycetaceae bacterium | reverse complement strand
TCGGCCGCGGCAAGAAGGTGTCGCGGGACCACTTCGAGTGGAAGCTGTTCGTGGCCCGCAAGCGGTTCGGGATCGAGATCGGCACGTTCGGGCTCACGGAGCAGGGCTTCATCTACGTCTGCTCGCTCTCCGCGAAGACGATCGTCTACAAGGGCCTGCTGCTCGCCGACCAGGTGGACAAGTACTTCTCCGATCTCTCCGATGAGAAGATGACGTCGGCGCTCGCGCTCGTGCACCAGCGGTACAGCACGAACACGTTTCCAACCTGGGACCTCGCCCATCCCTTCCGCTACATCGCCCACAACGGCGAGATCAACACCGTGCGTGGCAACATCAACTGGATGCACGCCCGCGAGAGCATGCTCGCCCATCCGGTGTTCGGCCCCGATCTCGACAAGATCAAGCCGGTGATCCGCGAAGGGGGGAGCGACTCGGCGACGTTCGACAACGTGCTCGAACTGCTCGTGCTGGCCGGCCGGCCGATCGAGGAGGCCGTCAGCATGCTCATCCCCGAGCCGTGGAGCGGCCACGAGAGCATGGCCGACGAGCTCAAGGCCTATTACGAGTTCCAGGCCTGCCTGATGGAGCCCTGGGACGGCCCGGCGGCGCTCGCCTTCACCGATGGCGGCCGGATCGGCGCCACGCTCGACCGCAACGGCCTGCGGCCGGGGCGGTGGTGGCAGATGAAGGACGGCCTCGTCGTGATGGCGAGTGAGGCGGGCGTGCTGCAGCTCCCACCGGGTGAAGTGGTGCGCAAAGGCCGGCTGCGGCCGGGCCGGATGTTCCTCGTCGACACGAAGGAAGGCCGGATCGTCGAGGACGACGAGATCAAGCGGAAGCTCGCCACGGCCAAGCCGTGGCGGGAGTGGATCGCGGCGAATCAGGTGCGGCTGGATGCCCTGCAGGATCCGGCCGACGTGGCCCACGTCACCGCATCGCGGGCCGTGGAGCCTGCGGCGGCGCTCGGAGCCGGCGGCAACGGGAAGGCGGCGAA
The DNA here is from genome assembly GCA_046094845.1 of Planctomycetaceae bacterium. Classification (GTDB taxonomy): domain Bacteria; phylum Planctomycetota; class Planctomycetia; order Pirellulales; family UBA1268; genus QWPN01. Next base: position 6,982 of record JBJTIE010000298.1, on the reverse strand, counting down.
CGGCACGGGCGGCCCCCATGCGGTCGACCCCTGGCGGGCGGCAGGCGTGGCGGGTGAGACGGCGAGCCTGCTCGAACTGCAGCGGACGTTCGGCTACACGCTCGAAGACCTGAAGGTGATCCTCGCGCCGATGGCCACCGACGGCGCGGAGCCGATCGGCTCGATGGGCAACGACACGCCGCTGGCCGTGCTCTCCGACCGGCCGCAGCTGCTTGCCAACTACTTCAAGCAGCTCTTCGCCCAGGTGACCAACCCGCCGCTCGATGCGATCCGCGAAGAGATCATCACGTCGATGATCACCACGATCGGCTGCGAGGGAAACCTGCTCGACTCGCAGCCGGATCAGGCCCGCCTGCTGCGGCTGGAGACGCCGGTGATCACCAACGCCGAGTGTGCCCGCGTGAAGGCCCTCGGCTCGGCCGGCTCCCCAGCCCAGCCTGGCCTCGTCAGCAAGACGGTCTCGATGCTGTTCCCGGCCGCCGAGGGGGCCGCAGGCATGCGGAAGCGACTCGACGCGATCCGGGCCGAGGCCTCGGCCGCGGTAAAGGCGGGGGCCACGATCCTCGTGCTCTCCGACCGCGGCGTGAGCCGCGAGCAGGCGGCCGTGCCGGCACTGCTCGCCACGGCGGGCGTGCATCACCATCTTGTCCGCGAAGGCACTCGCACCCGCTGCGGCCTCGTGGTCGAGACGGGCGAGGCTCGCGAGGTGCAGCACTTCGCCCTGCTCACGGGCTACGGCGCCGGTGCCGTGAATCCCTACGTGGCCTTCGCCACGATCGACCAGATGCAGGCGGAGAAGATCATCGCCGGTGACTACCCGCGGGAGAAGCTCCACAAGAACTTCGTCAAGGCGGCGACGAAGGGGCTCTTGAAGGTGATGAGCAAGATGGGCATCTCCACGCAACAGAGCTATCGCGGCGCGCAAATCTTCGAGGCCGTGGGCCTGGAGCAGGGCCTCGTGGACGAGTTCTTCGCGCGGACGCCGAGCCGGATCGGCGGCATCGGGCTCGACGGCCTGGCCGAGGAGGCGCTGAAGCGTCACGAGCATGCCTGGCCGCGGACCAATGTGCCGAGCACGCTGGAGCTCGACGTCGGCGGCCGCTACGCCTGGCGGCGGAAGGGGGAGGCCCATGTCATGGCCCCCGAGGTGGTGGCCAGCCTGCAGCGGTCCACGCAGATCAACAGCCGCGAGGAATTCAAGAAGTATCAGAAGCTGATCGACGAGCAGCAGACGAAGCTCCTGACCCTGCGTGGCCTGCTCGACTTCAAGTGGGCCGAGCATGCGATCCCGCTCGACGAGGTGGAGCCGGCCAAGGAGATCGTGAAGCGGTTTGCGACCGGCGCGATGTCCTACGGCTCGATCTCGAAGGAGGCCCACGAGACGCTCGCCGTGGCCATGAACCGGCTCGGTGGCTGGAGCAACACGGGCGAAGGGGGCGAAGACCCGGTCCGTTACCAGCTCGAGCCGAACGGCGACAGCAAGAACTCGAAGATCAAGCAGGTGGCCAGCGGCCGCTTCGGCGTGACGAGCCTGTATCTCGTCAATGCGAAGGAGTTGCAGATCAAGATGGCCCAGGGGGCGAAGCCCGGCGAGGGCGGCCAGCTCCCTGGCCACAAGGTCGATCGCGAGATCGCACGGATTCGGCATAGCACGCCCGGCGTGGGCCTGATTTCGCCTCCACCGCACCACGACATCTACTCGATCGAGGATCTCGCCCAGCTGATCCACGACCTCAAGAACGCCAACCACCATGCCCGCGTGAGCGTGAAGCTCGTGGCCGAGGTGGGCGTGGGCACGGTCGCGGCGGGTGTATCGAAGGGCAAGGCCGACGTCGTGCTCATCTCGGGCCACGATGGCGGCACGGGGGCGAGCCCGCAGACCTCGATCATGCACTGCGGCCTGCCCTGGGAGCTCGGCCTCGCCGAGGCCCATCAGGTGCTCGTGATGAACGACCTCCGCAGCCGGATCGTCGTGCAGACCGACGGCATGATCCGCACGGCCAAGGACGTCGCCATCGCCACGCTCCTGGGGGCCGAGGAATACGGCATCGCCACGGCATCGCTCGTTGTGATGGGCTGCATCATGATGCGGAAGTGCCATCTGAACACCTGCCCGGTGGGCGTCGCCACGCAGGATCCCGAGCTCCGCAAGAAGTTCACCGGCCAGCCGGAGCACGTCGTCAACTTCTTCTTCATGCTGGCGGACGAGCTCCGCGAGCTGATGGCGAAGCTCGGCTTCCGCACGATCGACGAGATGGTGGGCCGCGTGGATCGGCTCGACACCCGGGCGGCGATCGCCCACTGGAAGGCGAGGGGGCTCGACTTCTCCACGATCCTCCACAAGCCCGAGGTGCCGAAGCACGTGAAGACGCACCACGAGGAATCACAGGATCACGGCATCGAGCGGTCGCTCGACATGACGACGCTCCTGGACCTCTGCAAGCCGGCGCTCGAGGAGAAGAAGCCGGTGAAGCTCGACCTCCCGATCAAGAACATCAACCGCACCGTGGGCACGATCCTCTCGAGCGAGGTGACGCGGCGGCATGGCGCGGGCGGCCTCCCCGACGGCACCATCAAGATCACGTTTACCGGCACGGCGGGCCAGAGCCTGATGGCCTTCGGCGTGCCGGGCGTGGAGGTGACCGTGGTGGGCGACGTCAACGACTACTGCGGCAAGGGGCTTTCGGGCGGCCGCGTGATCGTGCGGCCGGTGCCAGACGCCCTCTTCAAGGCCGAGGACAACGTGATCGCCGGCAACGTCGTGGCCTATGGCGCCACCAGCGGCGAGATCTTCATCCGCGGCATCTGCGGCGAGCGGTTCTGCGTGCGGAACTCGGGCGCCGAGGCGGTCGTGGAGGGCACGGGCGACCACGGCTGCGAATACATGACCGGCGGCCGGGCCGTGATCCTCGGTGAGACGGGCCGCAACTTCGCGGCCGGCATGAGCGGCGGCATCGCCTACGTGTGGGACGCGACCGGCACGTTCCGGCCGAAGGTCAACATGGAGATGGTGGCGCTCGAGGAGCTCGATCAGGGCGACCTCGACTATCTGAAGAGCCGGATCGAGGAGCACGTCGAATACACCGACAGCAGCCGCGGCAAGGAGATCCTCGCCGCCTGGCCAAGCGAGCAGAAGAAGTTCGTGAAGGTGATGCCGACCGACTACAAGCGGGCGATCGCGGAACTCCGCAAGCTCGCCGAACAGGATCAGAACGACGCCAAAAAGGTGCCAGCCACCAAATTTGGTTGAAATAGGTAAGTGATGCCGCCCCAGATTGCCCAAATTTGGTGGCTGGCACCTTTTTTAGGAGAACGAGATGGGTGAGCCGCGCGGATTCATGAAGTACAAGCGTCAGGTGTCGGGGTATGCCCCGGTGACCGACCGCCTCAAGCACTACAACGAGTTCCTCACGATCCTGCCGCCAGAAGAGGTGAAGACGCAGGGCGCCCGCTGCATGGACTGCGGCGTGCCCTTCTGCCACACCGGCTGCCCGCTGGGCAACATCATTCCCGACTTCAACGACCTCGTGTATCGCGAGCAGTGGCACGAGGCGAGCCAGCGGCTGCACGCCACGAACAACTTCCCCGAGTTCACCGGACGCGTCTGCCCCGCCCCTTGCGAGGCTGCCTGCGTGCTCGGCATCAACGAGGATCCCGTCGCGATCAAGCAGATCGAGATGACGATCGCCGACCGGGCCTTCGACGAGGGCTGGGTCGTGCCCGAGCCGCCGGCCGTCCGGACCGGCAAGCGCGTGGCCGTCGTGGGCAGCGGGCCAGCAGGACTGGCCGCGGCGCAACAGTTGAACAGGGCTGGCCATCTTGTGACCGTGTTCGAGCGGTCCGACCGACCGGGCGGTCTCCTGATGTATGGCATCCCCGACTTCAAGCTCGAGAAGTGGCGGGTCTGGCGGCGGGTGGAGCAGATGGAGTCGGAGGGGGTCGAGTTCCGCTGCAGCGTGAACGTCGGGGCTGATATCAGCACGCAGACCCTCACCCAGGAGTATGACGCGATCGTGCTCACGGGCGGCGCCACGCTCGGCCGGGTTCTGGCGATCCCGGGCCGTGAGCTCGAGGGCGTGCACTACGCGATGGAGTTCCTGCCGCAGCAGAACAAGCGAAACGCCGGGGACGATGTGCCGGGCCAGATCTCTGCGGAAGGCAAGCATGTGATCGTGATCGGCGGCGGTGACACGGGCTCCGACTGCACCGGCACGAGCAACCGTCACGGCGCGAAAAGCCTGACGCAGTTCGAGCTGCTGCCCCAGCCGCCGGACCTCGGCAAGTATCCGCGGCGGGCCGAGCGGCCAGCCGGCAGTCCGTGGCCGCTCTGGACGCAGATGCTGCGGACGAGCTCCTCGCACGAGGAGGGCTGCCGTCGCGAGTTCGGCATCCTCACGAAGGAATTTGTGGGCGACGAGACAGGAAAGCTCCGCGGTCTCAAGACCGTGCGAATCGAGTGGTATCAGGATCCGGCGACGGGCCAGCAGAAGTTCAAGGAGCTTGCAGGCACCGAAGAGGAGTGGCCGTGCCAGCTCGCGCTCCTGGCGATGGGCTTCGTGGGACCGGAGAAGCAGGGGCCGATCGCCGACCTCGGTCTCGAGCTCGACCCGCGAGGCAACGTGAAGACCGCAGCGAACTACATGACGAGCAAGGAGGGCGTGTTCGCTGCGGGCGACCTGCGCCGGGGCCAGTCGCTCGTGGTGTGGGCGATCCACGAGGGCCGCGAGGCGGCCCGCGCGGTCGATCTCTGGCTCATGGGCTCCACGAACCTCCCGAGCCTCGCGGCCGGCGAGTTCGCGGTGCATGCGTAGGCCCGTTGCTCCGCAATGGGCAATCCATAGGCCCGTCACCCGTGACGGGCCTATGGGCCACGTGGTGAGACCCGCACGCTCAACCCGCCCGCGTTGTCGGCGAGTTCGCCCGGTGACTCGTTGATCATGAGATAGAGCGGGCCGTCGGCGGTGGCGGCGAACGTCGCTGATTCCCCATCCGCCAGCGGCTCGAAGCGTGGCCGGCCCGCTGCCGGGTGATCGACCCACTGGGCCGCGATGAGCCGGCCGATCGGCCGGCCACGATACCAGCGGAGCGAGATGCCGCGGGCCTCGCTCGTGAGCGTCGTCGTCGTTCCCGATGCTGGATCGATGACCGTGCCCAACGTGCACCGCCCGCTGGCCGTGAGGGCATAGCGTCGGCCGGCCGTGAGGCAAAGCCCCGTGTTTTGCCAGCCGCGGGTGGCCTCGACCCGCGCCTCGGCCGCCGCAGTCAGCGGCCTGCCCGGCGACCAGTCGACGACCGAGCGGGCGAAGTCATATCCGTAATCGACGTCGGCCGTGAAGGCATCGAAGTCGCGGCTCGCGCGGGCCTCGTCCCAGCCGTCCATCTCGGCGAGCCGCTCGGTGAACGCCGCGTCGAGGGGCCCGCGTTCCACCCCCTCGAACCGCGGCGCGTAGTGGGGATGGCGGGCCAGCATCGTCACGGCGGCCCAGTTGGCAGCATAGGCCGAGATGTCACCGTGGCCCGAGGTCGTCGCCGCGAGGACGGCCTCGAGGGACGGCGCGGCCTGCGTGGCATGCAGCCGCCGCAGCCGTTCGATCCGTCCAAGCTGTTCCACGTCGGCGGCGCGGTCGGGCAGTGGTGTCGAGATGAATCGCGGCGGGCCGGCGGCCACGGGCTCCAGCCGATGCGTGGCGAGGTATTCGGCGATCCCCTCCGTGTACCACGGCGGCGCGGCGAGCGACCGCACGGTGAGCGTGAAGGCATGCACCCCCTCGTGAAGCAGCAGATGCCGGCGGTAGGCGGGGTTCGACTGGTCGACGAGCCAGAAACGGTCGTCGAGGCAGAAGCCGTTCGTGAACGCCGGCAGGTCGGCCGGCAGGAGGCCCGCGGCGCGAAACCGCTCGCGATCCGCCATCAGGCAGCCGTAGGCCCGCCACTGCGGCAGCGTGTCTGGGGCGATTCGATAGTGGTCACACCAAGCGGCGAAGGCCTGATCGAAGACGGCGGGCAGCTCATCGACGCCGTCACCGTCCCGCGGCGGGCGGTCGGTGGCGAGCACGAGCCGCACGCCCGAGATCACCCGCAGGCCGGCCCTGCGGGCGGTGGCTGCGAAGGCATCGGTGTCGGCCGCCGAGGCCGCCCACGAGACGAGCCAGACCAGGCCCGCCACCCAGGCTCCACGGATTCGCGACAGCTTGATCATTTGCCCCAGTTCACCCAGATCGTCGGCGAACGGCAAGGCGTGCGGGGCAGATCGGAGTCGATTCGACGACTCCGGTCAAAAAGTCCGATCGCACGCGGGGGTGGGGCGGTGCTACAAGCCGTCCGTCGTCAGGAGGGCGCTGGGCGTGCGGCACGGATGCCGAAAACTCGCCGCCGGAATCACCGCGGCCGCATGTGCGGCCCTGGTGTGGCTCTGCGCGCCCGCGGTCGCCGCCACGACCGCCGCCACGACCGGAACGGCCCACGGTGGCACGGTGCCCTTCTGGCAGGCGCCCGCGCTGCCCACCGCCGTGATTCAGGGGGGCGCGATTCCCGCCGGCTGGCAGCCACAGGCCGTGCCCTATCAGGGCGTCGGTCCCGACGGCCGGCCGCTGACGATGTATTTCGCGCCGACCTACGTGTTCACCTACCAGAGCGGGCCGCCGGTGCTGGCCGTGCCGCAGGCGACCAACCCCATGCCGGTGAATCGCGCGGCACCAGGGGTGAATCGTCCCGGCGTCGCCGGCCAGCCGTACGTGCCGGCGTGGAACTACCAGACGAGCGGTGCCGTGCCGGCCGCGACGACACTGCCTCCGGCGACGGTTGCACGGTATGCGCCGCAGCCGTATCAGTTTCCAGCCAATTCGCGGGCGCTCACGGGCACGCCGCTGACACCTCCCGGCCCGCTGCCCGGGCCCCCCGCCCCGCCGCCACAGACTTGGGGCGTCGCGCCGCCGGCCGTCCCGCAGCAGGTCGCGCAGCCGCTCCCGCAGCAGGTGGCGCC
>JBJTIE010000297.1:0-17146 GCA_046094845.1 Planctomycetaceae bacterium | reverse complement strand
ACGCCGAACAGGAGCACGCTCGCCACCACGCTCGCGCCCCAGACGTGGGCCACCTGCCGCTCGACGGCCGTGACCGGCCCGGTGCGATGCCGCAGCGCCCAGAAGATCGGCGCCCAGAGCGCGAGGCCGCCGCCCCAGAGCACGAGGTAGGGCCAGCGCTCCGCGACCCCCTGCCAGGCGAGCACGTCGGTCGTCACGCACAGGCCGAGGATCACGACCGAGTGCCACATCCAGAGCAGGCCCCAGTTCTCGAGCACGACGGCGTGGTGCGTCTCGCGGAAGAGACGCGTGGCGACGTCCACGAGCCCGCCACGGCGGGCGGCCACCGGCTCCCCGGCGAGATAGGCCCGCAGATCGGCGGCGAGCGCAGCGGCCGATTCGTAGCGAAGATCCTGCGGCTTTTGCAGGGTCTTGAGGGCGATCATCTCCAGGTCGCGATCGACCTGGGGGCTGATCGACCGCGGCAGGGGCGGATCGGCCTCGAGCACTGCCAGGAGCGTATCCATGGGGTTCGAGGCCTGAAACGGCGGCCGACCCGTGAGCACCTGATAGAGGATCGCGCCCAAGCTCCAGACGTCGCTCGTCGGTCCCACGTCACCCCGACTGCCGGCGGCCTGTTCGGGCGACATGTAGCAGGGGGTGCCGAGGATGGCGCCGGTGTGCGTGACCGACTCGCCCGCCTCGAGCCGTTTCGCGAGCCCGAAATCCGACACCCGCGGCTCGCCGACGGCGTCGATCAGGATGTTCGACGGCTTGAGATCGCGATGGAGCACGCCCCGGGCATGGGCCGCCTGGACGGCCTCGGCCACCTTCGCCAGGAGTTCCGCCGCTTCCCGGGGCGGGAGCGGTCCCTCCGCGAGCCGCTTCGCGAGCGTGGTCCCCTCGATGAACTGCATCGAATAGAAGGGATGGCCGTCATGCTCGCCCACCTCGAAGATCGACACGATGCCCGCATGGTCGAGCTGCGCGGCGGCCTCGGCCTCGCTGCGAAAGCGGGCGAGGTCGGCCGGCCCGGCGAGATCCCGGCGCAGCAGCATCTTGATCGCGACGGTGCGGCCGAGGCTCTTTTGCACCGCGCGGTAGACGATGCCCATGCCGCCGCGGCCGAGCTCTTCGACCAGCTCGTAGTCGCCGAACGTCGCGGGCAGCGGCGTGCTGCCCGGGATGAACGAGCCCATGGGCAGGGCGGTCGATACAACGTCGACCAGCGCCACGGCACCGGCACGGGGGCCGTCGGGCTCGAAGATCGTCGACTGTTCGGCGACGGCGTCGGCCATCGACATCACCGCGAACAACTCACGGAGCTGCGGCGCGATGTCGGGATGCGACCGCGTCATGTCCTCGAGCGCCGTGTGAGCGGCGATGCCCTGTGTCTCCGACAGCGATTCGACGAGCGCCGCCAGCCGCTCCTCCTGCACGGGAGTCAATGGGGCATCGGCGGCACGGGAGCGATCGATCGTCGGCATGAGCCAGGACTCGAAGATTGAGGAACCTATCGAATGGTAGATCGCACAAGGTGTTCGTGTAGCCTCATCTCGAAGCACGACAGGGGAGGCGAGGGGATCCCTCACGACTCCAGCAGGGCCCGCAGCCGCCGCATCGCTCGGAGATACCGCATGCCGGCTGCGGGCTTCGACAGGCCGAGGGCGTCGGCCGCCTCGGCGGTCGACAGATGCTCGAAGTGCTTGAGGAGCACGATCTGGCGGTCACCCTCCTCCAGTTGCTCGACGGCGGCTGCGAACCGCCGCTCGAGTTCGTGCCAGGTGGCGGCGGCGGCAGGCGTGAGCTCGCGATCGGTGAGCTGGGCGGCCGGTCCACCCTGCGAGCGGTCTCCGTCGTCGCCGGTCGCGAGCGGCACCTCGCGATCGAGACTGCGGCTGGCGGCCACGCGATGGCGGCGGTGGGCGTCGATGAGGCGGTCGCGGGCCATGTGCCGCAGCCAGAGCTGAAACGGCATCGTAGGGTTGGCAAGATAATCACCGAGGCGCCGGTTGGCCTCGAGGAGCACGTCCTGCACGATGTCACTGGCGTCGACCCGCCGCTGCACGACGCGATCCATCCGCCTGTCGATCATCCGGCGGATCGCCGTGCGGTGCCGTTCGAGCAGGCCGTCGATGGCGGACCGGTCACCCCGGCGCACCCGTTCCAAGAGCGCGAGGGTCGGATGCGGCTCCATGGGAACCGCAGGCCGTCCGGAGGAGTCGGGGAGGGGCGTCATGAACCCTCCATCGTACCAACGTGTCGCCCATTCGGCGGCGACCGTGCCGTGGATGACGGTCGTAGCGGCGGTGCCGAAGTGCGGCGGCAAAACCGGCCCGAAATTCCGTCCGCCCGCCTGCCGGCTTTTTGCCCGCCGCCAAACCGTGATCCATAATCGCCGGCGGTTGATGGAGAAACCGCTGGCAGCCGCGACAGGGTGCGGCCTTTCGGAAACGGATTGCCCACGTGACTGGCGGCTGGACACAGGCGTCGCTCGAGCGTGCGAAACGAGCACTGACCGTGCTCTGTTCGCTCGCCCTCCTCGTCGGCATCGCCGCGAGCCGCCCCGCCGCCGCCGCCGAGCCGCCGCTGCACTGGGGACCGTCGGCCCCCCAGGCCTCCCACGCCGACGATCTCGCCTCGCGGGCGGAGACGCTCGTTCACCAGGGGCGGTGGTCCGACGTGGTGAGCATGTGCGAGGTGGCCGCCCGCAAGGGCGTGCTGTCGCCGTCGCTGCGACATCAATACGACCTGGCGAAGCTGCACTGCGACATCGCCCGTCGGCATGCCGAGCCGGCGTTTCGCCGGCAGCTGCAGGCGCTCTCCGAAGCCGACGCCCGGCGGGTCTACGCCGAGGTGCTCACGCGGATCGCCTCCCACCATGTCGATGCCCCCGATTTCGCGAGGCTCTCCAGCCGGGGCCGGCTGGCGGTCGATATCGCGATCGACGACGAAGCCTTCGTGGCTCTCCACGCCACCCAGGCCACGCCGGAACGCCGGTCGCTGTACCGCGAGCAGATTTCGCGGCTCGCCACCGCCCGGCCCGTGGCCTCGCAGGCCGACGCCGAGACGATCGCAGCCTGGGTCGCCCGCACGGCCCACTCGCTGCTCGGCATCGAGCCGTCCGTCACGCTGATGGAGATGGCTGCGGCCGCCGTCGGTGGGCTCGACGAGTACTCCGCGTTTCTCACGAACGGCCAGCTCGACGACCTCTACGCCCAGATCGAGGGCCGCTTCGTGGGCCTCGGCGTCGAGCTCAAGACGGCCAGCGACGGGCTGCTCGTCGTGCATGTGATTCCCGGCAGCCCCGCCGAACGGGCCGGCATTCGCGCCGGCGATCATCTCGTGGGCGTCGGTGGCCGTTCGATCGGCGGCATGAGCGTCGAACAGGCCGCTCAACTCCTGCAAGGCCCGGAGGGCTCGCTCGTCACGCTCGCCATCCTGCGGGCCCCGGCCCCGGCCCGCGCGGTCACCGTTCGCCGCGAGCATGTCGACGTGCCGAGCGTCGAGGACGTGAAGATCCTCGATCGCACCGCCGGTATCGGCTACTTCAAGCTCACGACGTTCCAGAAGACGACGGCGGCCGACGTCGAGACGGCGCTGCGGCGGCTCGACGCGGCGGGCATGCGGTCGCTGGTCATCGACCTGCGAGGCAACCCGGGCGGCCTGCTCTCGGCGGCCGTCGACACGGCCGACATCTTCTTGGAGCGGGGCCTCGTCGTCGCCACCCGCGGCCGCAGCCCGGATGAGGATTTCAACTACTCCGCCGGTCGGACCGGCACCTGGCGCGTGCCGCTCGTGGTGCTCATCGACGGCGACTCGGCCAGTTCGAGCGAGATCTTCGCCGGCGCGATCCGGGACCACGCCCGCGGGCGGATCGTCGGCGCCCGCAGCTACGGCAAGGGCTCGATCCAGGGCATCTTCCCACTCGAGTCGGCCGGCGTGGGCATGCGGCTGACGACGGCCAAGTTCTTCTCGCCGAAGGGCCTTCCCTACAGTGGCGTCGGCGTCGAGCCCGATCTCGCGGTGCAGACCGTCGCCCGCCCGGTGGACGGAGTGGTCACCCAGCCGGCCGACGATGCCCCCCTCGCCGCCGCCACCGAGGCCGCCCGCAGCCTCGCACCCCGGCAGGCCACGAAGCCCGCCCCGCGCACCACCGCCAGCCGGTGAGCGGGGCTCGGGCGTGCGGACCAAAACGCCGTGAGGGGCTGCCCATGCCCCGAAGCCGGACGCTCGCTACGAACATCCTGTTCTTCGCTCACTCGGATGCCGCCTTCGCTTCGGCATCCTGCCTGCGCTCGGCGGCATACGCCGGCTTCGGGGCATGGGCAGCCCCTCACGGCGTATTGGTCGGCAACTGGGCCTACTTCGGCCGAAACGAGACGACTCGGTCAGGGTGCGTCTCGAGCCGCGGCGGTGCGGGGTTGCCGGTGTGGATGAGGTCGATGCAGTACGGGATCGCGGGGAACACGGCGTCGAGACACTCCCGGATGCTCTTCGGCCGGCCCGGCAGGTTCACGACGAGGGCGGTGCCGCAGACGCCCGCCGTCTGGCGAGACAGGATCGCCGTGGGCACATGCTTCAGCGACACCTGCCGCATCAGCTCGCCGAAGCCGGGGAGCATCTTCGCGCACACCCGCTCGGTGGCCTCCGGTGTCACGTCGCGAGGCGCGGGCCCGGTGCCGCCGGTCGTCACCACGAGGCAGCACCCCGCATCGGCCAGCTCGCGGATCGCCGTGGCGATTGCAACGAGGTCATCGGGCACGATCTGCTCGCGCGCCGTCCACGGCGAGGCCAGCACCTCGGCGAGATAGCCGCGGATCGCGGGACCGCCTTCGTCGGCGTAGTCGCCACGGCTCGCGCGGTCGGAGACGGTGAGGATGCCGATCAGGGCCGGCGAATGAAGCGACTCGGTCATGCGTGATGGTCTGCCCAGGCGAAGAGACGGATCCGATTGCCGTCGGGATCGGCGACGACGAGCTCCCGAAAGCCTTCGGGGTGCACGGTGGGCGCGGCACTGCCGCCGCTGGCAACCAGCCGCGCGTGAACGGCATCGAGATCGGTCACTTCGAAGCCGAGGCTCCACCGTCCACTCGGCGGTCCGGCCGCGGGCCGCGCGAGAATGGCCAGCCGCGTGTCGCCGGCCGCGAGCAGCGCATAGCCGTCATCGACGACGCGGACAAGCACCTTCAGCCCGAGCACATCCCGGTACCAGGCCACCAGCTCACCCCACGCCGCGGTCCGCAGCTCGACACTGAACAACGACGGCCGGTCGGAGGAAAGCATCGCCACACAATACCGCCAACACTCGGCCACCACCACAAGAGGGAGCCGGTCGGGGGTCGCGCGCAGACGCCGGTGAATTTTGACTGGCAGAGTTGGCGAACCACATCGATGGAGCATGCATCGTCAAAATCCGCCGGCGGCGAGCACGTGCCCCCGACCGGCGGTGAATGCGAGTTGACGTGGGCGGGCCCACAACGGAATAGCTCGGGCCTGCGGCGTTTTGACCGTGGGCCACATGCGGAGCATGTGGACTACGGGCCGACCCGCGGGGGCTTCTCCAAACGCACCCCACAGCCGACAATCCCGGATTCCCCGCGGCGGTGGTCGCGGCCAGCCTTCTTTCGTAGGACCAAGCATGCACGAGTCGCAGGAATCCGGCGCCGCCTCCAAGGGCACGGCCGCCCAGCTCGAACAGGCCCGCCGCGCGAAGCTCGACCGGCTCGTGAGCCTCGGCATCGATCCGTGGGGCAAGCGGTTCGACGGCGCGGCTCCGATCGCGGAGGTCCGAACCCGGGGCGACGCCCTCGACAAGGCCGCAGAGGATGGGCCGACCGTGCGGGTGGCGGGGCGGATCATGCTCCTGCGGAGCGCCGGAAGCCTCGTGTTCGTCGACCTGCACGATCGGACGGGGCGGATCCAGATCATGCTCGGCAAGAGGCAGGTCGGCCCCGAGGCCTGGAAGATCGTCGACTGCCTCGACCTCGGCGACATCATCGGCATCGATGGGCGGCTCGGCTGGTCGAAGACGGGCGAGATGACCGTCTTTGCGTCGGGGATCGAGTTCCTCACGAAGTCGCTGGAGACGCCCCCCGACAAGTATCACGGCCTCGTGGACGCCGACCTCCGGCAGCGGATGCGGTATCTCGATCTGATCCACGGCGAGGGGGTCCGCGACCGGTTCGTGGCCCGCAGTCGGATCGTGGAGGCGGTGCGGCGGGTGTTCGCGGATCGCGGCTATCTCGAGGTGGAGGGGCCGACGCTCCAGGAGAGCGCCGGCGGTGCCGCCGCCCGGCCCTTCAAGACCCACCACAACGCACTCGACATGCCACTCGTGCTCCGGATCGCACTGGAGCTGCATCTCAAGCGGCTGCTCGTCGGCGGCATGGAGCGGGTGTTCGAGCTGGGGCGTGTCTACCGCAACGAGGGCGTGAGCCCGCGGCACAATCCCGAGTTCACGATGCTCGAGGCGTACGAGGCCTACGGCGACTATGGCACGATGATGGATCTCACCGAGGCGATCCTCGTGGCGACGGCGCAGGCCGCCGGCACGCCGATCCGGTTCGAGTGGATGGGGCACACGGTCGATCTCACGCCGCCGTTCCGCCGGGCGAAGTACGACGATCTCCTGCGGGAGGTGACCGGTTGCAATCCGGAAGACCCGGCCAGCGTGTCCGCGACGGCGGCGCAGCACGGCATCGAGACGGCGAATCGGCATCCCGACGTCGTGAGGAGCGACCTCTTCGAGGCCACGGTCGAGAAGACGCTCTCGGGTCCGGTGTTCGTGATCGACTATCCCGCGGCGATCTGCCCGCTCACGAAGCGGAAGGCGGGGCATCCGCACGTGGCCGAACGATTTGAACTCTACGTGGCCGGCATCGAGCTGGCGAACGCCTACACGGAGCTCAACGATCCCGACCTCCAGGAAGAGCTGTTCCGCACGCAGTTGGCGGGCCTCGCCGCCGACGAGTCGATGGCCCGCATGGACACCGACTTCATCCGGGCGCTCCGGCACGGCATGCCGCCGGCCGGCGGCCTGGGCATCGGCATCGACCGCCTCGTGATGTTCCTCACGGCAGCCCCGAGTATCCGTGACGTGATCCTGTTCCCGATCCACCGCCCGCGGGTGGACGCGTAAGCAAAGCCACACGCGGCGATGGTAGAATGCTCGGTGAGATGCTGAAAGCGGGTGATGCTCTCCGCACGTACGACCAGCGGCATGAACCATGAATCGTGATCCAGATGTTCGCTGGCGGCAACGTTTCCAAAACTTCGAGCGGGCGCTGTCGTTGCTCGAGGAGGCGCTCCGTCGGGGGCCTGACGCGCTCAACCAGCTCGAGAAGGAAGGCACCGTCCAACGGTTCGAGTACACGTTGGAACTCGCATGGAAGACGCTCAAGGATTATCTCGAGGAGAGTGGTGTCGTGCTCGCCGCGGTCACGCCACGGCAGGTGATCAAGGACGCGTTCGCCGCCAGAATCCTCATCGACGGCCAGGCATGGATCGACATGATCGATCACCGCAACCTGCTCTCGCACACGTATGACCCGGTGAATTTTGAAGAGGCCGTGGGAGCGATTCACGGCCGCTACTTGGCCGCATTGCGGCAGGTGCACCGGCTGCTCGCCAGCAGGAGAGAGGGATGAGCCACCCGCATCTCACGGATCACGAGTTGGCGCTCGTGCGAGGTGTCTTGAGCCGGCACCCAGAGGTCTCCGCAGCGATTCTCTTCGGATCTCGCGCCAAGGGCATCCATACGCCGCAGTCAGACGTCGATCTGGCCGTCACCGGCGACGTGACTCCACTCGAAGCCGAGGCGATAAGCGGTGAACTTGACGAGTTGCCACTGCCGTATCGCTTCGAGGTGCAGCCCTTGGATCGCATCTCGCACCCCCCTCTGCGGGATCACATCGGCCGCGTGGGTATCCGCATCTACCAAGCGGTTTGAACACCGCTTCGATCGTCGTGCAATGACGTGCGGTGCAGGCACTCCACAGGACGGACCATCGGTGGACGATGGCGACGGTGGGTGCGTTGACAGATCGCCATGGTGGTGGGGCATAAGATGACCCGGCTGGCGATGGTAGGACGTTCGCGGGGCATGGTGTCGTACTCATCGCTAAGCGGGCTATAATTGACGGCCGGGAATGACCGCGAGTCAAGGCGGTCGCGATTCGATGGATACTCACATGCGATGCCCTCCCGCGCTCCCGACCCTGGCGATGGCGGTGCTGGTGGCGGGAGTCGCCCACGGGGCGGGCCCCGACTTCGCCCGCGAGGTGCGGCCGATCCTCTCCAATCGCTGCTTCAAGTGCCACGGCCCTGACGAGAGCAACCAAGAGGCCGGGCTCCGCCTCGATCTGCGCGAGGCGGCGCTGCGGGAACTCGACAGCGGGACCCGGGCGATCGTCCCTGGCCACCCGGACGACAGCGAGGCGATCGCCCGGATCACGTCCACCGATCCGGATCTCGTGATGCCGCCGGCACATACCAAGGTGTCGCTGACCGCCGATGAGAAGCGGATTCTGCTGGAGTGGATCGCGGCGGGCGCGGCGTATGCGCCCCACTGGGCGTTCATGAAGCCCGAGCGGCCGGTCGTGCCCCACGCCGAGAACGACGCCTGGTCGCGGAACGACATCGACCGCCTCGTCGCCGCCCGCCTCCGTCGCGAAGCCCTGGCCCCGAGCCCCGAGGCCGACAGGGCCACGCTCTGCCGGCGGGTGCACCTCGACCTCGTCGGCCTGCCCCCGACGCCCGCGGAACTCGACGCCTTCTGCGCCGATTCGTCGCCCGACGCCTACGAGAAGCTCGTCGATCGTCTGCTCGTCGGCCCCCGC
Organism: Planctomycetaceae bacterium; assembly: GCA_046094845.1. Taxonomy (GTDB): domain Bacteria; phylum Planctomycetota; class Planctomycetia; order Pirellulales; family UBA1268; genus QWPN01. Next base: position 8,327 of record JBJTIE010000297.1, on the reverse strand, counting down.
TACGGCGAGCGCTGGGCCCGTCGCTGGCTCGACCTTGCCCGCTATGCCGACACCAACGGCTACGAGAAGGACCGCGACCGGCCGATCTGGCCGTATCGCGACTGGGTGATCCGGGCACTCAATGACGACATGCCGTTCGACCGGTTCACGATCCGGCAGATCGCCGGTGATCTGCTGCCCGACGCCACGCCTGACGACATCGTCGCCACCGGCTTCCACCGCAACACGATGATCAACGAGGAGGGGGGCATCGACCCGCTCGAGTTCCGCTACCTCGCGATGGTCGATCGGGTGGGCACGACCGGCGCCACGTGGCTGGGGCTCACGACGGCATGTGCCCAGTGCCACACGCACAAGTTCGACCCGCTCACGCACACCGACTATTTCGGACTGATGGCGCTGCTCGACAACGCCGACGAGCCGGAGTGGGTGATCCCGGGCCCGGATCTCGACCGGCGACGGGCGGAGATCGAGCGGCAGATCGAGGCGGCCTGGCAGGCGCTGCCGGGTCAGTGGCAGGGGCCGCCGCTCGAGGAACGGTTCGCCGCCTGGGAACGGGAGGAATCGGCCCGCGCCATCGCGTGGCAGGTGATGCGGCCGACGTCCCTGACGTCAAGCCTGCCCCACCTCGTGGCCCGCGCCGACGGCTCCGTGCTCGCCAGCGGCGACATCACCAAGAGCGACGTCTACGAACTCGCCCTGCCGGCGTCGGATGCACAGGTGCGGGCGATCCGCCTGGAGGTGCTGCCCGACGACAGCCTGCCGGCGCACGGGCCCGGCCTGGCCTGGTACGAGGGGCCGAAGGGAGAGTTCTTCCTCTCGGAATTCGAGGTGCGGGTCGGCGGGGAACGCGTGGCGATCGCCGCGGCCACCGAGTCGTTCGCGGGCCACGCAAGCTCGGGAGGCAGCAGCGGCGCCGCCGCGACGATCGACGGCGAGATGTCGAGCGGCTGGGGCACCAACGGCGAGCAGGGCAGGCCGCATGCCGCGGTCTACGTGCTGGCTGAACCGGTGCCTGCCGGCACGCCGCTCGTGGTGACGCTCCGGTTCGAACGCCACTTCGCCTGCCCGCTCGGCTGCTTCCGGCTCTCCGTGGCCGACGCCGCCGACGCCGCCGACGCCGCGGCCCGTGGCCACACGGCCCCCGAAGAGGCGATCCTCGCGAAGCCGGCCGCCGACCGGACGGCGGAGGAGCGCGACGTCGTCTTCCGCAGGTTCTTGGCGAGTGCGGCCGAACTCGCCGAGCCGATGAGGCACATCCGCAGCCTGGAGAACGAGCGTCACGGCGGCACGACGTCGCTCGTACTCCGGGAGCGACCGGGCGACAATCCGCGGAAGACGTTCCGCCGGCACCGTGGCGAGTTCACGCAGCCCAAGGAGGAGGTGCGGCCGGCCACGCCCGCGTTCCTGCCGCAGTTGTCGGCCGCCGCCCCCGCGAACCGCCTCGCACTGGCGCGGTGGCTCGTGTCAACCGACAACCCGCTGACGGCCCGCGTCACGGTGAACCGCCATTGGCAGGCCTTCTTCGGCCGTGGCCTCGTGCCCACGCTCGAGGACTTCGGCTACCAGGGCGAGCCACCGAGCCACCCGGATCTCCTCGACTGGCTGGCCACCACGTTCACGCAGGAGCTGGGCTGGTCCACGAAGAAACTCCACCGGCTGATCGTGACGAGCGCTACCTACCGGCAGTCGTCGGCCGCCTCGCCCGCGCTCGCGGACCGCGATCCGAAGAACGTGCTCCTCGCCCGTGGGCCGCGCGTCAGGCTCGAGGCCGAGGTGATCCGCGACTCGCTGCTGGAGGCGGCCGGGCTCTTGTCGAAGAAGATGTATGGGCCGGGTGTGCGGCCGCCGCAGCCGGCGGGAGTCACCGAGGTGGCCTTCGGCAACCCGGGTTGGCCCGTCAGCGATGGCGAGGATCGGCATCGCCGCAGCATCTATACGTTTCAGAAGCGGACGGCGCCCTTCGCGATGACGACCACGTTCGACGGCCCGACCGGCGAGGCCTGCGTGCCGCGGCGCGACGTCTCCAACTCCGCACTCCAGGCGCTCACGCTCCTCAACGACCCGATGTTCGTCGAGGTGGCGCAGGCCCTGGGCCGGGGGGTGATGGCCGCCGGTTCCGACGACGCCGCCCGGCTCCGTGACCTCGCCCGCCGGGTCCTGGGGCGGGAGTTCGCCGCCGACGAAGCCGCCGCCGTGACCGGCTTCCTGGCGGCGCAGCGGCAGCGGCTGGCGGCCGGAGACCTCGACGCCCCGCAGCTCGCCGGTGGCGACGGGGCCGACGCAGCCGAGCGGGCCGCCTGGATGCTCGTCGCCCGGGCCGTGATGAACCTCGACGAGACGATCGTGAAACGGTGACACCATGAGCCTCCTCGACATCACCCGCCGGCACTTTTTTCACGACTGCGGTCTCGGCATCGGCAAGATCGCGCTCGCCGGCCTGCTGGCCGAGTTGCTGCCCGCGGCGGCTCGGGCCGCCCTGCCGCCGGCGCCGCTCGCACCGAAGCCGCCGCACTTCCCCGGCCGGGCGAAGGCGGTGATCCAGCTGTTCATGGCTGGGGCGCCGAGCCAGTTGGAGATGTTCGACCACAAGCCCAAGCTGGCGGAGATCGCGGGCAAGCCGATCCCCCCGTCCGTGATCGGCGGCCAGCGCTACGCCTTCATCAGGCCCGACGCGGCCGTGCTCGGGCCGCAGTTCACCTTCGCCCGCCACGGGCAGAGCGGGGCGGAGATGTCGGACGTGCTCGAGCACCTGCCGCAGGTGGCCGACGACATCGCCATCGTGCGCAGCTGCCGCACCGACCAGTTCAACCACGCGCCGGCGCAGATCTTCATGAACTGCGGGTTCGCACAGCCCGGCCGGCCGTGCATCGGCTCGTGGGCGACCTACGGCCTCGGCAGCGAGAGCCGCGACCTGCCGGCCTTCGTGGTGATGAGCACCGGCAGCGGGATCAGCGGCGGCGCGGCCAACTGGTCGAGCGGCTTCCTGCCGAGCCTCTACACCGGCACGCGGTTCCGTAACGCGGGCGCGCCGATCCTCAACGTCGATTCGCCCGCCGGTGCCGACGGACGGCTCGCGGCCGACACGCTCGGCCTCGTGGCGGAACTCAACCGCCGGCGGCTGGCTCGCGACGGCGACCCCGAGATCGCGACCCGGATCGCCGCCTACGAGATGGCCCATCGCCTGCAGACCTCGGCGCCCGAGCTCATGAACCTCGCCGACGAGACGCCCGAGACACTCGCCCTCTACGGCTGCACGCCGGACGAGGCGAGCTTCGCCCGGGCCTGCCTCGTGGCCCGGCGGCTCGTGGAGCGGGGCGTGCGGTTCATCACGATCTACCACGAGGGCTGGGATGCCCACTCCGGCGTGGCCGGCAACGTGAAGAGCAATTGCGGCGTGACCGACCGTGGTTCGGCGGCGCTCGTGCTCGACCTCACGCGGCGCGGCCTGCTCGACGAGACCCTCGTGGTCTGGGGGGGCGAGTTCGGCCGCACGCCGATGGTGGAGGCGAGCGCCGTGCTCGGCCGCTCGCAGGGCCGCGACCACCATCCCAACGCCTTCACGATGTGGCTCGCCGGCGGCGGCATCAAGGGGGGCGTCACCTACGGCGAGACCGACGAGCTCGGCTTCCACGTGGCTCGCGACGAGGTGCACGTGCACGACCTGCAGGCGACGATCCTGCACTGCCTGGGCCTCGACCACGAGCGGCTCACCTACCGCTACCAGGGCCGGGACTTCCGGCTGACGGACGTGCATGGGCATGTCGTGCAAGGCATCATGAGCTGATGCCCGGGTGCAAACCGGCAGTTTCGGGGTTTCGGGCGAACCGGCTGATGTGCTACCGTTCCCGCCCCTCCGGGCCCGTTGCATGTACAAGCTCCTCCTCTGCTGGCGGTATCTCCGCACCCGCTGGATCGCCCTGGCGAGCGTGGTGAGCGTCACGCTCGGCGTGGCCACGATGATCGTGGTCAACGCCGTGATGGCGGGCTTCTCCCACGAGATGCAGACGCGGATCCACGGGATCCTCTCCGACATCGTGTTCGAGTCGCACTCGCTCTCGGGCTTCCAGGATTCGGCCTGGCACATGGAGGAGATTCGGCGGGCGGCGGGGGATGACATCGCCGGGATGACGCCCACCGTGGCCGTGCCCGCGATGCTCTCCTTCCAGGTCCGCGGCCAGTGGATCACCCGGCAGATCATGTTCATCGGGATCGACGAGACGACGCACGCGCAGGTGAGCGACTTCGGCCACTACCTGCAGCATCCGGGCAACCGCGAGCGGCTGACATTCGCGCTGCGGGAAGGGGGCTATGACACGGTCGACAGCCAGGCCGAGGGGCCGGGGCCGACGCGGCCGGCGCTCGAAGGAGCGGGCTGGCCTCATCGGCGGATGCGGGTCGAGCGGGAGCGGGTCTGGCGGGAGAAGCTCGAGGCCGATCAGGCGAAGGCGGCGGTGGCTGACGAGCAGCCGAAGGCCCCCGATCCCACGCAGGCCCCCGATTCCTTCAAGCCCCCCGACCCCTTCAAGGCGGCCCGGCCCGAGGAGGGGCGGACGATGGATCCGGCCAAGGAACAGTTCACGGGCATCGTGCCGGGGATCGGCCTGGCAAGCTTTCGCGACTCGACGGGCGTGGATCGGTTTCTGGTGCTGCCCGGCGACGACGTGAAGGTGACGTTCCCGACGGCGGGCACACCGCCGAAGGCCGTGAGCGACACGTTCACGGTCGTCGATTTCTACGAGAGCAAGATGAGCGAGTACGACTCGAACTTCGTGTTCGTGCCGATCGCCCAGCTCCAGCGGATGCGCGGGATGATCGACCCGCAGTCGGGCCTGGCGAGCGTCAACTCGATCCAGATCAAGCTCAAGGAGGGCGCCGATCTCGACATCGTCCGCGACCGGCTGCGGAAGGTGTTCCCGGCCGACATGTATGCCGTCTCCACCTGGCGGGACAAGCAGGGGCCGCTGCTCTCGGCGGTGGAGATGGAGATGTCGGTGCTGAACATCCTCCTGTTCCTGATCATCGCCGTGGCCGGCTTTGGCATTCTCGCGATCTTCTTCATGATCGTGGTGGAGAAGACCCGCGACATCGGCATCCTCAAGTCGCTCGGCGCCGGCTCGACCGGCATCGCCGGCATCTTCCTGGGCTACGGGCTCTTCCTCGGCCTCGTGGGGGCCGGGGCGGGACTCGCGCTGGGGCTGGCGATCGTGTGGAACATCAACTCGATCCGGGCGGGCGTCGAGTGGTGCACGGGCCAGCGGGTGTTCGACCCGTCGATCTACTACTTCTTCAAGATTCCGACGATCGTCGAACCGTTCACGATTGCCTGGATCATCGCCGGCGCCGTGGCGATCGCCGTGGCGTCGAGCGTGCTGCCCGCGCTGCGGGCGGCCCGGCTGCATCCCGTGGAGGCGCTTCGCCATGAGTGAGGCTTCGTCGCTGCTCCGCGTGCGCGACCTCCGCAAGAGTTACCGTTCCGGTGATCGCCGGCTCGAGGTGCTCCGCGGCGTCGACTTCGACCTGGCGACGGGCGAGTTCGTGTCGGTGGTCGGCCAGAGCGGCTCCGGGAAGAGCACGCTGTTGCACCTCATGGGCCTGCTCGACGCGGCCGACTCGGGCGAGATCGCGCTCGGCGACACGCGGATCGACCGGCTGCCGTCCGCCCGCCGCGACCGGCTCCGCAACTCGGCGATCGGCATGGTGTTTCAGGCGTATCACCTGCTGCCGGAGTTCGACGCGCTGGAGAACGTCCTGGCACCTCTGATGGTGCGACATGGCGTCGTCGAGTGGCTGCGGGTGCGGCGGGAGGCCCGGGCGCGGGCAGCCGATTTGCTCACGCGGTTCGGCCTCGGTGGCCGGCTCCACCACAAGCCGCGGCAGCTCTCCGGCGGCGAGATGCAGCGGGTGGCGATCGCGCGGGCCCTGGTCACGCAGCCGCGGGTGCTCCTCGCCGACGAGCCGACGGGCAATCTCGACGAGGCCACGGGGGGCGAAATCCTCGACACGCTCTGCGAGTTGAACCGTGCCGACGGCCTTTCTATAGTGCTCGTCACCCACGACGCGGCGATCGCCCGGAGGGCCGACCGGATCGTGCGGCTGGCCGCGGGTCGCGTTGAAGCCGCCTGAACGGCCCGCCCATCTGAAAGGCCTGCCATGTCTCGCATCGTGTTCATGAACGACCGGCTCGTGCCCGAGGCAGAGGCCCGGGTGAGCGTGTTCGACCACGGCCTGCTCTACGGTGACGGCGTGTTCGAGGGGCTGCGGTCCTACTCGGGCCGCGTGTTCCGGCTCGACGAGCATCTCGATCGGCTCTACGCCAGCGCCCGGGCGATCTGCCTGGAGATCCCGCTCGCCAAGGAGGTGGTGGCGAAGGCGGTCAACGACACGCTGGCCGCCAACAGGCTCTCCGACGGCTACGTGCGGCTCGTCGTGACCCGCGGGGCCGGGTCGCTCGGCCTCGATCCCAACCGCACGAAGAATCCGCAGGTAATCGTGATCGCCGACACGATCGCCCTCTATCCGCGGGAGCACTACGAGAAGGGGCTGCGGATCGTCACCGCGGCCACGCAGCGGACGCAGTCGGCCGCCCTCTCGCCGCGGATCAAGTCGCTCAACTACGTGAACAATATCATGGCGAAGCTCGAGGGACTGCAGGCCGGCTGCGTCGAGGCCCTGATGCTGAACCACAAGGGGGAAGTGGCCGAGTGCACGGGGGACAACATCTTCGTTGTCCGGGGCACGAAGCTGCTCACGCCGCCCCCCGACGCGGGCATCCTCGAGGGGATCACCCGCAACGCCGTGATGGAATTGGCCCAGGCGGCCGGCATCGACTGCCGCGAGCAGACGCTCGTGCGGCACGATCTCTACACGGCCGACGAGTGCTTCCTGACGGGCACGGCCGCCGAGGTGATCCCGGTCGTCGAAGTCGACGGCCGGAAGATCGGGGCCGGCGTCCCGGGCCCGATCACCGCCCGGCTCACGACCGACTTCCACGCCCTCGTGCGGCAGTAGCATGCCGCGGGACGGTTGAGAGCCCTCACCGCCGGGGGCGGTGGTCCTCGTCACCCATGCCGTCGTAGCGAGACACGTAGCCGGGCTCACGGGCGCGGACGATCTCGGCCTCGTATTCGCTCACGATCCGCCGCTGGAGATGCTCGCGGCAGGCCGCGTTGATCGGATGGGCGATGTCGGCGTAGAGCCGCAGTCGGCCGTCGTCGTCCCGCGGCAGGCTGCCTGCGGAGAGCTTCGTGCCGCACTGGTTGCAGTAGCCGGCCCGGAGCGGGTTCTTGAAGCCGCAGCCGGGGCAATGACCGCAGAGTTTGCGGCTGGGCATGGCCACGAACGGACCGCTGGGTCCGCCGATGATCTTCAGATCGCGGATCACGAACGCCGCGTCGATCGTGATCGAGCAGAAGGCGAGCAGCCGCTCCGCCGCGTTTTCTATCAGCTTGATGCGAACCTCGGTGATCTCCATTGTGATCCCCTCCCCTCGATCCATCATTACCAGCGGCCCCCGCCGCCGGTCATGGGCGTTCGGGAACCCGCTCATCGTCAGCCGAACCGTCAGTCGATCGTCAGGTGGCCGTCGCCACGGGCCGCCGGGTGGTCGCCAACCGCACCACGAACACGCCCGGCCAGCGTCGGCTGCCATCGGGCTGCCGCTGTGCCTCGAGCCGTGCGGCGATGCCCCGCGCCTCGGTGGCCGTGCGGGCCAGGGCGAAGCAGGCACTGCCGCTGCCCGTCATCCGCGGCGCCAGCGCACCGGCCTGGGCCAGCGCCTCGAGCAGCCGATCGACGTCGGGGCAGAGCGCCCGGGCCGGCGGCTCCAACTGGTTGTGCATGAGCCCGGCGGCTGTCCGGGTGTCGCCCCGGGCCAGCGCCGTCGCCAGTCGGGCCGCGTCGCCGCGTCGCGCCGGGTCGGGCGTGCACTGGCCGTAGACGGCCGCCGTGGAAAGCCCGGCCGCGGGCCGGACGATCACCGCCGGCAGCGGCGGGATGTCTGCAACCGGTTCGAGCCGTTCGCCGCGGCCGCTGGCGATCGCGGGGCCGCTGGCGAAGAACCACGGAATATCGCTCCCGATGCGGCCGCCGATGGCCGCCAGTTGCTCGTGGGACCAGTCAAGTGCCCAGACGCGAGCCGCCGCCATGAGCACGGCGGCGGCATCGCTGGAGCCGCCACCGAGGCCGGAGCCCGCCGGGATTTCCTTCGTGAGATCGATCTCGAGGCCCTGGGTGACACAGGCGGCGGCGGCGAGCGCTTCGGCGGCGCGGACGACGAGGTTCCGGCCGTCCGTGGGCACGTCTCCGGTGAGCACGCTGCCGTCGGC
>JBJTIE010000296.1:0-2347 GCA_046094845.1 Planctomycetaceae bacterium | reverse complement strand
CATAGCAGGCGATCAGGGCGTCGAGTCCGCTGCGGGCTTCGAGCTGCTCGGGCGTGAGGTTCTCGCCCGAGAGGATCCTGCCGATCCGCTCGGCATCGTTCTTGGAACCGCACACGCCGAGCATCGTGGCGTAGAGCCGGCGGCGGTTGGCCTGAACCTTCGGATTCTCGATCCACGCCAGCAGCCTGGCCGGATCCATCTTCTCCTTGAGGTCCTTGACGTCGGCGTACGGCGCGACGGCGAACTCGTCGTAGGCATCGCGGGCGAGGGTCTCGTCCTCGTCCTCGAGATGCTCCTGGAAGAAGGCGAGCCGCTCGGAGCCCTTCTCCGGCAGGCCCTGAAGCCGGCGCAGGTAGGCCACTGCACGATCGCCCACTCGCACGGGGCTCGACCAGACGAGGTTCGGCGGCTCGACGCCCATCAGCAGGAACTGCGTGCCGACGGGCTTCTCCTCGAGCATGATCGTCTCGATCGGCTTTGCGTCGCCCCCGGTGAGGCCGGCGTCGGCGACGAGATCGCCTCCCTTGAGGATCTCGACGACCTCGAACTTCCCCTTGGGGAGCGGACCGTCGGCCGTGGGAGCGAGCGCCGATGCGGGCGGCGGCTCCACGAGCCGCGCGATCACCGCCGCCTGGCTCTGGGCGATCTCCTGCGCGAACGTGAGCGAGACCGCCGAGCAGAACGGGCAGGCGACGACGGCAGTCGATGCGGCCGCCGCCAGTACCGCCACGCATCCGACCAGGAGGTTCCTCATGCCGTCATCGTACCGAGTGGGATGGAGGCGAGAAACGTCAGCCCAGCCACTTGGCGACGTCGGTCCGGTAGGCGGCCAGCGCCGGCAGCAGGGCCGCCAGGATGGCCAGCAGGATCAGGAACGGCACGAGCAGGAGTTCGGCGGTCGGGGCCGCCGAGAAGAACGTGGCCGACACGCCGGCGTTGGTCGTGATCATCGGTCCGATCGCGGCCACGATGGCGTGTCCCAGTACCCAGCCGACGAGGCCGCCGCCGAGGGCGAGGATCACGGCCTCGATGAGCACGGTGGCGAGCACCTGCCCGCGGCGGGCGCCGAGGGCCCGCATCACGGCCACGTCGCGGCTCCGCTCGAGCGACGAGCCGACCATGCTCACCAGGATCCCGATCGCCGACACGAGCACCACGAGCGTGGTCACGAGCAGCAGCAGCAGCTCCAGCGGCCTGACGAACAGCCCGAGCAGCACGCTGATCTCCCGGATCGGCTCGGCCGCCTGGCCGTCGCGGCCCTCGTTGATCCGCGTGCGCAGCGCCATCGCGGCCAGCTCGGCGGGCAGTCCCGGCTGGGAGATCGTCTCCACGAGGATGGCCGTCACCTCCCGCTGCTCCGGCGGCAGGGGGACCAAGCCGGCGGCGTCGGTCCGCGGCCCGGGGCGGCTGCGCACGGCGCCGTCGACCGGCTTCGCGTGCCCCTCCTGGAGATAGAAGCCCTCCATGTTGACATACACGCCTCGATCGACCGGCGTGTCGGTGCGGGCGAGGATGCCCGTGACCGTGAATGGATCGTGCACGAGGCCGTCGTCGGCGCCGTGGGTCGGCGAAAAGGGATCGCCGGCCTTCAGGCCGAGCTTCGCGGCCACCTCGCTGCCGAGCACGCCGCCGAAGAACTCGTCATCGCGGAAGTTTCGCCCCGCTGCGACGGCGAACGGCCGGGGTTCCGACATGCTCGTGGGCTTGCCGAGCAGGCGGGCCAGCCAGCCGGGCATGCCCAGGGCGACTCCGCCGCCGTAGCGGAGACGGTCGAAGTAGGCGGCATTCGTGCCGACCACCCGGAAGCCCCTGAAGTAGTCCCCCATGCAGATCGGCACGGCCGTCTTCACGCTTCCGGCGAAGGTGCCGGCGGCTCCGTCGGCCCGCGCGGTGGCCGGCAGGAAGTCTTCGTAGAACGTCCAGGGGATGTTCTCGATCGGCTTGCTCACGAGGTAGACGCTGTTGAGCACCAGCTGCAGCGGGCTGCCCTTGGCCCCCACGATCATGTTGTAGCCAAGCCCGGAGCCGGAGCTGAACGCCTGCGAGACGAGGTCGCCGATCACCAGCGTGGCCACGACGAGCGCCACGCCGAGTGCGAGCGACAGCGCCGTCAGGCCGCTGGTGATCAGCCGTTGCCGGATGGTGCGCCAGGCGATGCCGAAGAGCGACATGGTGCGGGCCGAGGGGAGGCGGGGAGCGTCAGCCGTGATGCACGGCCGCGCGGTTGAAGTCTTCGAGCCGCAGGCGCTTCTCAAACCGGGCGGCGACCTCCGGCGAATGCGTGACCACGAGCAGGGCGACGTCGTGCTCGGCGCAGGTGGTCGTCAGCAGGTCGATGACCTGCTCC
>JBJTIE010000295.1:0-3674 GCA_046094845.1 Planctomycetaceae bacterium | reverse complement strand
ATGACCCTGTCGGTGCCGATCGACGTGTCGGTGCATGCGGGCGACACCTGGGCTGCCTGCGAGAAGGGATGACCGTGATGCTCGTCGTGGGACTCGACGGCAGGATCGGCGCGGGCAAGTCGACGGTGGCGCGGCTGCTGGCGGTGCGGGGAGCGGACGTGATCGACGCGGATCGAATCGCCCACGACGAACTGGCCGACGAGTCCCACGACGAGCATCACGGTCATCCCTTCTCGCAGGCAGCCCAGGTGTCGCCCGCATGCACCGACACGTCGATCGGCACCGACAGGGTCATCGCCCCCTGCATCTCCTGGGCCACCAGCCGCTCCACGGCGGCCTGCTCGTCGGCGGGCGTCTCGAGGAGCAGTTCGTCGTGGATCTGCAGCACGAGCGCCGCCCGCAGCCCCTCCCGCCGCAGTCGGGCATCGACCCGCAGCATGGCGAGCTTGATCAGATCGGCCGCCGAGCCCTGGACGACCGTGTTGACCGCCTCACGCTCCGGCAGGGTGAGCGTCATCACGCCGGCGGCGTTCCGCCGCCTGTCGCGGTCACGGACGCCAACGATCGCACGCCGCCGGCCCAGCATCGTCGCCACATGGCCGTCCTGGCGACAGCGGTCGAGCACGTCGTCCATGAAGGTGGCCGCCCCGGCGAACGCCCGAAAGTAACCCGTGATGAATTCGCCCGCCTCGGCCTGCGGAATGCCGAGCGTCTTGGCGAGCCCGAAGGCCGACTGGCCGTAGAGGATGCCGAAGTTCACTGCCTTGGCGATCCGCCGCATCGCCCCCGTGACCTCCTCTGGGGCGACACGGCAGACGGCCGCCGCCGTCCGCCGGTGGATGTCCTCGCCGGCGGCGAAGGCCTCCTTCATCGCGGCATCGCCGGAGAGGTGGGCCAGGATCCGCAGCTCGATCTGCGAATAATCGGCGGCGACGAACCGCCAGCCCGTTTCCCCCGGTAGGAATGCCGCGCGGATCTCCTGCCCTTCAGCCGACCGCGTCGGGATGTTCTGCAGGTTGGGGTCGCTGGAGCTCAATCGTCCGGTGGCTGCCACCGTCTGGTTGAACGTGGTGTGAATCCGACCGCTGGCTGAATCGATGAGCGCCGGCAGCGCATCGACGTACGTGCTCTTGAGCTTCGTGTACTTCCGATGCTCGAGCAGCTTGGCCGGCAAGGGATGCAGCGGCGCGAGCTGTTCGAGCACCTCGGCATCGGTGCTCGCGCCCGTCTTGCCCCGCTTCACGACGGGCAGGCCCAGATCGTCGAAGAGAACGGCCCGTAGCTGGATCGGCGAGGCGATCGAGAACGAGCGGCCGGCCAGTTCGTGGATTTCGCGCTCGAGCGTTGCCAGCCGCGCGGCATACTCGGCCGACAGCGTCGCCAGCCGCGCGGTATCGATCCGCACGCCCCGCCACTCCATGTCGGCGAGCACGCGTGCGAGCGGCAGCTCGACGCTCGCGAACAGGTCGGCGAGGCCCGCCGCCGCCAGCGACTGCGGCAGCGCGGCCGCCAGCCGCTGCACGAGCCGGCAGTGGATCGCCGCATGCGTTGCATCCGCGGGCCGGTCGACCGCCGCCGACACGGCTGTATCAACGCCCCCGACACCATGCCGATAGGCCGTCTCCGTCAGGCCGAGGTTCCGCTCCCCCGCTTCCAGCAGATAGGCAGCGAGCAACGTGTCGAACGCCGCGGCCTCGAGCCGCACGCCGAGCGTGCGCACCGCGACGTCCTGGCGCTTGAGATCATGGCCGTGCTTCGCCACCGCCGGATCGGCGAGCAATCCGCGGACATCGGCGTTGCCGGCGAGCAACTCGGCATCGAACCAGGCCGCCGTGCCCCCCGTGGCGACCACGGCCCCGAGCGGCCGCGACCGAATCGTCGCATTCGGCCGTCGCACCACGCAGATGGCGACCGGCGCCTCGGCCCGCAGGCGGGCGACAACCGTGGCGATCTCGCCCGGGTCGCGCGGCTCGGCGACCGGCGTGGCAGCCGGCGGCGGAACCACGGCGCGATCACTCCCCTCCATGTCGAACAGCGTGCGGCCGGCGGCCGGCTTCGGGGAGGCGGGCGCGGGCCTGGGAGCCACAGGCGGCTTCGTCTCGCCTCCCTGCACGACCCGGACGAGCAGGCTGCGAAACCCGAGTTCGCGCAGCAGTTCCGCGAGCGGCTGCGAATCGGGCGGATGCAGCGCGGCCGCACGCCACGGAATCGCGACCGGCACGTCGGCTGCCAGCCGAATCAGCTCGCGGCCGGCCCGTGCCGTGTCGCCGTGGGCCCGCAGGTTCCCCTTCCGCTTCGCCCCCGACACGCTCTCCACGTTCGCGAGCAGCGCATCGAGCGTGCCATGCTGCTGCAGCAATTCCGACGCGATCTTCGGCCCGATCCCCGGCACGCCTGGCACGTTGTCCACCGCATCGCCGACGAGCGCGAGAAAATCGACCACCTGATCGGGCCGGATGCCCCATTCGGCGGCGAGTTCTTCCGTTCGCAGCGGCTGGTTCGTCCGCAGGTTGAGCAGCGACACATGCGGCCCGAGCAGCTGCCGCGCGTCCTTGTCGGAGGTGGCGATCGTGCAGTCGCCCCCGCCGGCCACCGTCTGCGTCGCCAGCGTCGCCAGCACGTCGTCGGCCTCGTAGCCGGGCACCTCCAGGCAGGGAATGCCGAATACCTCGAGCAGCCGGCGGACGAGCGGAATCTGCGGCACGAGATCGGCCGGCATCTCCGCCCGGTTCGCCTTGTAGTCCGCGAACCGCTCGTGGCGAAACGTCGGCCCGGGCGGGTCCATCGCACAGAACAGATAGTCGGGCTTCCGCTTCTCGATGATGTCGAGCAGGTCGCGAGTGAGGCCGAACACCACCGACACCGGCCGCCCGTCGGGCGCCGTCATCTCGGGCAGCGCATGAAAGAGCTGGTAGACCCGCGAGAGCGTATCGAGCGCGAGCACGGTCTTCCCGCGCAGGTCGGGCACCGCCTCGCTTTTCTCTGCATCCGTCATGTGGGCCAGCATACTGGTTCGGGCTCCCGGAGAGGGCAGCCGGCGGCGATATCGCTGGGACAGAGAATCGGGGCCGCATTGGTTCGGCCGGCGGCAAGACGCTCCGTCGTCGCTACGGGATTCCTCCCGCCAGCCGTGTACCCAGTGGCACGCACAGAGCTACGGATATCCCTGCGCTCCTCCTCCGGTCTCGCCGACCGTCCTCCTCACGATCGGATATCGAGTTGCGCATTCGTCGGCAGCGCACATCTCGTGCCCCCACACATACGCCGTGAGGGGCTGCCCATGCCCCGAGAGCCGGACGCTCGCTTCGGACATCCTGTCCTTCGCTCGCTCGGATGCCGCCGTCGCTCCGGCATCCTGCCTGCGCTCGGCGGCATACGCCGGCTCTCGGGGCATGGGCAGCCCCTCGCCTCCCGAACTCATTGGCGTTCGGCCGCTGTTGCGCTACGGGAACGGGAGGAGGCATCTCCTGAGGCGACTCACTTCGGCGAACCGGACGCCCGCAGCCGCGCCTCGAGCAGCCGGCTCTTGGGCTCGGACTCGATGCGTTGATCAGCCGCGAGGACTGCCAGCAGCTTGTCGAGCCGCTCGGCGACGCCGTGCTCGAGATTCAAGAGCAGGTGCTGCGTGCCCTGCACGGCACACAGCCCGCCGGGGAGATCGCCCAGCACCTCCT
>JBJTIE010000294.1:0-3570 GCA_046094845.1 Planctomycetaceae bacterium | reverse complement strand
GTCGAGGACAGCGTGATCGTGACCTTCACCGACCAGCATCTCGTCATTCGGTCGAAAAACCTGCCGAACCACCCGACGGCCGTGTTTCCAGATCGCTGGCGGCTCTTGGACGGGAACCCCAATTACATCCAGGAACAGGATTTCACGTTCCACATCCCACTCGAGCCCCAGGAAAATCCCAGGCACGTGGCGATGGATCCCGAGAACCGCAACCAGGCCCTGCCGGGCGGCCCCATCGGCGTGATGGCCAACGGCGTGATCTTCCACAACCCGTTCGACGAGCGGATCAACGAAGACGCCGTCTGGCGGCTGGACCGCTGCTGCGGGCATCCCAGCCCGATCCAGCGGTACCACTACCACCAGTATCCCGTGTGCATGAACACACCCTGGGATGACCAGGGGGAGGAGCATTCACCGCTCCTCGGCTTCGCATTCGACGGGTTTCCGCTCTACGGCCCCTATGAAGGCAAGGGCGTCCTCGCCAAGGATTCGCGAGACAACCCGCTCAATGACTTCAACGTGCACTACGACAAGGAACGCGGCTGGCACTATCACGTCACGCCCGGCAAGTTCCCGCACCTGATCGGCGGTTTCTGGGGCGAACCCGATCCCCGCAACCGCTTCGGTCCCGGCCCGGGCGGACCGATGCCTCCGCGGCCGCCGCGCTAGCCTCGGGCCGCCGCGCTACATGTAAAAGCCACCGTTGACGTGCAGCACCTGGCCCGTGACGTAGGAGGATTCCGGGGCACAGAGGAAGAGCACGGCGTTGACGACGTCGTCGACGCTACCGAGCCTCCCGGCCGGAATCTGCTCCACGAACTTGTGGGTCACGTCCGCCGGCATGTCGCGGATGATCTCGGTCTCGACGAAGCCGGGGGCGACGCAGTTGACCGTCGTGCCATGGCGGGCGAATTCGCGGGCCGCCACCTTCGTGAGGGCGACGACGCCCGCCTTGCTCGCCGCGTAGTTGGCCTGGCCGAAGAAGCCGGTGAAGGCCGCGACGGAGGCGATGTTCACGACCCGCCCGCCGGGCCGCAACAGCGTGGCCGCATGCTGGAGCGTGTTGAAGCCGCCGCCGAGATTCACCCGCACCACCGCCTCGAAGTCGGCGGCCGACATCTTCTTGAGCGTCTTGTCGCGGAGGATGCCGGCGTTGTTGACGAGGATGTCGAGGCCGCCGAGTTGCTCGACGATCGACCGCATCGCCGCGCCGACCTTGTCATGGTCCGACACGTCGCACTCGATGACCGTCGCCGCGCCGGCCTCCCGGGCGACCGTTTCGGCGTCGGCCCGGTTGCGGCCGGCCGGGCGGCGATCGCCGACGCTGGTGTCGAGCCGCGGGACATCCAGGCCGGCGTCGTGGGGAATTTCGCGGCGGGGCTCTATACCCGCCAGCTGCACCTCGGCAGCCTGCTCATCGGCATCGACGACTCGCTCCGCGGCATTCCGACGCTCCACACGGAGGCCGCCTGCGCCTCCGGCAGCGTGGCGGTGCTCACCGCGGCCCAGTGGATCCGCGGCGGGCTGCACGACCTCGTGCTCGTGGTGGGCACGGAGCAGCAGAAGACGATGTCGCCCGCGGAGGGGGCGGACGTGCTCGCGGCCGCGGCCGACTGGAACGACGAGAAGCCGCGGTACGGCGAGCACATGATGCCGAAGATGTTCGCGTCGATCGCCGATGCCTACGCCGCCCGGCACGGCCTGCCGGAACGGGCCCTGGCGACCGTCGTGCTCAAGAACTACGCCCATGCCCGCCGCAATCCGCAGGCGCAGATGCGGGACGCCGTCATGACGCCGGAGAAGGCCCTCACGGCCTGCGATACCAACCCGCTCTTTGCCCCGCCGCTCAAGATCACCGACTGCTCGCAGATCACCGATGGCGCGGCGGCGATCGTGCTCGCTTCCGAAAGGTTCCTGCGCAAGAGCCGGTCGCTGCGGCTGCTCGGCTTCGGGCACACGACCGATGCCCTGCGGCTCGATGCCAAGGACGTGCTCAAGTCTCCGATCGTGCGGAAGGCCGCCGAGCAGGCCTACGCGATGGCGGGCGTGTCGCCCCGCGAGCTGGACGCCGCCGAGGTCCACGACTGCTTCTCGATCACGGAACTCGTCGCCTATGAAGCCCTCGGCTGGGCCGAGCCCGGCCGGGCGGCCGCGGTGCTCGAGTCGGGGCCGACGACGCTGCCCCAGGCGCGGGCCGAGGTGGGCGTGGGGACACGGCCGGAGTTCACGCTGCCGGTGAACACCGGTGGCGGGCTGATCGCCGACTGCCATCCCGTGGGCGCGACGGGCGTGCGGCAGGTGGTGGAGGTGTTCCGGCAGGGCTGCGGCGAAGCGGGGGACCGGCAGGTGGAGGCTGCGAAGACGCTGATGACGTTCAACATGGGCGGTTCCCTCACGACGAACGTGGCGATGATCTCGCGGGCGACCTGATGGGGAGATGCTGCGACGCGAGGCGACAATGGCCACGACGAAGCCGGCCCTGCGAATCCTGACGGCCGTGCCGGTCTGCGACGGCCACGACAGCGCCATCAACACGATCAACCTGGAGCTCGTCCGCGCGGGGGTCGAGGTCGTCTACCTCGGCTATCACCGGACGGCCCGTGACATGGTCCGCGCCGCGATCCAGGAGGATGTCGCGGCCATCGGCATCTCGAGCTACAACGGCGGCCACGTGGAGTTCTTCGCCGAGGTCCGCGACCTGCTCGGGAAGCATGCCGCCGCCGGCATCGGGCTCTTCGGCGGCGGGGGCGGGACGATCACGGCGGCTGACGCGAAGCAGATGCTCCGCCATGGCGTCGACCGGATCTTCTTCGCGGGCACGCCGCTCGACGAGATCGTGTCGTTTGTGCTGGGGTACGCGGAGCGGGCCGCGCGGCTGAGCAGGGGCCGGGCCGCTCCTTCCAAGGCCGGCCGCAGCGATCCGTGTGACTTCTTGGACCGGCTGGCCGATCTCGTGCCGCCGCCGCGGAAGCGCCGGCACCGGTATCACGGGGTGTTCGCCCCGAATCACAAGCTCAGGTCCGCCGTCACCTCGCTCGCGAGCGGGAATGTCGGCAAGCGGCGCGATGCCGCGACTGGTGGGCATGCGGTCGGCGGACATGCGGCGGACGGAGATGCCACCGGCGACTGCTGCGGCTCATGCGACAAACCACCCTCCCACGACACCTCCCGGATCGCCTGGGCTACACTCATGGCCCGGTTGGGCGAGGAGTTTCCGCTGGAGTGCCCGGGGTGTGGTGGCGACGTCCGGCTGATCGCGTTCATCACCGAGCCAGGGCCGATCCGGAAGATCCTGACACGCTTGGGCGAACCGCTCGAGCCGCCGCCCGTGTCTCCCGCCCGCGGGCCACCCGCCGACTGGGGAGAGCTCGTGCAGGTCCACGACGACCGGGCAATCTTTCAGGGACGGATAGACGAACTGCCCGTGATCGACATCCGCAGCCTCTGACGGGATCCCATGCCACGGTGCGGACGGCCCGTGAGAAGGGCGGTTTCAAGGCCGGTCTGCGCCAACGAGAAAAATTTGACCTTGAGCGTGGATAGGAAGCTCCTCGGAACCTTCACGATCGG
>JBJTIE010000293.1:0-8002 GCA_046094845.1 Planctomycetaceae bacterium | reverse complement strand
ACTCGATCGTGAGGAGGACGGTCGGTGAGACCGGAGGAGGAGCGCAGGGATATCCGTAGCTCTGTGCGTGCCACCGGGTACACGGGTGGCGGGAGGAATCCCGAAGCGACGACGGAGCGTCTTACCGCCGGCCGAACCAATACGGCCCTGACTCGTTGCCCTCGCGTCTTGCCGCCGGCCGAACCAACTACGGTGAAGCCTTCCCGCCTCTTGGCCGCCCGGCCGGTACACTCGCCGTCATGGACCTGACCCCTGAAGCGCAGCGGCTGGCGGTGATCGTCGGGGTCGTCGTCGTGCTCTGGTTCACCGAGGCGTTGCCGCTGGCGGTGACGGCGCTGCTCGGGGCGGTGGCCTGTGTGGTGTGTGGCGTGGCGCCGGCGAAGGAGGTGTTTCGGCCGTTCGCTGATCCGCTGATCTTTCTCTTTATCGGGTCGTTTCTCCTGGCCGAGGCGATCCGGCTCCATCGGCTCGACCGGCGGCTGGCATTCGCCGTGCTCGCGGTGCCCTGGGTCGGGGAGCGGCCCGTGCGAATCCTGGCCGCGGTGGCCGTCGTGTCGATGGTCATCAGCGCATTCATTTCCAATACGGTCACGGCGGCGATGATGCTGGCGATCGTGTCGGGCATCCTGGCGGCGGTCGAGGAGGGGGCCGGAGAGGGGCGGCGGCCGGCGTCAGGCTTCGCGACGGGGCTCTTTTTGTGCATCGCCTTCGCGGCGTCGATCGGCGGTCTGGCCACGCCGATCGGCACGCCCACGAACTTGATCGGCCTGGGATTCATTCGCGACCAACTCGGGATCGCGGTGTCGTTTCCAGGGTGGTGTGCCGTGAGTCTGCCGACGGTGGCGATGCTGGGCACGATCCTCGTCGCCGTGCTCGCCCGGCTGTTTCCCGCCGGGATCGACCGGCTGGAGGGTGTCACGGCGTTCGTTCGTGCCGAGCGGCAGCGGCTCGGAACGTGGACGACCGGGCAGCGATCGACGGCGCTGGCCTTCGCGATCACCGTGGTGCTCTGGGTGGTGCCCGGGCTCGTGCTCGTGGCCGTCGGGCCCGATCATCCAGTGAGCCAATGGCTCCGGAATCGGCTGCCCGAGGGTGTGGCGGCGATCATCGGGGCGATCCTGCTGTTCGTGTTGCCGGGAGACCGGCGGGCAGACGGTCGCAGATCGCGGGCCGTCGTCTGGAGCGAGGCGCGGATCGATTGGGACATCGTGCTGCTCTACGGCGGGGGGCTCGCGCTGGGTGAGCTCTGCTTCTCGACGGGGCTGGCCGCGGCCGCCGGCCAGGGGATCACCGGCTGGATTCCGGCCGGACCGTGGGCGGGCACCGTGCTGGTGGCGGTGGCGGCCGTCGTGGCCGTCGTGACGAGCGAGTTCACCAGCAACGTGGCCAGCGCCACGATGGTGGTGCCGATCGTGATCGCACTGGGGCAGGCCGCGGGGGCCGAGCCGACCGCGGCGGCGCTGGCGGCCACGTTCGCGGCCAGCCTCGGCTTCATGATGCCGGTCAGCTCGCCGTGCAACGCGATCGTCTACGGCTCGGGCCGGATTCCCTTGCGGGCGATGATGGCATCAGGCGCGATCCTCGACGTGATCGGCACCGTCGTGATCACCGCCATCGTGCTCGCCGTCACGAGCCTCTGGAGCCGTCTGTAGGTGCAGATTGACAATCTGCACACCGTCACCGACCGCAGATTCCCAATCCGCGGCTACCGGCTAGAACCCACCTTCGATCACCGCGCCGCACTGGTGGCAGCGCGGGATCGCGATCGGCCGCGGAGTGGGCATCTGGCCATCGGCGCAGCAGCCGTGCAGCCGCGGAAAGCACGGGGGCAACTGGGCGCCGCAGCGGTTCCACGGGCAGAGCATGCCGAGCTGTCCACACGGATTAGCCTGGAAGATCCGGTTTCCGTGATGCATCGGCGGGCAACTCATCCCGTTGACGTTGCCATGCCAGGGAGGCGCCTGCTGGCTCCGGCAGTTGCAGTCGCCCGCGGCCGGCCCCGCGTCGTCCATCACGATGGTCGTCTCCTGGGCATGCGACTCCGGAAGCGGCAGGAGGATGCCGAACGCGGCGATGACGAACGCGGCGAAAGCAAAGCGGAGACGGGTCACCGGAGGACTCCTCGGGGTGTGGGCTGCGGGCGGTGCCTGCCCGCAAGGAGTGTCGGCGGTCCGGTGGCTCCGTGGTGAGCGGTCGCACCGGAGGGTCCGGATGTGCAGGTCGGAGAAGCTGGAGCGGCGTTCGGCCGCGGCATCTCCGCGGGAGACTGCCGTTCGGGCAGGGTCTGCCGTACGATTTCGGCTTTCACCTCGTTCCGTCCCAGGCGTCGCCCACCGTGCATCCGATCACGATCCATTCCGGCCACGACGAACCACTGCTGCTCGAGCCGGCATCAGGCACCGAGGTGATCGAGTGCGTCGGCCCGGAGGGCATGTCGGGGGATGCCGCCCGTGAGCTCGTCCGGGCCGCGGTCGCGTCTCCGGCAGACGGCCCGCCGCTGGAGGCCCATGTCGTGCCCGGTGATCGGGCGGTGGTGGCCCTGGCCGGTGCCGTGCCCCAGGCGGAAGCCGTGCTGGCGGCGGTCACCGAACGGCTGCGGATCGCGGGGGTCGAGGCGGCCGACACGAAGGCCTTGTGTGCCGAACCGCTCGCTTCCCTGCGGCCAGGGGCCCAGCCGTCGCTGCCGGTGGCCGAGGGATTCGGTGAAGTGAGCCTGTTCGATCCGGCGAATGACGCGGCCACGGCGTATCTTGTCGCCGACGAGTCCGGCAATCCGCTCCATCTCGCCCGCGGGCTCGTGGATGCCGACGTCGTCGTCGCCGTCGGCTCGTGGGGTTGGAACGCGGCCCTGGGGGGGCGGTCGATCGAGGGGGAGCTCTGGCCGACGTTCGGCCGGCTGCAGTGCCGGCGCGACCTGGAGCGGGCGCTCGCCCGCAGGGGTCGCCATGCGCTGGCCGACTGGCGGACGACGACGCAGGAGATCACCTGGCAATTGGGAGTCTGTGCGAGCCTTCGGCTTGTGCCCGGCCGGCGGGGCAGCCTCCATGCGGCACTGTTCGGCCTGCCCGATTCGGCCGCACGGCAGGCACGGGCCGCCGCGGCGACCTGGTGCCCGCAGGTGGACGAACCGGTCGAGCTCTCGATCGCCTCGCTCTCCGATCCGCGTGCCGACTTCGGGTGTGTCACGCGGGCCGTCGCCGCGGCTGCCCGCGTGACCCATCCTGGCGGCACCATCTGCGTCGCATGCCGCGTGGCAGAAGGTCCGGGCGTGATCTTTCTGCGTTGGCGGCAGGGCGCGCCGCTCGAGCAGCTCGTCCACGAGGCGGTGGCCACGGGCGACCCCGCGCTGATCTCCGATGCCCTGCAGACCCGGCTCTTCGCGCGGGCCCTCGGTGAGCGGCGGCTCGTGCTGCTCTCCGACATCGACGAGGCCGCGGTGGAGGAGCTGTCGTTCGGACACGCCGCGACGCCCGACGTCGTCGATCGGCTCGCGCATCGGGCCGACAGCATCGCCGTGCTCCACGAGGCCGACCTGATGCTCCCGAATCCGGGGTGAGCGGGCCTGTTCACGGGAGGCGGTGGCGGAGGCGGCTGAGCGGGATCGCCCCCCACTGTCGCGAGTCGGTGCTCGCGACCGGGTGATCACCGAGCATGAAGCACTCGCCGGCGTTCAGCGACCAGGAATGACTGCCGTTCGCAGCGGATCGGTAGAGCACGTCGCGCCACAGGTCGGCCCGCTCCAATGCAACCACGTCCGGCGATGCCTCGCACCTGATCGCCAGTCGCGGCGATACGAACTCGTCAACGGCAGCGGCGGACCAGGGCTCGGCCACCTGCCACCGCGCCGGTGCATCTGCCGGCAGGCATGAGTGGACGCGATCGTCGGGCTCGCCGGTGGTGGTCAGCTGCCAGGCGGCCGCCACCAGGTGCCCGTCGAGTCGCCCAGCCACGATCGCATGCCGCCCGGTCGCGGTGAGCCGCCACGGGACGACGTGTGCCCCCACCTGCACTTTGACGCGGGCAAAGCCGTCCGGCGGCACCTCCGTCAACCGCAGGATCGCCGCCACGCCCACGTCCCGGACCGGCAGCAGCACGTGACTCCGCACCCCATCGACGCCCGCATCATCGAGCACTTCCCGCGGTGCCGCCGACCAGCGTTCGTCACCGGAGCGACTGGAGGCCGTATGTGGCTCACTGCGGGCGACGACGAGCCCTGTCTCCGCGAGCAGCCGCGGTTCCTTGAGGGCCGGGCGGCCGTCGATCACGAGGTCGCCGGTGTCGATCGTCACACGCTCGCCAGGCAGACCGACGACCCGCTTGATCGCCGTGCCATCCGTCGCCGCGACCGCCCAGCGCTCGAACCGCCGCGGCCCCCGCCAGCGATCCCCGAGTGGAAACCAGCCCGACCGCACCACGTCCCCTGCCAGAAATCCGGGCGCCATCGACACGCCCTCGACGACGTATCGCACCGGCGGGCCGGTCAGGGCCGCGACGGCGAGCGCCACCGCGGCCGCGCCGGCGATCAGCCGCCGACGTTGACCCACTGGTGACTCTTGGCGCTCTGAAGGACGGCGTCACAGACCTTCTGGGTCTCGAGCGCGTCGCGGAACGTGGGATGGGCCGGCTGCTTCTTGGCGTATGCCTCGAGGAAGTCGGCCACCTGGTGGACGAACGAGTGCTCGTAGCCGATCGCCAGGCCCGGCACCCACCACTTGCCCATGTAGGGGTGGTCGCCGTCGGTCACATGGACGCTCTTCCAGCCCCGCATCGGACCCTCGTCCCTGTAGTCGAAGACCTGCAGCCGGTGGAGGTCGTGGAGGTCCCACTTCAGGCTCATGTGCTCGCCGTTGATCTCGAACGTGTAGAGCGCCTTATGGCCGCGGGCGTACCGCGTGCTCTCAAAGAGGCCGAGCGAGCCGTTCTTGAAGTGGCAGAGGAACGAGCAGGCGTCGTCGATGTTCACCTTTTCCACCTTGCCGGTGAGCTGGTGCTTCCGCTCCTTGACGAACGTCTCGGTCATCGCCGTCACGTCGGTCACCGACCCGTTGAGCCAGAGGGCCGTGTCGATGCAGTGGGCCAGGAGGTCGCCTGTCACGCCGCTGCCGGCCGCGGCCGAATCGAGCCGCCACAGGGCGGCGCCCCCCTGGGGGAGATCGGCGTTGATCGTCCAGTCCTGGAGAAACTCGGCCCGGTAGTGGAACACACGGCCGAGCTTGCCGGAGTCGATGATCTGCTTGGCAAACGTCACCGCCGGAATGCGGCGGTAGTTGTACCAGACCATGTTGGGCACGCCGGCCTTCTCGACGGCGGTGCACATCTTCTCCCCCTCGGCCGTGTCCATCGACAGCGGCTTCTCGCACAGGATCGCCTTGCCATGCTTCGCGGCCTCGATCGCGATCTCGGCATGGAGATTGTTGGGCGTGCAGATGTCGATCGCATCGACGTCGTCGGCCGCCACGACCTTCCGCCAGTCGGTCTCCACCCGGGCGTAGCCCCAGCGATCGGCGAATGCCTTGGCCTTCTCGGCGTCGCGGGCCGCCACGACCTGCAGCTTCGGCAGGTACTCGAGGTCGAAGAAATCCTTGACGCGGTTGTAGCCATTCGAGTGGGCGCGGCCCATGAAGCCGTAGCCGATCATGCCGATGCGGAGTTGCTTTGCCATGTGAGAGGTTCCTTTTTTCAGTTCCAGCCGTGGGCGTCACGGACGGCGATCATGGTCTTCAGAATCGTGTTCCAGGTCTGTGGGTTTTCGAGCGTCGAGTTCGGGAACATGCAGCCGTCCCAGCAGATGTGCTTGATGCCACGGTCAGCCGCCCCCTCGAGCCAGTAGCCCGAGCACTTCACGATGTCGAGCTTGCCGTTCGGGTCGTCGGCCCGGCAGTGCTTGCCCGTCTTGTCGTGCGATCCGGCGCCATGCACCTCGCCGTCGTTCTGTGCCACGTGGAAGTCGATCGTCCAGGGCCGGAGCTTGTCGGCCATCTGCTTGTAGGCCGGCCAGAACTCGGCGTCGGAATAGCCGGGTTTCACCAGGGCATGCTCCGGGGCGTTGTAGCCGAGCAGGTACAGATAGGTGTGGGCGAGGTCGCACTGGAAGCCGAGCGACCCCGGCATGTCCACCGCCTCGAGGAGGTCCAGCACGTCCTTCCAGGAGTGCATTCCCGCCCAGCAGATTTCTCCCTCCGCCGCCAGCCGCTCGCCATGGGCCGCGGCCACGATCGCCGCCTCGCGGAACGTGGCGGCGATCGTCTTCGTGTTGGCCGCGGAGTTCTCCCGCCACTTGTTGACGCCGAATTCGGCCGAGTCGATGCGAATCACGCCATACTGCCGCACGCCGTGCTCATTGAAGATCCGGGCGATGCGACAGGCCTTCTTCACCGCCGTGATGAACTTGGCCCGCTGCACGGGCGTGCCCATCGCCGAATCCCCCACCGTGCCCGGCCAGATCGGGGCCACGAGCGAACCGACCGTGAACCCGTGGGCCGCGATCGTGTCGGCGATCCGCCGGATGTCGCTCTCCGAGGCATCCGGGTCGGTGTGCGGGAAGAACAGGAAGTAGTCGATGCCGTCGAACTTCTGGCCGTTGACGTTCGCCGCCGCGGTCAACTCGAGCATCCGCTCGAGCGAGATCGGCGGCTCCTGGCCGGGATCGGTGCCCTTGCCGACGAGGCCTGGCCACATCGCGTTATGGAGCTTGGGGGCGGTGTGCGGCATCTCAACGCTTCTTTCCGTGCGAGGGGAGGTCGGGGTGGACGTCGGGACCGAAGTAGCGGAGGGAGACGAGCGGGCCGGGGCCGGTATTTTCCACCGTGTAGCCGGCGGCTGCGGCGTCGGCGGTGATGAACAGCTCGTCGGCCGTCATCTGGCCGAACCGGATCAGCGTCGGCGTGGCGACGTCGTGGACGCCCACCTTGCCTTCGCCCTGCACCGTGATCCAGCCGCTGGCGCCCGCGTCATGAATCGTCACCTTCGCGCCCGGATCGAGCGTCAGTTCCTTAGCTATGAAGAGCTGCCGCCCGTCCACGTGGCCGTAGACGATCCAGCGGTCGGTCGCGCCGGGCACGCTCCGCTTCGCGTCCACGATGGGCGAGAGGAAGTTGCTCTCCTTGTAGTGCGTATCGACGTTCTTCTCCCAGTCGAGCTGGCCGATGATGAAGTCGAGATCGTGGTGCTTCTCCTTGGGCATGTCCTTGACGAGCAGGCTCCACGGCACCGCCCGCCCTTCGACGAGCGACTGGAACATCGCGAACACGTCGCTGCCCCACTGCGGCTCGTAGGTCAGGAGTGAGCCCGGGGCATGCAGCACGCCCGGCGGGATCAGCCAGCCGGTGCCCCGCTCGAGGCGATAGGCCTTCGAGTGGTCGAGGATGCCGTTGTCCCCCTTGTTCCAGTTCTCGAGGCAGCGGCGGAGGTCGTCCTTCGTCGTGCCCGGCTCCAGGCCCATGAATGTGTAGGGGAAGTGGTTGTCGCAGTTGTTGTATTGCGGCGGGAAGTAGTAGCTCTCGGGCTTGCCCTCCTGGCCCACGAGCTTGGCGTCGTCGAAGGACTGGTGCATGTGGTGCGGGATCGGCCCCATGTTGTCGAAGAACTTCGAGTACACGGGCCACTTCTTGTAGGTCTCCCAGATTCCCTTGCCGACGAGCCGCCCCTTGCCCTCGGCGACGGCGTCCTTGAGCAGGAACCGCTCCCCGTCGAACACGCACCACGAGAGCCCCTCGTCGGGCACGCGGCCCTCGTTGGCGGCCTCGGTCGTGCTCGCGAACCAGCGCTCGTCGATGCCGCCGCGGTCGAGTCCGTAGGAGTAGTAGTCGTCCGGATGCAGCCGCACCCGCTTGCCGGGGTGCAGGAAACTCCGCGGCACCCAGGTGGGCGAAAGACGGAGGACGCCGTGCCCGGCGTCCAGGGCCCGGCCGAGAGCCGCGGCCACGTTCTTCGCTTCCGGGAGCAGGGCGGAGGTGCGGGCGGCCAGTGCCATGCGAAAACTCCCCGAATCCAGTTTCTATGC
>JBJTIE010000292.1:0-2814 GCA_046094845.1 Planctomycetaceae bacterium | reverse complement strand
CGATGCCCATCTTGAGCCGGGAGAGATGCGTCCACATCCGCTTCAGTCGCGGCAAGGAGTATTCGAGCTGGGCCAGTTCCACCGCGAGCCGGGCCTCGTAGGTGCGGGCCCGCGCGGCGAAGATGTCGAGGATCACCTCGGACCGGTCGAGCACCTTCGCCCCGATCGCCTGTTCGAGATTGCGGGTTTGTGCAGGCGACAGATCGTTGTCGAAGATCACCACGTCGGCGTCGTGGTGCTGCACGATGGCCAGCAGCTCCTGCACCTTGCCCTTGCCGAGATAAGTGGTCTGGTCGGGACGGTCACGCCGCTGGGTGAGTTCCGCGACGACGACGGCGCCGGCTGTCGATGCGAGGCCGGCAAGCTCGTCCAGCGGATGCTCCGGATCAGCCGGCGCGTCGAGAAACACGCCCACGAGCACCGCCCGCTCGCTCTGCACGCCTGTGGTCCGGGCACGTTCCTTCAATCGTCCCCCTCCGGCGGCCAGTCGGACATGTCTTCGGTGCCCCCGCTCGCGGCATCGCTGCCGGCGAGTTGGCGACAACTCTCCCACCGCCGCGTATCGAGCAGCCCGTCGGCGACGGCATCCTTGACCGCACAGCCACTTTCATGGGTGTGGGTGCAGTCGGGAAACTTGCAGAGGTTCGCCAGCGGGCGGATGTCGCGGAAGGCGCTCGGCACCTCGGCGGGCACGGTCTGCCAGAGGGCGAACTGCCGCACGCCGGGTGTATCCACGAACGTGCCCCCGAAGCGGTGCGGGATCAGGCGCGCCGTCGTGGTCGTGTGGCGGCCCTTCTCGTTGTCACGGCTGACTTCGGCCACGGGCAGAGAGAGCTCCGGGGCGAGTGCGTTGAGCAGCGACGACTTGCCGACGCCGCTCTGGCCGACGACGGCGGTCACGCGGCCCCGAAGCTCCGCCCGCAGTCGCTCGAGTCCCATGCCCGTCCGTGTCGAGCAGATCACGACGGGATAGCCCATGCGGGCAAAGACGCCGGCCAGGGGCACGAGTCGGGCCGGCGGCGCGAGGTCGGCCTTGTTGAGGCAGATGACGGGCCGGATTCCCGACGACTCGGCCGCCACGAGGAGGCGGTCGATGAGCGCCGGCTTGAGGTCGGGCTGGGCGGCGCTGCCCACGATGAACACCTGGTCGACGTTGGACACGATTACGTGCCGTCGGCCGCGGCTGTCGCGGCAGAGCGACCGGCAGCGGGGCTCGACCGCCTGAATGACGCCGGTCTCGCCGGTACCGGCCACGCGCACCCAGTCGCCTGCCGCCACCGGATGCCGCTGATCGGTGGCGAGGCTGCGAAGCACCCGGCTGGTGGTGCACCTCGCCACGCGGCCCAGCGCATCGGCCACGAATGTCTCCAACCCATGCACGTTGAGCACCTGCCCGCGCCACGTGTCGCGGCCTTCGGGCGCGACGGCCAGCCCATCGACGTCGTGCCGTGGGGCGGCCTCGGTGCGGATCGTCCGCTTGCGGGTGAGTTCGCCCTTGCCCGAGATCCGCTCGCCGGCCGGATGGTCGATGCCATCCTCGAGATCGGCGGACAGGGCTCGCGTGAGATCGCCGGATCGGCGCCGCACGCTGCGATTCTTGCGAAACTCGATCCGAACCTTGCGGGGCTCTCCCATGCCGCAAGTGTATCAGCGTCGGGGGCGGTCGCCTGAAGGACGGCGCTCCGCCGCCCGCCGGGATTCGAGTCCGGCCGTCTCGAGCAGCGAGCGGCCGAACACGACGGCCTTCTGTGACTCCTCCAGCGGGGCGGCCGCCCCGCCGAGTCGTCCCGGATCGTAGACGACCTCGAACTCGTGCTTCGCGATCGAGAGCGTGTCCCCCGGCTCGAGCCGCTGCTCGGTCACCCGCGAGCCGTTGACCTTCGTGCCATTGCTGCTCCCGAGATCCTTCACGAACCAGTAGCCGGCGACGACCGTCAGTTCGCAGTGCTGGCCCGAAACGTTGGGAAACCGGAGCACGATGTCGGTGCTCTCCCGGCGGCCGACGACGAGCGCGGTCTTGAGCAGGGGGATCGGGTCGCCGCCGCCGAGCGGCATGAGTTCGCCGTAGTTGGTCACGAGATCTCGTTGGTCACCGAAAGATGGCGTCTGCCCCGACGCATGAATGTCATGGGGGACGGTATTCACTGGCGGGAAAACGGTCAAGCCGCTGGGCGGCGGGACTCCGCACCCCAGCGGGTGCTACAATCGCGTTCGCAGGACAGGAGTGGACCGGGTGACCGCCGGCGGCTTCAGGTATCGGCCCTTCAGGACGACGCCGGGGGCCGCGGGAGGAAAGTCCGGGCTCCGCAGGGCTCGATGGTGGGTAACGCCCACCGGCCGCAAGGTCAGGGACAGTGCCACAGAAAGCAAACCGCCGGCGGGGCTCGCTCCGCAGGTAAGGGTGAAACGGTGAGGTAAGAGCTCACCAGCAGGCCGGGTGACCGGCCTGGCTCGGCAAACCCCATCGGGAGCAAGGCCAAGCAGGAAGAAGATCGGCGGCGTGCCCCCTCCGGGGAGCAGCCATCGGCGCGAGACGGCCCGTCTCGCCTCCGCTTCCGGGTCGGCTGCTGGAGGCGGCGAGCAATCGCCGTCCTAGAGAAATGGTCGCCACGCCATGAATACGGTGATCCCGGTGGTCTCGGTGGTCATGGCGAACAGAACCCGGCTTACAGGTCCACTCCCGTCCTGCTTTTCGCTCACCCGGCGCGTCCGCTGGTGAGATCCCGGTGCTCCTGCTCGTCGAGGAGCTTCATGAGCTTCGAGATGCACAGGGTGTTGATGCTCACCCGGCATTGCTCCGCCTCGGCCTTGAGC
>JBJTIE010000291.1:0-18688 GCA_046094845.1 Planctomycetaceae bacterium | reverse complement strand
GCCGGCGTTGTGCGCCACTGCGCGGCGTTGACCGGTGGGCCGCGGCACCCCAGGGGTAGGCGGCCGTGCCGCCGGGGCCGGCCAAGGCGAGCGACCGCAGGGCGTCCGGGCCTTGACGAAAAAATAAACGCCTGTACACTTCACGCAGATCTTTAGGAGTTTGCTCGCGATGGCCACAATTGCTTTCGATCTGCCTGATAATGTCCGTGATCACTTGTCGAGCATCGTGACGAATGTCGATGGTGCTGCAAAAGAAGCTGCACTTGTGGAGATGTATCGCCAAGGCCAGTTGTCTCACGGAGCCTTGGCTGAGTGTCTGGGCATGTCTCGCGATGAAGTCGATGCTCTCCTCAAGCGGCATCATGTTGTCGAAGACCTCCAGTCCGTCGAAGAGTTTGAGCGAGATCTTGCCCAGGTGCGGACTTGGTCAGGGTGAGACGGAAGTTCTGGCGTTCAGTGAACAACGTCATGCCGATGTTGTGCTTGTTGACGAGCGTAAGGCAACGATGATCGCTCGGGGAATGGGGATGCGGTCGATCGGCACGCTCGGATTGCTTGCGCTCGCGGCAGATGCTGGCATGCTGGATTTGAGCGACTCTGTAGCATCGCTCCTGGAGACAAATTTCCGCGCATCGCCAGAGATTCTCCGTCATGTTCTCGCTCGGCGAGGTGGCTCAACGTAGGTCCGTTGCTCCTCAACGGCCCTGCGGCTGCGGCTTGGTATCCCGGCTCGGGGGCGATGTGCCGACCGCCAGTCGGCACCTCCAGCGGGTCGCAACGGATCCAATGGACGTCGCCACAGGGGGCATCGAGGAGCGTGCGGACGCCGAGGTCGTGGACGAGTCGCGGCAGTGCGGTGCGGAGGTGGGAAGTAGGCCCGTTGCTCCGCAACGGGTAGCCCGTCACGGAGTGACAGGCCTACGGGGGCGTGGGCGGACTGCCAGTCTGCAGCTGCGGCGGCGGTGAGCGGCATACTGCCCGCGTGTACGATATGGGCGTTCGGACGGAGCCTTTCGCCCGCACCGCCACTGCAGAGACGCACACGTGATTCCGATCATGCCCACGGCACACACGCTCGCGCGGCGGTTCTCCGCGGCCTCCCTCGCGGTGCTGCTTGCCCTCGGGGCCGCCCCGGCGCGGGCGGTGATCATCCAGACGGCGTCGGGCACCGGCAACACGACCGCCCCAGGCGACGATCCCGGCTGGAACAACGTGAGCATCCGCGGCAACGGCACGGCCGTGTATCTCGGCAACGGCTGGGTGCTCACCGCCAACCACACGACCGGCGGCATCATGACGTTCAATGGCCAGACGTTTTCTGAGGTGCCGGGCACGGCGTTTTCCCTGACGAACAACGGAGCCGTGGGCAAGACGGCGAACACCGACCTCACGATGTTTCAGATCAACGGGATTCCGACGGGCGTGGCAACGCTGCCGCTCGCCGCGACCACGCCCACGGCAGGCACGGCGGTGACGATGAGCGGCGGCGGCCGCGATCGCGGGGCGTTTACCCAGTGGAGCGTGAACCAGACCACGGACCCGTGGACGTGGACGGAGGTGTCGTCGGGGGGCAACGCGGCTGGATACAAGACGCTGGCGACGCGGGCCTTGCGCTGGGGCACAAATGCGGTGGGCGGGAGCCCGCTGTGGATCTCCTCCGACAACCGGGATGTGCTGACGACGTGGACGACGTTTAACTTCGCAGATGGGACGTCCGAGGCGCAGGCCGTGGTGGGCGACTCGGGCGGGCCGGTGTTTGCGAAGAACGGCGGGCAGTGGCAGCTGGCGGGGATCATGGTGACGGTGGACGCGTATTCCGGGCAGCCGAGCCCCGGGCTGACGGCCGTGTTTGGCAATAACACCTACATGGCGGATCTGTCGTACTACCGCAACCAGATCGTGGCAGTGGTGCCTGAGCCCAGTGCGGCGATGCTCGCGGGCATGGCGCTGGCTGCGGGCGCGGCGTGGGCGACGACCCGGCGGAAGTAGCCCGGTCACGGCGTGACCGGTCAGAAACTTGTCACGGCGTGACAAGGCCCCGCAACGGGCCTACGGGTTCGTGCGATAGAAGTGGTCGAACACGGCTGCGGCGTCGGTGGTGGACGCGAGGCCCGGGAACATGCGGCGGAACCGCCAGCGGCCGAGTGCGGCGGCACACCAGCGGTAGGCGGCCGTGCCGCCCGGGACGGTGAAGGCGAGCGACCGGAGGGAGTTCTTCCCACGCTGGAGCATGTGGGGGATTGTACGAGGGGCCCAGGTAGCCCGGTCACGCCGTGACCGGAACGCACGTCACGGCGTGACTGGCCCACGCTCGGAACGCAGCCCGTTGCGAAGCAACGGGCCTACGGGAGCAGGCAGCTTGTCACGGCGTGACAAGGCCACGGAGCCAAATGGGGATTGCAGGGTTTTCCGTGCTTGACAAAAAGTGTACACATGTGCATTCTTTACTCCGGTAAGCCTCGGCGTCCCGGTTGCAAATGTCCACTCGACACCAAAACGAGCGCAAGTTTCGTGCCTGGCAGCCGCTGGCAAATGGCGGGCGGCTTTACTGGGTCGACGTCGAAGGGAGAATAGGTTGGTGGTCGCATTGACCAGGGGCACCGAAAGGAACCGTCATGATCGTCACACGACAGGTCGTAGCAGAAAAAATAGCCGCCTGGCTGCGGCACGACATGACGCTCGAGCAACTTGTTGACTGGGCAGAGAATGCGCTACAGGAGGCGGAGTTTGATCCAGCAGCCGGTAGTGAGCTTGTCGAAGTCGTGGGCCGGTTGGGTGTGGCGGACGTGCGCGCGTTTGGGCTGACGTGGGTAGATTGCGAGACGCTATTGCAGCGACTCGGTTTCAAAGCCCATGTCGACATCACCGCTGCATGAGCCGTCTGTGCAGAATGCCATTCTGCACCTACAGGGAGCGAGCGGCGTGGCTGACGATCCGGCGTTGCGTCAGGTCGTAGGCCCGTTGCTCCGCAACGTGCAGCCCGTCACCGCGTGACGGGCCTACGGGTTCGTGCGATAGAAGTGGTCGAACACGGCTGCGGCGTCGGTGCTGGACGCGAGGCCCGGGAACATGCGGCGAAACCGCCAGCGGCCAAAGGCGGCGGCACACCAGCGGTAGGCGGCCGTGCCGCCCGGGACGGTGAAGGCGAATGACCGCAGGGAGTTCTTCACACGCTGGAGCGTGTGGGGAATTTACGAGGGGCTCAGGTAGCCCGGTCACGCCGTGACCGGAACGCAAGTCACGGCGTGACAAGGCCGCGGCGCAGACGGCATAGCCTAGCGTCCTTGACAAATGGTGAACGCCTGTATAATCTTTCGCAATCGCTTGGAGGAACGTCATGTCCACCGACATCAGCCCATTGTCGTCGTCGAGTCAACCTGTCGCGCGGCCGCGCACGCGGTTCGGGTACCGCGAGTATTGCTGCCTGCCGAACGACGGCCGGCGGCACGAGATCATCGACGGAGACCACTACGTGACCCCCGCACCATCCACGACCCATCAGACGGTGTCCAAGCGGCTTCAGCACCAGCTGTACACGCAGATTGAACTGGCCGGCCTTGGGCTTGTGTTCAATGCGCCCTGCGATGTGCAACTCACCGACTACGACATCGTCCAGCCAGACCTTGTCGTCGTGCTCAAGGATCGGGCTCGGATGATCACGCCGACGAAGATCAACGGCGTGCCGGACCTGGTCGTCGAGATCCTCTCGCCATCGACAGCGTCTCATGACACCGACTTGAAGAAGCAACTCTACGAGCGAACGGGAGTTGTCGAGTATTGGATTGCGGATCCCGAGAACCAAAAGCTCGAGCGGTATCGATTGGTAGACGGCTCATACCGGCTCGAACCGCCAACCGACCTAGCCACGGCACTTGGCGGGTCGCTCCAGGTGCCACTCGCGACGATCTGGTAGAGCAGCTTGGCACGCGTCGCTCGCGGTCAGCTGAGCAGCGGGGTGATCCGGCCCGGCACGCCGTGCACGAGCGAGTCGGCCGGGGCATCGGCCAGAGCGCAGGAGTTGGGAGCCACCTTGCTCCGTGGGCCGACGCTCACGCCCGGGCCGACTGACGCGTGGAGGCCGAGGAAGGCATCGTCGCCCACGTGGGCCCCGCCGGCGAGAGTGGCATACGGCGAGAGCACGGCGAAGTCGCCCACGGATGCGTCGTGGGCCACGGATGCGTGGTAATTGACGAGCGAGAACCGGCCAAGAGTGGCGGAATCGCTCACGATCGCCTGCGGGCAGACGATCGCTCCAGCGTTGATCCGCGCCGTGGGCACGACGACCGCCGTGGGATGAATCAGCGTGAGAAACTCGGCGCCTCGGCCCAGCAGCAGTTCGGCGACGCGGCGGCGGACGCCGGGAATGCCGATCGCCAAGAGGAAGCCGTCTCCCGCCTGCGGCTCGAAGGTGGCCGGATCGCCGATGACGGGCAGCGGGCAGGCGTGGCCGGCGAGGATATGAGGATCGGCGGAGAGAAAACCGGCGATGTGCGCCGCTGCCTCGGGCCAGGCGGCGCGGGCCCACTGCAGGACTTCGCGGCCGAAGCCGCCGGCACCGACGATCAGGATCCGTTGCACGGAGAGCTGCGAAGGGTGAGTCACGGAACGATCATCCCGGCGGAACTGCCAGAGGGGGCCACGGCGGCAGACGACAAGTGTACGCTGCGAGCGGAGCAGCGGCCCGGTCACGGCGTGACCGGGCTACGTGTAGCCGCAGATTGGTAATCTGTGGTCGGCGATCGTGTGCAGATTACCAATCTGCACCTACAGGGGACTGGCATCCAAACCCGTAGCCGCAGATTGGTAATCTGTGGTCGGCGATCGTGTGCAGATTACCAATCTGCACCTACAGGGGACTGGCATCCAAACCCGTAGCCGCAGATTGGTAATCTGTGGTCGGCGACCGTGTGCAGATTACCAATCTGCACCTACAGGGGAGTCGTGCGCAGCGTGTAGCCGCAGATTGGTAATCTGCGGAGGGTAATAGGGTTGATTCTCCGCGGATATCCGGTCAGATAACGGGGTCAAAGGGAGCGACTCCATGTCTGCACGCGTTCTGCTCGTGACCGGATCATCGGGCCTCATCGGGAGCGAGGTGGCCACGCATTTCGATGCCGCCGGCTGGGCCGTGCACGGGGTGGACAACAACCAGCGGGCCGTCTTCTTCGGCCCTGCCGGCGACACCCGCTGGAACCAGCACCGGCTCGCCTCGAGCCTGCGGTCGTTCACCCACCATGAACTCGACATCCGCGATCGGGCCGGTGTGTTGCGGCTCATCGAGGAGGTGCGGCCGGCAGCGATCGTGCACACCGCGGCCCAGCCATCGCACGACCGGGCGGCCGCCATCCCCTTCGACGACTTCGACACCAACGCCGTCGGCACGCTCAACCTGCTCGAGGCGGCCCGCCGGTTCGCGGCGGAATCGCCGTTCGTGCACATGAGCACCAACAAGGTGTATGGCGACGCCCCCAACGAACTCGAGCTCGTGGAGCACGAGACCCGCTGGGATTATGCCGATCCGGCCTACGCCCACGGCATCCCCGAGACCTTCCGCATCGACGCCAGCAAGCACTCGCTGTTCGGCGCCTCGAAAGTGGCCGCCGACGTGATGGTGCAGGAGTACGGCCGCTACTTCGACATGCCCACCTGCTGCCTGCGGGGCGGCTGCCTCACCGGCCCGTCGCACTCGGGCGTGGAACTGCACGGCTTCTTGAGCTACCTCGTGAAGTGCAACCTCGACGGCCGGCGATACACCGTGTTTGGCTACAAGGGGAAGCAGGTGCGGGACAACATCCACGCCGCCGACGTGGCCGCCTTCATCGCACGGTTCATCTCGGCCCCCAGACCGGCGGCCGTCTACAACATCGGCGGCGGAAAGGCCAACAGTTGCTCGATCCTGGAGGCCTTTCAGATGGTGGCGGAGCGGACCGGCAGCCCGATGGACTGGGTCTATTCTGACCAGGCCCGCGCGGGCGACCACATCTGCTACTACTCCGACCTGCGCCGGATGATGGCCGACTATCCGGGCTGGAAGCCGGAGATCTCGCTCGGCCAGACCTTCGACGAGATCATCGCCGCCCACCGCACCCGCGCGTGAGGGTGCCGTGTGCAGACTACCAGTCTGCACCTACAGGGGACGCGTTGTTTCATCCTGTAGCCGCAGAGTGGTACTCTGCGGAATGCGGGCCGCTGCCCTCACAGGCAGCTGCCACCGCCCGGGAGCCGCTTGCGCAGGAAATTCATCCGCTTCTCGAGCGGCAGCGCCAGCCGACGGCGGATCAGCTCGTCGAGCTGCTCGTCCGACTCCTGCGACAAGACGGCGAGTGCTTCCGCACGAGTCGCCGCCGGCTTCTTCACCACCGGCGTTTTTCGTCGCTTCATCGCAAGCCCCGCTTCTTTCGTTTCGAAACTGTGGGCTGGCCGATGACAGTTCGTCGTGTCTGCTCGAGGACAGGCAAAACGGCGAGATCGCGGTCGCGTCCAGCTGCCTTCTTGCTTGCAATAGATATCGTCGAGCGATGCAACGAGGAGCGAGAAGCCGCTGATTACGCGTTGCGTCGCGCGGGCCCGGACGCCCTCGAACGAGCGGATGCCATGAATCATCGGCATGAAGTCGGCCTGCAGGCCGAGGTCGTCGTTCACCACGCGGTAGAGCTTCGATACCGGATAGAAGGGGCGCAGGATCATGGCGTCGCAGTCTTTTGCCACCTGCTTGAGCTTCGCCAGGTTTGTGGTGGTTTCCCGGAACAGGAAATCGAAGTCGAGCGTGGTAACCGGAGCGCCGTGCAGCGCCGCTGCGGCATTGCCGATGAGCACGGCCTCGAGTTTGCGGTCGCGCAGAGCGGCGAGGACACGTACGAGCAGGGGAGATGCATCCATGCAGACATGATACCGGCGGGCGAGGGTGCGCGCATGCAACCGTCGTCCGCGCACGAAGCCCGTCGTCCGCACACTCCGCGCCGTAGTCCGCACACTCCGTGTGCGGTTGGAGGTGGGGAGGCCGAGGGGCCGGCTATGCGTGAGGAGGTTCGCGGACTTGCAGAGGAGTAGCTCGGGCCTGCGGTGTTTCGACCGTGGGCCACATGCGGAGCATGTGGACTACGGCGCGGACGAGCGTGCGGACGAGCGTGCGGACGAGCGCGAGTCATGCCCCGCCGTCGATCGCGAGCACCTGCCCGGTGATGAACGATGCCGCCGGGCTCGTCAGAAATTCCACCGCGCCCACGACGTCGGCCGGCTGGCCGAGGCGGCCGAGCGCCGTGCGGCGTGCGATCCGAGAACGGTTTTCTGTGGAGAGCGATGCCGAGAGTTCCGTCTCCAGAAACCCCGGCGCCACCGCGTTGACCCGGATGCCCCGTGGCCCCAGCTCGCGGGCGAGGTTGCGGGCGAAGCCCTCGAGCCCGGCCTTCGTGGCCGCGTAGACCGCGAGGCCCGGCGAGCCCCGCGATGCGACCACGGAGGAGATCACCGTGATCGAGGGAGTGTTGCGGAGGGATGGGTTCGCCTGCACGAGCATCTGGCGGACGCACTCCCGGACGAGCACGATCGAGCCCTTGAGGTTGACCGCGAGCATGTCGTCGATCGCCGCGTCGCTCGTGACCGCCAGCACGCCCTCATGAGCGACCGCCGCATTCGCGATGCAGTGGTCGATGCGGCCGAACCGGTCCGCCACCTGTTCGACGAAGCCCCGAATCGCGGCGCTGTCGGCGGCGTCCACGCGGGCGGTGAACAGGCGGGCGGCATGGGCCGCGGCGAGCGCATCGAGCGCCGGCGATCCCGAGCGGGAGAACGTGGCGACCGCATCACCGCGGGCCAGCAGCCGCTCCACGAGGGCGAGGCCGAGGCCGCGCGAGCCGCCAGAGATGAGGGTGGTGGGCATGGGAGATCACGAAGGCGGTAGGGCGGGGCTGCGGGGCAGTAGTTCGGGCCTCGGGTATTCGAACCGGGGGCCGCACACGGAGTGTGCGGACTACGGCGCGGACGGGTCGCGATGGTGGCCTAAGCGAACATTAAACGCCCGCGTGGCGTGGGGATCGTACGGCCCAAGGACTCCGCCGTCTCGATCCATTCACGGATGATGACTTCGGCGTTGCGCAGCGCCTCCTCATATGTCGCGCCATCAGCCGCGCAGCCAGGCAATTCGGGCACCTCGGCAATCACTGCCTGATCCTGGTCGCTCCAGTACAGGATGATTTCGTAGCGAGGCGAATCCGTCATGATTCAGACTCCGAATGATTTTCGGTTCCCACAAGGCCGTAGCCCGTAATAACCGCCCGAACCTGCTTTACCTGGTAAGGCTTTGCTTTTCCATTTCGAGGCTGCAGGTTGCAGGATGTCCGCAACGCCTTCTCGACTGAAGATATGGTGGCTTCCTCGAACCCGCTCCTGGAACCCCAACCACTTAAGAATAGCCACAAGTTCACTGAATACGATATTCGAATCCGCATTGCCCCGCAGGAGGGCATCGAGACTTTTGTTGCGGCGAGTCATGGAGTGCTACGACGCCTTTTACGGCCGGCTGCGGGGGGTTTTGCCGGCGGCGGTGGTGGCGATTTTCTTCACGATGTCGAGGATGCGCGGGACGCTCTGGGGCTCGAGCTGCTCGCGGCAGGCAGTGAGGGCGGCGGCTCGCACCTTCTCCGGTGTGGCGGCCTCGGGCAGCGGATCGGCCAGCACGATCTCCGCCGCCACCAGCTCGCCCGTGATCGCACTCGGCAGCCCGTAGACGCGGGCCTCCGCGATCCCGGGCACGCCGCGAAGAACCTCCTCCACGCGGCTCGGAAACACCTTCGCCCCGCCGACGATGATCACGTCGGTGCGCCGACCCACGAACTCGTAGCGATCTCCCCGCCGCTCCACGAGATCCCCCGTGCCCACCTCCGCGGTGTCACGCGAGAGCTGCACGAGCAATTCGCCGTCGCGCCGCGTGGCCAGCCGCACGCCGCCCGGCAACGATTTGCCGAGCCAGTTGGCCGGAAACCCGGGCTTGCCATCGGCCACGCGAAACACCTCGCCCAGCTCCGTGGTCGCATAGACCTGCGTGATCTTCGCCTGCGGATAGAAGGCCCGGGCGTCGTTCAAGAGCTGGGCATCGGCCGCCTCGCCGCCGAGCGTGATCCGATCGACCTGCCCGCGGCAGAGCACGCTGCGATCGGCCGACGTCAGCAGCCGCCGCAGGAGCGTGGGCGTGGCGGGCATCACCTGCACCGACTCGTTGACCAGCGCGAGGGCGACCACGTCGGGATCCCGCGACGCGGGAACCACGAGCCGGCCCCCCGTGAGCAACGCCTGCACCCACACCTGGATGCCCGCCCAGCGGGCCGCGTCGTAGACCATGAGCCAGCCGAGCCCGTGCCACTGCTCCGAGAGCCGGGCCGCGGCGAGCACCGAATCCCAGGCATGATCGACGAGCTTCGGCGGCCCGCTCGTGCCGCTCGTGGCCACGATCACCGGCGGCGGCACCGAGTCGAGATGGCCGCGGCGGCCCGACGGGACGGGAAGAACGAGGCTGTCGTCGATCGCAGCCCAGTCGTGCAGCTCGCCGGCAAGCGCCTGCGAGTCGGGCGAGACGAACGCAAGCGGCACCCGCTGCCGGCCGCAGGCGGCCGTGATCACCGCCAGCGACTCGGGCCGCACCGCCCGAGCCACCACGCCCACGGGCCGATTGGCCTCCAGCTCTCCTTCGAGCTTCGTGACCGCGGCCGCGAGCGTGGCGTAGTCGATGACGCGACGGGCGTCAGTACCGGCCTGGGCGACGATCGCGATGCGGTCGGGAAACTGCTTCGCGATCTCCGTGATCGCGACGGCGAGCCGCTCGGCGGCCGGGGCTGCGGCGAGATGATCGAGCAGCGTGTCGAGCGTGGCGTGCATGGCGCTGAATCTCTCAGGGTGAGGCAAGGGCTGTCGTGTAGATGGCGACGAGATCGGAGACGGTGCGGAGGGCCGGCCGCGGCGCGGCGGCGGACCAGTCGCGGAACGGATCGATGCCGAGCGACCGCTCGAGCAGCACGATCGTCTGGGCGAGGTCGAGTGAGTCGAGACCGAGATCGGCGGCCAGCAGGTGCTGCGGCTCGATCGCATCGCGGCTGCGGCCCGTGTCGCGAAGCACGGTGCGGATGGCGTCGGCGACGGCGTCGGACGGACTCACGGTTGAAACTCTTGCATCGTGGCCGAGCCGGGCGCCGCCACGCCACGGCCGGTGACGGCCTGAACGATCAATTGGAGCAGGGTGACCACAATGATCCAGCAATCGGCCAAAGGGGCATACCACCGCCCAAGAATTTCCACGTAGCGGGCGTCATATTCCAGCCGCGGCCCCCAGTCGAGGGCGTTTCGGCCATGAATCTGGGCCCAGCCGGTGAGCCCGGGCCGGACGAGCAGCCGCGTGGCCTGCCGCGGGGAATACCGGGAAACATAGCGAAGCGGGAGAGGACGCGGCCCGACGAGGCTCATCTCGCCACGGACCACGCTCACCAGCTGCGGCAGTTCGTCGAGGCTCGTGGCCCGCAGGCACCGGCCGAAGAAGCCCAGCCGCTTCCCGTCGGGCAGGAGCCGGCCTGCGGCATCGACCCGCTCGGCCATCGAGCGAAACTTCACGACCTCGAACGGTTTGCCGTCGCGGCCGGCCCGCAGATCCCGATGGAAGACCGGCCGCCCGAGCACGAGCCGCACGGCCAACGCGACCGCCGCCATCACGGGCGCGAGGAGCACCAGCAGCAGCGTCGCGGCCACGAGATCACAGTCCCGCTTCAGCACCGTGGCATAGATGCCAGGCGGACGACTCACGGCGGGGGCGATGAACGGCGCGGCGGGCATGGGTGACGACCTCCACACGGCTACTGGCCGGCAGCCGATGGCAGCCCCGCCCGCACGCACCGCCGCTCGATCGCCCAGGCCAGGCCGCCGGCCAACGCGATCACGATGAGTGGCCCGCAGGCCCGCAGGGCGACGGGCAACAGGGGCGATACCATCAGGATGCCGACGAGCCCGCCGACGGCCGCGAGCAGCGCGTAGAGCAGCGCCGCAGGGCCGTGGGCGATGCCACTGCGGATCAGACGATGAAACAGAAACTCGCGGTGAGGCTCGAACGGGTTCTTCCTGTGATAGACCCGCCGCAGCACCGACACGAAGGGATCGAAGACATAGGGCCAGAGCGCCAGCACCATCGGGATGAACACGAGCGACCGCTGCGGCTCCGGAAACGCCAGCGGCACCGCGGCCAGGTATGTGCCGAGAAATGCACTGCCCACGTCGCCCATGAAGACGCGGGCCGGATTCCAGTTGAACACGAGGAATCCGCCCGCCGCCGCCGCCGCGAAGGCCGCCAGGAGCAGGGGCAGATGAATCTTCAGCTGCCAGCCGATCGCCGCCATCGCCACGCCCGCCACCACGGCCCCGAGCGCGGCCATGCCGTCGGACCCATCCATGAAGTTGAAGGCGTTGGTCATCCCCACGATCCACAGCACCGTGAGCGGCCAGCCGATCCAGCCCAGTTCGAGCGTCGGCAGCCCCGGGATCGCGATCGTCGAGAGCGGCCCGAGCGCGGCCGTGATCGCCGCCGCCACGCCGATCTGGATGCAGAGCCGCAGCGAGGCCTTGAGCGGCTGCATGTCGTCGATGATCCCCACGCCGGCGATCACGAGGCAGGGCAGGATCACGCCCGCGAGGATCCCGAACGCGGCCGGCGGCCACCGCAGCGCCACCATGATCGAGGCCAGCGCCGTGGTGACCACGATCGCCAGGCCGCCGCCCCGAGCCGTGGGCAGCGCGTGGGCGCTGCGGCGATTCGGCAGATCGACCAGCCGCCACCGCGCGGCGAGGATGATCATCAGATCGACGAGCACCGCCGTGACCACGAACACCGCCAGCGCCGCCGCCGGCCAGAGCACCGCCTCGATCGAGTCGAACGAGGGGAACAGGTTTGGCTGGTCGTCGGGTTTCATACGCGGGCACGGATCACATGGGCCACCGATCGGGCCACGTCGGGCGTGACGTGTGCCCCCAGGGGGAGGGCCAGCGCCGTGGCCGCGAGGCGGTCGGTGATCGGCAGCGACTGCCCCGGCCTGACGAAGCGGCGAAACGCCTCCATCTGATGACAGGCCGGATCATAATACGCCCGGGTGTCGATGCCCGCATCCGCCAGGCGGCGGCGGACCGAGTCGCGGCTCGCGCCGAATCGCCCCGCGTCGATCGTGACCACGAAATCCTTCCAGCTGCTCGTCGCCCCAGGCGGAATCCGCTGCAGCCCGATGCCGGGCAGGTCGGCCAGTGCGGCGACATACGCCTCGGCCGCGGCCCGGCGGCGGGCGGCCACCTCCGGCAGGCGGGCCAGCGACGCCCGGGCGAGAATCGCGGAGATCTCCGGCAGCCGGCCGTTCAGCCCGGGCACCGTGCAGCCGTACTGGCCGTCGTTGCCATATTCGCGGCCCACGCGGACCGCGTCGGCGAGGGCCGAATCGTTCGTGGCCACCAGGCCCCCTTCCCCCGCGACGACGAGCTTCGTGGGAGAGAGGCTGAAGATCTGCGCGAGGCCGCCGGCGCCGACCTGCACGCCCTGCACCTGCGTGCCGAGGCCGTGGGCGGCATCGACGAGCAACGGCACGCCCGCCCGCGCCGCCACCGTCTCGAGGGCGGAGATGTCGCAGGGGCAGCCGAACGTGT
Organism: Planctomycetaceae bacterium; assembly: GCA_046094845.1. Classification (GTDB taxonomy): domain Bacteria; phylum Planctomycetota; class Planctomycetia; order Pirellulales; family UBA1268; genus QWPN01. Next base: position 6,028 of record JBJTIE010000291.1, on the reverse strand, counting down.
GGCAGGCCATGATCGCGGCCGTGCGGTCGGTGATCGCGGCGGCGGCCGCCGCCGGATCGAGCGTGAACGTGTGGGGATCGACCTCGACGAACACCGGCGTGAATCCGGCCCACACGACGGCGCCCGGGGCCGCGAGGAAGTTGAAGCTCGGGAGGATGATCTCGGGAGAATCGGCCGTGTGGCTGCGCCCGTAGTCCGCACACTCCGTGTGCGGCCCACGGTCTGAAGGCCGCAGCGCCTTCAACACCAGCGCGACGCCGATCGTGCAGCTCGACACGCCGACGACGTGCCGCACGCCGAGCGCCGCCGCCGCTTCGGCCTCGAGCTCCGCCAGCTCCGGACCCTTCGTGAGCATGCCGCTCGACACGGCCCGCTCGATCGCCGTGCTCACCTCCGCGTAGGCCGGCACATCGGGCCGCACGAACGGCACCCGCCAGGCCGTCGTCATGCGCGTTGCTCCACGGGCTTGCCCACCGGTGCCTCCACCGGCACGAGGCTGCTGCAATCCGATGAGACGATGTCCATCAGGGCGTGGCCTGCCGCCTCGGGGGGGCCAGCCACCGCGCTCTTGAGGTCGCCCATCCACTGCCGCACCTCGTCGAGCGGCCGCGCGGCCCGCACCGCCCGGATCACGAGCGGGTGCGACGTGGCCTCCCGCCGCTCGTCCTCGAAGAACAGCTCCTCGTCGAGCTTTTCCCCGGGCCGCAGCCCGCAATACCTGATCCGCACCTGCTCCGTCGGCAGGTGCATCACGTAGGCCAGACTCGACACCAGATCCACGATCCGGATCGGCTCGCCCATGTCGAGCACGAACGTGCCGCCACGGCCGGGCAGGGCGCCGGCCAGGAGCACCAGCTGCGCCGCCTCGGTGATCGTCATGAAATACCGCCGCACGTCTTCATGCGTGATCGTGATCGGCAGCCGCTTGGCCAGCTGCTCGGTGAAGATCGGCACCGCACTGCCGCTCGACCCGATCACGTTGCCGAACCGCACGGCCACGAATCGCGTCGTCGAGGTCTCGCCGAACGACTGCAGGAACCGCTCGGCCACGAGCTTCGACGCCCCCATCACGCTCGACGGATGAACGGCCTTGTCGGTGGAGAGGGCCACGAACGTGGACACGCGATGGGCGTCGGCCAGCTCGGCGAGCGAGGCGGTGGCCAGCGAGTTGTTTTCGATGGCCTCGACCGGGTGGGACTCCATCAATGGGACGTGCTTGAAGGCTGCCGCATGGATCACGATATCCGGCCGGTGGTCGGCGAACAGTCGCTCCGCCCGATCGACGTGGGAGATGTCGCAGAGCACCGGCACGAGGTCGGTGCCGCGGTGCACGGGCGACTGCACGAGCTCGTGGTGGATCGCGAACAGGCTCGCCTCCGACCGCTCGACGAGCACGATCCTCGTGGGAGCGAACCGCAGCAACTGGCGGCAGATCTCGGAGCCGATCGAGCCGCCGGCCCCCGTGACGAGCACCGTCTTATCCCGCAAAAACGGATAGACGCGGAGGTCGTGGTCGTCGAGCCGTGCCTGCGGCCGGGAGAGCAGGTCGCGGAGCTCGATCGGGCGGACGACGACCGGCAGCACCATGGCGGGGCGGCCGCCCGCCCCCAGCTCGGGATCGGCCACGTTCTCCGCGATCGAGACCCGCACGTCGATCTCCGCGCAGGCGTCGCACAGCTCCCGCAGCCGCGCGCCGTAGATCGCCCCCTCGCGGATCACGATCTCCGCGGCTCGCAGCCGCTGGGCACAGGCCGCAGCCGTCGCCACGGGGCCGAGCACCCGCGCCCGTCCGACGTTCACGCCGTAGGCGTCGGGATCGTCGTCGAGCAGCCCGGCCACGAAGTAGCTCTGGGCCTTGAGTTGGCCGAGCGACTCGGCAAGCCGCCGGCCGGCCGGGGAGGCGTCGATCACGAGCGCCGTCCGCTGGTTCCCCACGCTGGTGCCCGGCATGATCTCCTCGTAGAGGCTGCGGGCGATGGCCTGCATACCGCCCACGGCGAGGAGCGTGAAAGCCCAGTCGAGGAGGAGCACCGACCGGGGGATCTGGATCCAGCCCGGGATGGAGCCGCTGAAATAGTTGAGGGCCACGAACACGAGCAGGCAGGTGGTGGCGGCCCGCAGCAGCCGGTTCAAGTCAGCGAACCGGGCAGCCCGCCAAGGCTTGTGGCAGAACCCACGCCAGTAGAAGACGAGCAGCTTCAGCCCGACGACGGCCACGATCGTGTTGAGGATCGCCTGGGCGTCGGAGCCCTTCAGCAGCAGCTCGCTGCGAATGAAGAACGCGGAGAGGTAGGTGAATTGGAAGATGAGTGCGAGCAGGGCCGTGACGACGATCGCCTCGCGGGTGGGCAGCCGCGCGTGCCACCACTTCTTGAGCCGTTCGAGGGCCGCTGACTTCAGTCGTGCGATCATTCAGGCTTCCGTTCCACTACATCGCTTCGAGGTCGATGTCTTCCAGTTCGATCGATGCGCCCTGATTCAGGAACCGCACCGCCACGAGCAGCCGCTCCTCGCCCCGCCTCCGGATCACCATGCCCTCGAGGCCCTTGAGGGGCCCGCTCCGCACCCGAACCGGCTGCCCCGGCTCCAGCCGGGCCTCGGGCGTGAGCGGCTGATCGCTGTCGATGAGCCGCCGGATTGCCCGCAGGTCGCTGACAAGCATTCGCTCGTCGCCCGCCGGAATCCAGCGGGCGATCGTGTTGGTGGCCAGCGCCGCCCGCCGCTGCTCGTCGTCCACGTGTGAGAAGACGTAGCCTGGGAAAAGCGGGACGTAGGAGGAGCGGGTTTTGCCCCCCGCCGATCGCAGCCGGCGTCGGATCGTCGGCCCGTAGAACGGAATGTGTGCCGCCTCGAGCTTCCGCATGAGGTCTTTTTCGCGGCGGGCGAGCGTGTAGAAGACGAGCCAGCGGGCAGCCTCCGGACCCACGGCGCCCCCGGAGGCCGGGAGGTCGAGCAGGTCGCTCGGATAGACATCGCACTGTTTGGGGAGAATGGGCACGCGGGGAGCCTTCGGGAACCCTCTCTGAAAAGCAAGTTTACGCCCGCTTTTCGCCCAAGTCGCCCCTCCTGCCGTCGGGGCGGGGCGTTTTTCCGAAAACCGCCCCCGAAAGGCAGACCTGGCAAAGTTTGCGGCCGAAATCTGCCGATACTCCCGATCGCAGCGACTATGCCGGTCGCAGGGAGTGTGAGCATGGGCTGGTTTGCAACGAAGACGACCCGCACGACGGTGACGCTCGTGGCCCTGGCCGCGACGCTCTCGTCCGCTGGTTGCAGCTCCATCTACGGCCGGCCGCAGCGGTCGCACTTCCAGCGGGTGTCGGAGCAGGCCAACTGCCCGCCGACCGACCCGAGCCGGATGCCCGCGAAGGAACTCGCCAAGGTGTCGCTGCCCGCCTACGTGATCGAACCGCCGGACATCCTGCTCGTGGACGCCCTCCGCGTGGTGCCCAAGCCGCCCTTCCGAATTCAGTCGTTCGATTCGCTGCAGGTGATCGTGGAGGGCACGCTGCTCGAGCAGCCCATCAACGGCATCTACGTCGTGGAGCCGGGGGGCATGCTCGACCTCGGCCCCTCCTACGGCAAGGTCATGGTGGGCAATCAGTCGCTCGAGGAGGCCCAGGACTCCATCTTCCGCCACCTGAAGCGGATTCTGCGTGAGCCGCAGGTGTCGCTCACCCTCGCCCAGGCCGCCGGCCAGCAGCAGATCGCCGGCGAGCACCTCGTGGGCCCCGACGGCACGATCAACCTCGGCACCTACGGCAGCGTCTACATCACGGGCCTGACGCTCAACGAGGCGAAGACCAAGATCGAGCAGCACCTCGGCCAGTATCTCGACGCGCCGCTCGTGAGTGTGGACGTGTTTTCATACAACTCGAAGGTCTACTACGTGGTGACCGAGGGCGCGGGCTTCGGCGACAACGTCGCCCGCTTCCCCGTGACGGGCAACGAGACCGTGCTCGACGCGATCGCCCAGATCAACGGCCTCTCGAAGCTCTCCAGCAAGGACATCTGGATCGCCCGGCCGGCCCCCTCGGGCGTGGGCTGCGACCAGATCCTGCCCGTGGACATCGAATCGATCATGAAGGGGGGCGCCACCGCCACCAACTACCAGATCCTGCCGGGCGACCGCGTGTTCATCGCCCAGGATTCGTGGGTCGCCTTCGACAGCATCGTGGGCAAGGTCACGGCCCCCTTCGAGCGGATGTTCGGCTTCACGCTGCTCGGCTCGAGCATGGTGCGGACGCTCACGGTGCCGTTCGGCACGTTCTTCTGCTGGACGGCCCGCGAGGCCTACGGCGTGGACGACCCGCGGTGGCTGGTGTTCCGTGCCTGGATGCTCACCGAGGCTCCGAGCTGGCTGCAGACGGCCTATGCGGCCCATGGCGAACAGTTTGCCGCCTGGCTGCACGACAAGCCGCTGGCAAAGGCCGCTGTCCGGGCCGCGATGGAGATGGCGATCGCGGGCTACGAGCTGCCGGAGTGACCGGCTGATGGCCCGGGCCCGGTGAGCGCGGTACGATTGCGAGTCAGAGGAATCCGCCTCGGAGTAATCATCATGCCCCCTCGCCTCCTCATCCGCACCGCTCCCCTCGCCCTGGCCGTGATCTTGACCGGCATGGCGGTCGATGCCCGTGCGCAAAACGGCGGCATGCCCTTCTCCAACACCAACACCTACCGCCGGCCGACGGTGAGCCCCTACACAATGCTCGCCCAGCCTGGTGGTGGCGGGATGGGGGGTGGCGTGAATCAAAACGGTGGCGTGAACCCGCTGGTCTACCAGCAGCTCATCCAGCCGCGGTTCGACCAGGAGAGCCAGATCGTGGGGGGCATGCAGCAGGCCCGGCAGATCAACAATCTGCAGAACCGCGTTCAGCAGATCCAACGCGACACCAGCTCGCGGCAGGTGAACGAAAGCATCCGCGCGACCGGCCACTCGGCGACGTATCTGAACATGTCGCACTACTACCCCGGCGCCCGCTGACGCAGCGGCTGGCATGTAGGTGCAGACTGGCAGTCTGCACACGGTCGCGAATCGCAGATTACCAATCTGCGGCTACAGGTAGGCCCGTCACGGAGTGACAGGCCCACGGGCTGCTAGACTCCGCACCATGCGGTGCGCCGTAATCCTCATCACCGTGCTTCCACTCGCCGCCCGCGCGGACGACGCCCCGATTTCCGCCCGCCCGCGCATGCAGCAGCTCGCCCCTGCGGCGGCTGCAGGCGAACCGCCGGGGCCGCACGAGCTCGTCGATGCCCGCACCGAGCTCCAGCGCCGCTTCCGCGACGAGTTCGCCACGATCTCAACACCCGCCGGCGCCAATGCCGCGGTGGCGGCACTCCTCGATGCCGCCGCCACCGAGCCCGACCGCCGACTCAAATGGCTGATGCTCGACGAGGCTCGCGAGCTGGCCGCCGATGCGGGAAACGCCACGGCCGCCTCCCGTGCGATCCAGATCGCGGCGGCCAGCTACGACTTCGACGCCGTGGCCGAGGAGCATCGCACGCTCAACGAGATCCCGCTCCGGCTGCTCGATCCGGCCCGGGCCGCCGCGCTCGCCGACGCCGCCGGCCGGCTCGCCGCGCGAGCGGAGACCGACGGCCGTCGCGACATGGCGACGTCGGCCCAGCTCCTCGCGATGCGGGGCTGGGAGCGGGCGGGCAACATCGCGGCCGCCCGCGCCGCGGCCGCGAAGGTGCGCGCGCTCGATCCCGGCCGCGAACCCGGCCGGCGGTGACGTGAAACGCGTCGCGGCGTTCGTTCGCACGCGTATGCGGAGGCGCCGTAGTCCGCACACTCCGTGTGCGGTTGGAGGAGTGAAGGCCGAGGGGCCGGGTTATTCGAGTGGAGGTCGGCAGACCTGCAGTGCAGTAGCTCGGGCCTGCGGTGTATTGACCGTGGGCCACATGCGGAGCATGTGGACTACGGCGCCGTGGTCCGCACACTCCGTGTGCGGTTGGAGGAGTGAAGGCCGAGGGGCCGGGTTATTCGAGTGGAGGTTGGCAGACCTGCAGTGCAGTAGGTCGGGCC
>JBJTIE010000290.1:0-21448 GCA_046094845.1 Planctomycetaceae bacterium | reverse complement strand
CGCGAGGCAAAGCGACGAATCATGCGCGGTCGTCGCCGGCGTCGATGCTGTCCGCACAGGGCGGAAACCCTCTCGACGCATGAGGCAGGCGATGCCGATCGCATTCCCGTACACCCGTGGTCGCATCGAGAGTCGGAGGAGTTCATACACCTTCGAGTGCCCGGCCTTCAGCGTCAGCCGCCGACGCTCGGCGGGGGCCACGGCGGCGACAAACCGGCCGGTGTGGATGTCGTCCATGCTGATCTCGGCCGTGTCAGTCTCGCCCAGCCGGCAGCTGTCGCCGCCGGCGATGCGACCGGGACGAATGGCGGCGATGAAGGCCGCGAGGGTGCCGGGGGGGAGGAGGCAGTCGCCGTCGGTGAACAGCAGCCGGTCTGCCTGCGACGCGGCCACCCCTTCGTTCCGGCACTGCGCCAGCCTGAAGCCGTCGTGCGGATGGGTCGTGACCGCCACTCGAAAGGGGGCCTTCCTTGCGAATGCCATCACGACGTGCAGCGTGAGGTCGCGGGATCCGTCGTCGGTGACGACCACCTCGATCCGCTCGGCGACGTCGGCCTGTGCGGCGATCGACTCGAGGCACCGCCGCAGGTGTGCCGGCCGCTCGAAGGTCGAAACGAGCACCGCCAGATCGGGCCTCCGGTCGCCAGTCTTGCCCGCACCGGCCCGCCCCGCCCACGGAACGATCGTCGTCATTGCCTGCCTCATGCGTCGAGAGGGTTTCCGCCCTGTGCGGACAGCATCGACGCCGGCGACGACCGCGCATGATTCGTCGCTTTGCCTCGCGGCCTGGAGCCCGCGTTTCAGCCAGCCAGCCGCGGTTCCCCTACCGGCACCGTCCGCAAGGTTCGCCCGACGCACAAACGCCCATAAAAGCCCTGAGCGCGAGCGACAGGATAGCGCCGCACGGATCCCCCGGCTTGCGCCTGGGGGCTTGTATCGAAAATAAAAGCCCTGAGCGCAAGCGCGGGGATAGCGCGAGCGAGGGGACTCTCGATTCCTACCCGCGGAGGACGGCCCCCGCTCGGCGGCCGCACTCGGCGAGGATGGCGTCGACGGCGCGGGCCGCGGCCTCGCCCGAGAGCGTGCCGGCGGTGCTGCGAAGCCGCAGCGACACCACGAAGCTCTTCTTGCCGGCGCCGAGCCGCTCGGCATCCCGCCACACTTCCACGAGCCGGCATTCCTCGAGGATCTCACCGGCCCCGGCCGCGATCGCAGCCGATACGGCCGCCCACGGCGTGGACTCGTCCACGACGAGGTTCAGATCCCGTTGCATGGCCGGGAAGTCGCTCGGCCGCCGGAGCCGGTGCTCGCGGCCGACGGCAAACTCCAGCAGGTCGAGCCGCAGTTCCACGGCCGCCACCGGGCCGACGAGCGAGAAGCGGTCGAGGAGCTTTCCGTCCACCTCGCCCATCGCTCCGATCCGCACCGCCCCGTAGCCTTCGCGGTCGAGCACGAGTTCGGCCGCGCGGCCGCGGGCGAAGAGGTCGTTCTCCAGCGGCCGCACCTCGATCCGGGCGTCGGCCCGCCCCGCCTCGATGCCCAGCCGGCCGAGCACGGCCTCCGCGAGTCCCTTGGCCCGGAAGAAGTCGCCGTCGCTCACGACGCCCATGAGCAACGGCTCCTCGAGCGGCGAGGCACCGGCGGGCAATTCACCGCCGGCCGGCCGCGTGACATACGCCCGCCCGACCTCGAACAGATTGCCGTGCGGGGCTCCCGCGGAGGCATTCCCGCCCCGGGCTTCGAGCAGGCTCGGGAGCAGCGTCCGCCGCAGCCGATCGGCACCACGGACGAGCGCCGGTGCGATCGTGACCGAGGGAGCCGTGCCCCACGGACTGGCACTCTCTTCCAACGCGGCCGGCACCACGCTGCGGGTCATGGCCTCACAGAAGCCGGCGGCCACGAGCACCTCGCCGGCCCGCCGCACCGTCAGTTCGCGGGCCGACCATTCGACGGGCCGCGCCGCGATCGCCACGTTCTCCGGCACGCGGTCATAGCCCTCGATCCGGCCGATCTCCTCGACGAGGTCGATCTCCCGATGCACGTCCCGCCGCCACGAGGGGGCCCGCCACCGTGCCGTCTGGCCGCCTCCCGGCTCCTCGACGAAGCCGAGGCCGGTCAGAATCTCGCGCTGCCGATCGGCCACCACCTCGATCCCGAGCACGTCGGCCACTCGTGTGGCACCGAGCGGCACCACCGCCGGCGTGCCCGCCAGCCGACCCGCCTCGACCACGCCCTGCTCCAGCCGGCCGCCGGCCAGCTCGAGGATCAGCGCGGCGGCTCGACGGCTCGCCCAGTCGACCATGGCCGGGTCGGGGGTCCGTTCGAAGCGATACGACGAGGGACTGGCCAGAGCCAGGCCCCGGGCCGCGGCCCGCACCACGAGCGGCGCGAACTGGGCTGATTCGATGAGCACGTCGGTGGTGCCGAGGCCGATCTCGGTGTCGGCGCCCCCCATCACGCCGGCGAGGGCCACCGGCCGTTCGGCGTCGGCGATCACGCCCATCGTGTCATCGAGCGTGTATTGCTTGTGGTTGATGGCGGTGAACGTCTCTCCCGCGAGGGCCCGCCGCACGCAGATCCTGCCACCCGCGATCTTCGCGAGGTCGAAGGCATGCAACGGCTGGCCGCACTCGAACATCACGTAGTTCGTCACGTCCACCACGTTGTTGACGCTCGCCACGCCGAGCGTCGCCAGCCGCTCGACGAGCCAGGCCGGACTCGGTCCCACGGTCACGCCGCGAATCACCCGCGCGGTGTAGTGGGGGCACGTGCCGGCATCCGCGATCTCGACGGCGATGCTCGCGGCGGCCTTGCCCCCCTGCTCCGCCGGCCGCGGATCGGGCAGGTGCAGCGGCAGGCGGAAGAGCACCGCCAGCTCCCGCGCCACGCCGACGTGCCCCAGGCAGTCGGCCCGATTGCTCGTCACCTCGATGTCGATCGCCTCGTCGCGCCCCACGGCCTCGGTCGACTCGTGATTGAGGCCCGACATCAAGAGCCGCGTCACGATCTCGTCGGTCGGCGCCGCCACCTTCACGTAGTCATCGAGCCACTTCCGTGAGACGATCATGAGGCTGCGAGCTGCCGGGGTTCAGAACTGCTGGAGAAAACGGACGTCATTGCGATAGAAATCGCGGATGTCGGCCACGCCGTAGCGGCGGGCGGCGATCCGCTCGACCCCGAGCCCGAAGGCGAACCCCGACACCTCGCGCGGGTCGTAGCCGACGGCCTCGAGCACGGCCGGGTCGACCATGCCGGCGCCCCCCATCTCGATCCAACGGCCGCCCCATTCCATGTCGACCTCCACGCTCGGCTCGGTGAACGGGAAGAATGAGGGCCGGAAGCGAACATGCACGTCGCCGCCGAGAAAGCTCGAGGCGAAGAGCCGCAGCACGCTCTTGAGATGGGCCATCGTGGTGCCCTTTTCCACGAGCAGGCCCTCCACCTGATGAAACATCGGGTAGTGGGTGGCGTCGGCCGTGTCGGGACGATAGACGCGGCCCAGCGACACGATCCGCAGCGGTGGCCGGCGGGTCTCCATCACGCGGATCTGCACGGTGCTCGTCTGCGAGCGAAGCAGGAGCGGATCGGCACCGCGGGCGACGGCGAGGTAGAAGTTGTCGAGCGGATCACGGGCCGGATGCTCGGCACCGATCGCCAGGGCATCGAAGTTGTGCCACTGGTCTTCGACCTCGGGACCATCGACGCTCTCGAAGCCGAGCCGCCCCATGATCTCCTGCACGCGGCGGATCGTCTGCGTGATCGGGTGGACGTGGCCGAGCGGCACGGGCGTGCCGGGAAGCGTCACGTCGATCGCCTCCGCGGTCGCACCGGCGGTCCGTGATGTCACGCGATCCTGGGCGGCCGTGAGCAACTCCTCGACGGCGGCCTTCGCCTCGTTGAAGTGCCGGCCGGCGGCCGGCTTGTCGGCGCCGGCGAGGCCGCCGAGCTGCTTTTGAATCGCCTTCAGGCGACCGCTGCGGGCCCCGAGGAATTCGACCCGGGCCGCCTCGAAGGCGGCGGCATCGAAGGCGGCATCGAGCGCTGCAGAGGCGTCGGCACGAAACTGCCGCAGCTGGTCGACGAACGACTCGAGCGATACGGCTGTCACGACGTCACGCGACCGCAGCCGGCTCCGGCAGGCCCAAGGCCTTGCAGACCTCGGCAGCGACGGTGTCGAAACCGGTCGGATCGAGCACGGCCATTTCGGCCAGCGTCCGCCGGTCGAGTTCGCAGCCGATCTTCTCCAGGCCGGCGATCAGCTGGCTGTAGCGGAAACCCCGCTGCCGGCAGGCCGCGTTGAGCCGCACGATCCACAGCCGCCGGAAGTCACGCTTCTTGCGGCGGCGGTCACGACGGGCGTAGACACCCGCGCGGATGATCGATTCCTTGGCCGTTCGCAGCAGACGACGACGGCCGCCCACGGATCCCTTGACCCGCTTGAACAGCCGCTTCTTCGCCCGCAGACGGGGCACAACGCTCTTGGTACGCATGATTCAATCTCGCTGAAAGACAGGTTCAAATGTCGCTTATGGGCCGGGAAATGCAAGCCGACCCGTGGTTTGCGGCCTGAAACAGGCCCTCACGGCCGAGGTGTCAGTAGCTGTACTTGCCCAGCACTTGCACGATCTTGGCGGTCTCGGCCTTGGCCAGGACGCCGGTGCCGCGGAGCTTCCGCTTCCGCTTGGCGGTCAGCCGCACCTGCAAGTGGCTCGTGCCGGCGCGGCGGTGCTTCACCTTGCCGTTGGCGGTGACGCGAAACCGTTTCTTGGTGCCCTTGTGGGTCTTCTGCTTCGGCACGGTCGTCTCTCCTGTGGAAGTGCGGGTGCGTGAGTGCGGTGGTGGGATGTCACTTCGGCGACAGCGTGCACACGAGCCGCCGCCCCATCTGCTGGGGCGCGGCCTCGACTTTGCACACTGGGTCGAGCTGTTCGATGATGTTTTTCATGACCCGCTGCCCCTCGTCGATGTGGGCGAGTTCGCGGCCGCGGAACACGACCGACACGATCACCTTGTCCTTGTGGAGCAGAAAGCCCTTGGCCTGATTGACCTTGAACTCGATGTCGTGCTCGCCCGTCTTCGGGCGGAGGCGGATTTCCTTGATCTTCGTGTGGTGAACGTGGGTCTTGTGATGTTTCTTTTTCTGCTGGTACTTGAACTTGCCGAAGTCCATGATCCGGCAGACGGGCGGCTTCTCGTTGGGCGCCACCTCCACCAGGTCGAGCCCGGCCTCGCGTGCGCGGGCCAGAGCCTCGTCCGTGGGGATGATCCCAAGTTGGCCGCCGTCGTCGGAAATCACCCGGATCGGTGAGATCCGGATCTGCTCGTTGATGCGATGCTGCTTCTCGATGGCAACCGTCTCCAGACGCGATTCTGCCGCCCGCGGCGAAAGTCCCGGATGATCCCAGCGATTCCGGGAATCGTCAAGGCGGCAGCCGTCCAGCCCCGCACGGGACCACGAAACCAGGTGTCTCATCAGCAAAAGGGGCTCTGTTTCTTGATTCCGGGCCTTTGGCCGCCCGCCCCCATGAGACACGAAACCAGGTGCCGGCAGGCCCACAACCCCCTTGGCGGCAAGGACTTGTGGCACGCACAGGCCGTGCGGGATGTGACGCCCCCGCCAAAAAAACTTGTGGCCCGAGAACTTTTCGACGGGCCGTCCGTATAACTCTCGCGTCCTCGAGACAGGTGGTGGGGCAAAGGAAGGCCCCAGAGAACGTCGACGCCGGGGGGCTGCATCAGGTGCTCCAGCGTCGGGTTTGGTCGTGGTCGCGAAGAGGAGACAAACCATGCGCACCAACGATTCCGCTCCCCAGGTGGCCGCTCCCCAGGTGAAGCTGTTCCCCGCGGAGGAGGTGCTCTCGATCGAGGACCTCGCCCGCCAGTTCAACGTCTCCACGAAGACGATCTCGCGGTGGCGGGATCATGGTCTCGTGGCCCAGCGGTTCACCGTCGACGGCCGCCGCCGGGTTGGCTTCCTCAAGTCGGCCGTGGAACGGTTCATCCACGACAACCCGCTGCGGATCGAGCGGGGCAGCCGGTTCAGCCAGCTCTCGGACGAGGAGCACGACAAGATCATCAGTTGGGCCAAGCGGCTCTCGGTCGCCGGCGCCTGCCCGGCCGACGTGCATCGGCGGATCGCCGCCCGGCTCGGCCGCAGCGTGGAGACCGTCCGCTACACGATCAAGCGGTACGACCAAGACCACCCCGCCGACGCCGTGTTTCCGGCCGCCGATGGCCGGCTGCGGCCCGAGAGCTGCGCCCGGATCTACCAGCACTTTCTCCGCGGCGAGGCCGTCGAGTCGATCGCGCGGCGGTATCACCGGTCGAAGGCAAGCATCTATCGCGTGATCCTCACGCAGCGTGCCGAGCACGTGATGCAGCTGCCGCTCGACTACATCCCCAACGCGCTCTTCGCCCGCAAGAGCGCCGAGAAGGTGGTCGATCAGCCCTATCCCGGCACCGAGGCCAAGCGGCAGCGGCGGCCGAGCGGTCTGCCGGCCTATCTCGCGAGCCTCTACGAGGTGCCGCTGCTCACCCGCGAGCAGGAGGTCTGGCTGTTCCGCAAGTTCAACTACCTGAAGCACAAGGCGACGGAACTGCGGCAGCAGCTCGATCCGGAGCGGCCGAACTCGCGACTGATGGACCAGATCGAGAAGCTCTACGAGGAGATCGTCGATCTCAAAAACCGGATCGTGCGGGCCAACCTCCGGCTCGTGGTGTCGATCGCGAAGCGGCGGGTGTCGCCCGGTGACAGCTTCTTCGACCTGGTGAGCGACGGCAACATGTCGCTGATTCGCGCCGTCGAGAAATTCGACTACGCCCGCGGCAACAAGTTCAGCACCTACGCCTCGTGGGCGATCATGAAGAACTATGCCCGCACGATCCCCGACGAGCACAAGCGCCGCGACCGGTTCCGTGCCGCCGATACGGAGATGCTGCAGGCCGCCGCCGATCGGCGGGCCGACGAATACCAACAGCGGCTGGCGGCGACCGACCGGCTTTCGCAGGTGGGCAAGTTCCTCGACCGGCTCGATGCCCGGGAGCAGACCATCATCATCCGCCGCTACGGTCTCGATCACGAGCGTGAGCCGCAGACGCTGAAGGAGGTCGGCTCCGCCCTCGGCGTCACGAAGGAGCGGGTGCGGCAGATCGAGGCCAAGGCCCTGGAAAAGCTCCGCGAGGCCGCCGCCGCCGAAGCGATCATGCCGGAGCTGGAGTAGGCCGCCTGTAGGTGCAGATTGGTAATCTGCACACGGTCACCGACCGCAGAGTACCACTCCGCGGCTACGGGTTCGAAAACCACGCCCCCAGTAGGTGCAGATTGGTAATCTGCACACGGTCACCGACCGCAGAGTACCACTCCGCGGCTACGAGTTCGAAAACCAAGCCGCCTGTAGGTGCAGATTGGCAATCTGCACGATGCGGCCTGTGGCACCCGCGGAACCCGGTGGGCTACATTGCTGGGCATGAACGCCACATCCCTCGTGCGCCACGCCTTCACGACCACCCCCCTCATCCTCGCCATCGCGGCCCTGCCGGCTTCCGCCTTCGACGGCTGGCAGGGCATGCGGGTCGTGCAGATCGACGGCCGCGCCGAGCGGTTGAGCGTGGCCGACCTCGGCCACGACGGCCGCGACGACGTGATCCTCGTCAACCAGCGGCAGGCACGGATCGACATCTACCGCTGGCTGCCACCGGCCGAGCGGACCCGGGCCGACGCAACCGATCCCGACCGCCCCAACGAGCTGCCGCTGGCCCCCGACTGGTCGCGGGGCGAGGTGTCGATCGACGAGATGCCGGTCGATGCGGTCGCGCACGACGTCGATGGCGACGGCCGGCCCGAACTGCTCGTGCTCACGACCCCGTCGAACCGCGTGTCGATCTACACGCAGGCCGCCGACAAGCCGGTCGATGCCCCCGGTGCCTGGAAGAAGTCGGGCGAGTGGAATCTGCTCGCCGGCACGCCCACCGGCCGCCGCACCTGCCTGCTGGTCCGCGACCTGCCGGAGAAAAAACACGAATTGCTCGTGAGCTACGAGCAGGGCATCCAACGGGTGCCGCTCGTGCGCGGCTCCCGGGCCGTGTGGCTCGCACCGCGGGAGACGCAGGGCCGAATCGACTGGCGACTGGCCGACCTCGATGGCGACGGCGACGACGATCTCGTCGAATGGTCGCCGGTGGCCCGCCAGGTGGTTCGCTGGCACGAGTGCGCCGTCGACGGCAGCCTGCTCCCGGCACAGACGCTGCACGACCAAACCGTCGAAGGCTTCCAGGTGGCCGGCGGCGGAGCGGCGGCCGACACGGCCGACCTGTTCCTGCTCGGCGGCAGCGACAAGGGCGTGCTGCGGCGATACCAGCTCCTCCGCGGCGCGGCGAGCGACGTGGGGCGGCGGGATGCCCTCCCGATGCCGGGCGGCGGCAAGCGGGGCTGGTGCGGGATGACGCTCGGCGAGGGGGCCGGCGAGCCGGCGATCGTCGCGGTCGATTCCAGCCAGCCACGGCTGCGTCTGCATCGTCTCGGCGCCCGGGGCTGGGGCGTGGAGGAGTCGTTCCCGACCGTGAGTGGCATCCGGAGCCTGGCCGCCCCCACGGCCGACCGCGGCCTGCTCCTCGTATGGACGAAGGACGCCGCCGATCTGCATCGCTGCCGCTGGGAGAATGGCAGGCTCACCTATCCCCAGCCCTGGCCGCAGGAGGACAAGGACCGCAAGATTCTCGCGCTCGATCAGGTCGGCACGACCACCTGGTGGGCCCAGCGGGTCGGCAGCGACCTCGATCTCTTCGTCTGGCCGGCCGACAAGCCGGAGCCCACGAAGACCCGCTTCGCCAACCTCGGCGCGAAGGTCGATCAGGTGGCCTGGCTCGGCGGCACGGCCCTCATCGTGCAAGACGCCTTCGCTCCCGCGGGCAAGCTCGTGACGCTCGACGGCGACAAGCCCGTCGTCAGCTCACCGACACTGCTGGCCAAGGTCGATCTCGGGGAATACCAGCTGCTCGACGTCGGCGGGACGCTCCGCAAGGCCCGGCTCACCGACGGCGTGCTCCAGTGGCTCGGCGACGACCTGCACCCCGTTGATCAGGTGATGCTGACGGAGGGCCAGAAGATCGCCTCGTATCTACCGGTCGCCGGCACCGCGGCCGGTGGCCGGGCCGAGGCCTGGGCGCTCGAGCAAGGGGGCGGCTTTCTGCATCGGCTGCGGGCCGACGAGGCCGGCGTGATGCGCGTGGTGGAAAGCGTGAAGCCGCCGGCGGGCGTCGCGCTCCGCGATGACCCCGTGCTCGGCGTGATCCTCGTTGACCAAGAGCGGATCGTGCGGCTCTCGCGGGGCGAGCCGTGGGAACTGAAGCTCGTCGAGAGCATCGACGGCCGCATCGGTCGCCGCAGCGGCGTGAGCGAATCGACGATCCACCGCATCCAGGCCACCGACCTCGACGGCGACGGCCGCGACGATCTGACCCTCTGCGACGACCGCAAGCACCAGCTCACGGCCCTCCTGCGACACGGCCCGGAGCCGCTGGAGCGGTCGGTCTCGTGGAAGGTCTTTGAAGACCGCAAGTATCCCTACGACGGCGGCGAGTCGAAGGATCTCGTCGCCGAGCCACGGCGGATCGCCGGGCTCGATGCCGACGGCGACAAGGCCCGCGATCTCGTGATGGTGAGCCAGGATCGGCTCGTCATCTATCTGGGGAGCGATGCCGCCGCCGGCCGTGTTTCCGCCCCCGTCACCGTCAAGGAGCAGCAATGACCCGCCAGTGCCTCGCCTTGCTCGCCTTTCTGGTGGCCGCCGTCACCGCACATGCCGCCGAGATCGTCACCGTCACGCTCGTGGGCGGCGGGAAGGTGACAGCCCCGCTGCTCCGTGAGAACGACGACGGCGTCGCCCTCGATCTCGGCTTCGACGTGCTCCAGATTCCGGCGAAGCGGCTGCTCGACGTGCAGCGGGGAGCGACGGAGAACACCGCCGGGGCGGCCACCGCGGCCGACGACGATCGCGGCATCTTTCGCACCGGCCGGCTGGAGGCCCGTGACGTGCCCGAACTCGTCAAGCGGTTCGGTGAGGCGGTCGTCATGGTCCGCAACCCTGGCGGCCTCGGCACCGGCTTCATCACGAGCCGTGAGGGACACATCGTCACCAACTACCACGTCGTGGAGAAAAACACGCGGCTCCAGGTGACGCTCTTCCGCAAGACGGACAAGGGCTTCGAGAAGACGGAACTGTTCAAGGTGAAGATTCTGGCCCTGCAGCCTCTTCGGGACCTCGCCCTCCTCCAACTCGACCCCGAGGAAACGAAGGGCGGCTTGCCCGAGCCCATCGTCATCAACGACCGCGACGACCTGCGGGTGGGCGACATGGTGTTCGCGATCGGCAATCCGCTCGGCATGGAGCGGAGCGTGACCCAGGGCATCGTCTCGAGCACCACCCGCACGATCGACCAGATGCGGCTCATCCAGACCGACGCGGCCATCAACCCCGGCAACAGCGGCGGCCCGATCTTCAATGCCCGTGGCGAGGTGGTGGCGGTGGCCTGTGCGGGCGCGGCGGTGTTCGACGGCCTGGCCTTCGGCATCCCCGCCTGCGACCTGATCGACTTCCTCGTGCACCGCGACTCGTATCTCTACGATGAGTCGCAGCCGCAAAATGGGGTCACGTATCTGCCGCCGCCGTATCGCCCGCATGCGCCGCTGGAGAAGGCTGGGGCGGCGGCTCGCTAGTATCGCATTCGACTGGTGGAGAATCCGGCTCGGGGGCGGTACAAGTCTCGTCGCGGGACCTCGAAGACTCGGTCCAAATGCTCCTCGAGCTTGCACCGACCCCCGAGCCTCGCGGTTTGGTTGGCGAGGCGTTGACGGCTTGTTTGTTTCAGTTCTCTGGTGTTGGAGGCTCTGATGCGTTTCGCTTGCCTGTCGCTCGTCGTTTTTGCCATCGGTCTACAGCCGGCTCTCGCCGCCGACCTTCGGCCGAGTTGGGAGTGCCTGCCCGCGGAGACGGTGGCGGTCGTGCGGCTGCCCAAGCCGGCCGCGTTCCTCGAAGCAACGCGGAAGCAGACGCGGTTCGGGGCCGTGGCGCTGTCGCCTGAACGGATGCAGCAGGCCTGGGAACTGATCGCGCCGCGGCTCTGGCCAGCCGACGACGCACAGGCCGAGACAGACGCTGATGCGGGGACGGCGCGGCTCGACGAGCGGCTCGGTCGCTACGGCCTCACGATGGCCGATGTCTCGGCAGGCTTCGCGGGTGATGCCGGTGCGGGTCTCGTCGTGAAGACTCGGGGTGACGATCTGCCGCCGCTGGCTCTGCTCCTCACCTGGATCGAGCCCGGCGCGGAGTCGGCCGGACGCCTGCTGGCCGCTGTCAAGCAGGCCGCGGAAGAGGCTGTGGCCCAGGGCGATGAGCCCGGAGTCCGGCGGATCGACGTCATGATGGCCGGTCACGACGTCGTGTGGCTCGCGCAGCCCATGATGCTGCGGTCGGGATCGATCTCCGTCGATGGCGAGGTGACGCCGGAAAAGCTGCGGGAACTGCGGGAGCAGGCAAAGAACCAGGCTCGGGGCACGAAGCCGGTGCAGGTGGGGCTCACGCACGCCTTCTGCACCGTGATCGGCGACCGCCTCTTCATGTGCCAGACGCTGCCGATCGCGAATCCTGCCGGCGTGACGATGGGCGTGGGAGCCGACGGCCAGATGCAGGTGGAAGTGGCCACGACCACCCCACGGGGACCGCGTGACTTCGAGAAGGAGAGCGGGGGCGACGAGGCCCGCGGCGTCTTCGAGCAGTTCCTGGCCGCACATGCCACGGTCGACGAGCCGCCGCTCACCGCCGTGATGCAGACGCCAGGCCTTCAGGAGTCGCTGCCCGATGGTCTCACGCTGCTCGATCTGGTGCTCGACCTCGGGAGCCTGGTCAGGCGGGTCGGCGCCGGCGCCGAAGGGGCCGCCAAGGGGCTGGCCGCCGCCGGCCTCGATGGGCTGGGGCCACTCGCCTGGCGGCACACGCTCGACGGCGACGTCTACCGGCAGGGAATGTTCGTCGCGCTGCCGGCTCCGCGCGCCGGTGCGATGTGCATTCTCGAACAGGATGCCGACGCCGCCCTGGTGCCGTCGTTCGTCACGAGCGAGGCGGTCGATCTGACACAGATTTCGCTCGACCTCGGGCAGGCCTACAAGACGATCCGCGAGATCGCCGTCGCCCAGGGGGGCGAGGAAACGGCCAACATGTTCGTGGCCGCCGAGATGCAGGCCCAGGGCTGGCTGGGGCTCGATCTGCCGGGCGTGCTTTCGGCCTTTGGCACGCGGCACTGGATCGTCGCCTACCCGCCGCAGGTGGCGGCCGCGCTTGCCGAGGCCCGCACGGCGCGGGCGGAGCCGGGGCCGCTCTCCGGCATGCCCACGTTCGATCGGCTAGCGCTGGTCTGGGAAGTCACCGACGAGGCGCCGTTTCAGAAAATCCTGCAGCGACTCGCCCCGCTGGCCCAGACGGAGGTCGTCGAGGAGCAGGGCTTCCGCGGCATCCGCATGCCCAACGGACCGGCGATGTTCGTCGGCCAGCAGCATCTCGTCGTCGCGATCGGAGATGACTCGCTGGAGAAGACGCTCGCCGCGATCCGCACGCCACCGGCCGGCGAGGCCTCGCTCCGCGAAAGCGCCGCCGTCGCGCGGGCGGCCGCGATGCTTCCCCCGGCGCCGGCACGGCTCTTTTCGATCGGTGATGCGACGCATACCGGCGGCATGCTCGGTCTCGTGCGTGAGTTTCTCGCGGGCCTCGAGGCGGGGGACGTCACGACTGACTCCCGCGAGTTCCTTGAGAAACTCCGCCCGCTGCTTCCCTCGGCCGCCGACATGGAGGGGATGTTCGGCGTGAGCACGTCGTTGCTCGAAACCACCGACACCGGCCTCTCCTACCGTTCCGCCTGGGAACTCCCCGCGGCACCGTAGTGGGCTACGCCAACCCACCGTAGTCCACATGCTCCGCATGTGGCCCACGGTCAAAACGCCACGGGCCCGAGCTATCTCCCTGCACGTCCGCCAACCTCCGGCCACATAGCCGATCCCTCGGTCTTCACGCCTCCAACCGCACACGGAGTGTGCGGACTACGGCGCTTCGTGTGGCGACTACGGCGCTGCCCGCTGCTCGAGCGACGCGGGCACGACGCCGGAGGGCGCCGCCGGCGGCGTGGCCTGACGACTGCCAGCCCGCGGCACGGCCAACTCGGCGGCTTCCGCCTTCGTGAGCTGCGCCTGCGGCATGCCCGCCGCCGGCGGGCCGCCGCGCGGCCGCGTGGGCGACTGGCTCGTGCCGGCGAGGAGGTTGTCGATCGCCGCCGCCTCACGGAGGTGCGTGAAGTGGCGGGCCATCTCGATCCGCTGTTTCTTCTCGAAGATGTCGGCGTGCAATTCGCCGCGGGCCTCCTCGGGCGACACCTGAGCCGGCGCCGTGAAGCCCTCGCAGAAGATCACCATGAACCGATCGGCCACCTGCACCACGCCCGACAGCTCGCCTGGCTTGAGCGCGAAGGCCTCCCGCTCGATGGCCGGCTGGCCACCCCAGCGGCGGAGCGGCGGCACCTCGCCACGAAGCGCCTTCGTGGTGGGATCGACCGAATACTGCTCCGCCAGCGCCCCGATATTGTCCGCCGTCGGGTTCTGGCGGGCGAGCTGCCACACCTCCTGGGCCCGCCGCTGATTGTCGAGCACGATGATCCGACAACGGGCCCGCGGGCCAAACGTCGCCGCATAGGCCTTGTCGAGATCCTCCTGCGTCACGGGCACGCTGCCCACCAGCTTCTTGAGGGCCACCGTCGGCCAGACGACGTCCTCGAGGTAGTGCCGCAGCGGGATCTTCTCCTCGCGAGTCACGCGGGCGAGCCAGGCCTGCACGTCGGGCGTGCCGTCGGCCTTCGTGAAGCCCATCGATTCGGCGGCCCGGGCGATCTCCCCGTCGATGTCGGCCTGCACGACCTGCTGCTTCTGGCTCACGATCGCCTGCTCCAGCAGCTTCCGGGAGATCAGGGTTTCGAGCACGTCGCGGCCATGCCGCTCCAGGCATACCTCCCGCACCCGCTCGACCGGGATCGCCTCGCCATTCACGCGGGCCGCCACGCCGGGCGCGGCCGCGGCCTTGGCCGGATCGTTGAGCACGTTCTCCACGGTCGAGGCGTCCTGCAGCTGCTTGAACACCTCGCTCGACGCCTGACGGCTCTTCTGCTCGCGGAGCTGCTCGGCGAGCCGCGGCCGCACCTCGTCGAGCGTCACGGTGTCCGCAGGCAGCCGCCCTTCACACTTGAGCACGATGAACTGATCCGCCACCTGCACGACCGGCGAGATCTCACCGTCGCGCAGGCGAAGGGCGGCCTGGTCGAACGCCGGATCCCCGGAGTGGGGCCGGATCGGTTGCACCCAGCCGTTGGCGCTCGCACTGGCCACGTCCACGGAGTGCTGCCGGGCGAGCGCCGGAAAGTCGTCGGGGGCAGCCAGGGCCTTGGCCCGCAACGAGTCGGCCTCGGCCTGCGTCCGGGCCACGATGATCCGGGCCTTCACGGCCGGCCCAAACTGCTTCTCAAAGGCCAGCTGCAGCTCCGCCGGCGTGGGCTCGACGGCGACACTGGCCAGCCGACGCAGGGCGAGCGTGGGCCAGAGGATGTCGTCGGAGTATTGCTTCGGGGTAACGCCCCGCTCCTGCTGGATCAGCTCCAGAAACTTGTCGCGGGGCACGTTGAACCGCCGCGACATCACCTCGATTTCGGCATCCACGTCCTGTGGCGTCACGGTCACGCCCGATCGCCGGCAGGCCTGCTCGATGATCACGCGATTGACCATCGTCTCCACGACGCCGGCGCCATGGCGGCCGAGGCATTCCGCGGCGAGCTGATCGCTGGTGATCTCGGCACCGTTGACCAGTGCGATCGGACGGGCGCCCGGGGGCGTTTCGGCTGCTGGCGCAGCAGGCTTGCCGCGGCCGGTCAATGCGGGCGGCGCGGCGTCTGAACTCGATGTCGGCGTGGCGAGTCGCCAGGCGAGGCAGGCCCCGACCACGACCACCGCCGCCCCGAACTCCCGCACACGGCGCCCGCGAAGCCACTCGAACGTCATCGCATCTCCCTCCATGGCTGTCCGTCAGCCTTGCCACTCCCTGGCAAAGCGACCGAATCATGGAAGACGGGGCAATTCGGAGCAACCGCGGTTCGGCAGGCGCTGGAACAACCGGAATTGCCCAAACACCCCAGCCTCGCGTACCCTCGGTTTCCCCTGAAGAAAGCACCCCATGTCCAATCATCTGGAACCCGATGTCCCGGCCTGCCTGACCACGCTCGGCCTGCGACCGCCGCTCACGCTCGAGGACGTGAAGCAGGCCTATCTCGCCAAGGCGATGGCGATGCATCCCGACCGCGGCGGCGATCCCGCCGAGTTCGTGAAGTTGCAGGCGGCCTTCGAGGAGGCCAACGACTACGTGAAGTTCAAGGCCAGCAAGCTGGAATGGCTGGCGTCGAAGATCGAGGCCTATGCCCAGCAGCAGGAGGTGGCCACGGAGGCGATCGAGCGCGGCGGCGAGATCGAGATGGAGGAAACCGACTGGCTGCGGAAGTCGTTCGGCGACGATTTCGGGCACGTGGCCGACAAGCTCGTCACCGTGCGGCTGCGAAATCCCTCGGCCGACGACCTGTTCGCCATCCTGCTCGGCTTTCGGGCCGACTCGCTGAAGGATCTCGCCACGCTCGATCTCGCGGGAGGATCGCTCACCGACGAGGGGCTGCTCCAGCTCAAGGAGCTGAAGGGACTGCGGCATCTCGACCTGCGGGGCACGCAGGTGGGCAAGCTCGGCGCGGAGGCGGCGGGCTGGTTCGAACGGCTCGAGTTCCTCGGCCTGCCGAAAGGCTCGGTCGGCATGCTCGGCCGGCTGGCCATGCCCCGCCGGGTCAAGCTCGAACTGGGGTGACTCCCGTCGTACCACGCGGTTTCAGTTTCGGGCCGGTTCTGCCGATAATGCGGATGTTGACGGTTGTCCGGCCGTGGGGCCGAGAAGCGACCGCGCGCAGGAGGAACTCGACATGGTGACGATGAAGCTGCCGTCCGGGGTTCGTAACGACATCACGCAGTGCATCGGGCGGACGCCGCTCGTGCTCCTGCGGCGGGTCACCGAGGGCTGCGTGGCCACCGTCGTCGGCAAGATCGAAAACATGAACCCGCTTTGGAGCGTGAAGGATCGGATCGCCTGCGCGATGATCGACACGGCGGAGCGGGAAGGCCGGATCGGCCCCGACACCGTGATCATCGAGCCCACGAGCGGCAACACGGGAATCGGCCTGGCCTATGTGTGCGCCGCCCGCGGCTACACGCTCCGCGTGACGATGCCCGAGAGCATGAGCCTGGAGCGACGGAGAATGCTCAAGGCGCTCGGCGCCGAACTCGTGCTCACGCCGGCGGCCGAAGGCATGCCAGGCGCCGTGCGGCACGCCGAGGAGATCAGCCGCTCCAGCAGCCAGTTCTTCATGCCCCAGCAGTTCAAGAACCCGGCCAATCCGGAGGTGCATCGCCGCACCACGGCCGAGGAGATCTGGGCCGACACCGACGGGCAGGTCGATGTCGTCGTCTGTGGCGTGGGCACCGGTGGCACGATCACCGGCGTGGGCGAGGTGCTCAAGCAGAAAAAGCCCGACGTGAAGGTCGTGGCCGTGGAGCCGGCCAACAGCCCGGTCATCACCCAGAAGCTCGGAGGCCAGCCGATCAAGCCGGGCCGCCATACGATTCAGGGCATCGGGGCTGGCTTCATTCCCGACATCCTCAATCTCAACATCATCGACGAGGTGATTCGCGTCGATGACGAGGATGCGATGGAGACGGCCCGGCAGATGGCCAAGCGTGAGGGGCTGATGTGCGGCATCAGCTGTGGGGCCGCGGCATGGGGCGCGTTGCAACTGGCGCGTCGGCCGGAGAACGCCGGAAAAATGGTGGTGGTGGTGCTGCCCGACCTCGGAGAGCGCTACCTCTCGACGCGGCTGTTTCCAGAATAGCCGGGCGACTCGGCCTTCACGCCTCCAACCGCACACGGAGTGTGCGGACTACGGCAGCGTGTGCGACTACGGGCCGGTGTGCGGACGACGGCGGGCGCCGCGCCCTACGGCAGCCGCTTCACCTTCACGCTCCGGTAGTGCACCTCGCTCGCCGGGTCGTGGGCCTGGATGGCGAAAAGGCCTGCGGAGAGCTTCCGGGTGCCGATCACGCCCTCGGGCTCCACGTATTCGAAGAGCACCTTTCCGTCCACGCCCACGGTGACGGCCTTGCCCTTCACCACGACCTCGAGCGTGAACCACTCGTCGTCCTTGGCGGGGGGCGTGAAGTTCTTCACCACGTTGTAAAGGCTGCCGGTCCGCACCGGGTCGCTCTGTGAGTTGTTCACCTGCACCTCGTAACCGTGGGCGGGCCAGCCCTCCGGCTGAAACTTCGAGTGGATGAAAAAGCCCGAGTTGGAGCCGGGCCGCGTCTTCACCTCCGCCTTGAGGTGGAAGTTCTTGAACTCCTCCGGCTTGGCCGCGTCGCTCCCCACGTAGAAGAGGTGGCTCCGCGGGCCGTGGGCCACGATCGCTCCCTCGACCACCTTCCAGGCGGAGGGATTTTCGTTCGCCTGCCAACCTGCCAGACTTTTCCCATCGAAGAGCTCGACGAACCCGGCGTCGTCGGCATGCCCGCCGGCGCACCAGCCGGCCACGAGGCCCGCCGCCACCAGGCTTCGAACACAGCCCGTCCACACTGCGTACTGCATGACACGTCTCCGTGATTCGGCTCCAGGAAAGGACACCCCGATCGACACCGCGACCGCCGTGGCCGACGAGCATAGGCGTCCCTCGACCGCCGTGCCATCGTCGGTGCTGCTTTCGATCGACACCGACGTCTCGCTGGGCGGGTTTCCCAGCCGCGAAACCCTCGTGGCGACTGCCGAGGGGCTCGCCGTCGAGGGAGCCGACGGGACCCGCCGCAGCATCCCCTGGGCGGGCGTCACCCAGATCCGCACCACCGCCGGCCTCGGCGGCGGCACGCTGCAGGTGCAGGCCGACGACGTCTGGATCGACGTCCTGCGGTATTCGAGCAGCCTCGCCACGCGGTTCCACAAGGTGTCGCGGGCGCTCGAGCGGGCGAGGGAATCGCTCGTGGCGGGCGACGCCGTCACACTCGAGCTCGACGGCCCGCTCGATCCGCCCCGCTGCGGCAGCTGCGGATTGCGGCTGGCCACGGCCGACGACTCCTGCCCCCGTTGCCTGCAGAAGGGGCAGATTCTGCGGCGGGTGAGCGAGCTGCTCGCCCCCTACACCCGCGGCGCGGTGCTGCTGTGCCTGCTCACGCTGCTGGGCGTGGTGGCCGAGCTCGTGCCGCCGAAGCTCCAGCAATACATGGTCGACGAGATCCTTTCCGACCGGGCCGGTGCCGCGGCGGGCGACGCGCTCCCCGACTTCCGCACGGCCCTGCTCGTCGTCGTGCTCGCGCTCGCCTTCTCCCGTGTGCTGCTCTCCGTCGTGGGCGTGCTGAAGGGACGGCTCGCCACCGCGATCGGCACGGGCATCACGGCCACGCTCCGCGACGAGATGGTGGCGAAGCTTCAGAGCCTGTCGGTCGCCTACTACGACCGCCATCAGGTGGGCTCCATGATCAGCCGCGTGGCCCACGACAGCGAGGTGCTTCATGGGCTCGTGCAGCAGGTGACCGGCGGATTCCTTCTCCAGATCGTGCAACTGGTCGCGGTGGGCGGGATGCTCGTCTGGATCAATCCGAAGCTCGCCCTCTACACGCTCATTCCAGTGCCGCTCGTGATCCTCGGCTCGTGGATCTTCTGGCGGCATGTCTATCCGCGGCACTACCGGCTCTGGGACGCCTCCAGCAAGCAGATGACGCGGCTCTCGGGCATGCTCTCGGGCATCCGCGTGGTGAAGGCCTTCGCCCAGGAGGATCGCGAGCGGGAACGGTTCCACACCGCGAGCGACCATCTCCGCCAGTGGCGGCAATGGGTGGAGCACACCAACACCACCTACTCGGCGGCCATGCAGATCGTCTTCAGCCTCGGCGGCCTGATCGTGTGGTATGTCGGCGGCCGCGACGTGATCGGCGGCAGCATGTCGCTCGGCCAGCTGATCGCGTTCCTCGCCTATCTGGCGATGTTCTACGCGCCGCTCGGGGCGCTCTCGAATTTCACGACCTGGCTCACGAGCTTCCTCTCCGGGAGCAAGCGGGTGCTCGAGTTGCTCGACACGCCCGCCCTGATCACCGATCCCGCCAGCCCCGAGCCCTGGCCGGAGGTCCGCGGTGAGATCCGGTTCGACGCCGTCACCTTCGGCTACGACCGCAACCAGCCGGTGCTCCACGACGTGTCGTTCACGGTCGAGCCTGGCGAGATGGTGGGGATCGTGGGCCGCTCGGGGTCGGGCAAGTCCACGCTCGTGAGCCTGCTCGCCCGGTTTCACGACGTGCAGGAGGGGAGCATCACGGTCGACGGCCACGACATCCGCGACCTCTCGATGAGCGACCTGCGTGAGAAGCTCGGGATCGTGTTCCAGGATTCGTTCCTGTTCCGTGGCACGATCTGGCGGAATCTCTCCTACGGCCGTCCGCAGGCCACGATCGAGGAGGGGCTCGCCGCGGCGAAGGCGGCCGGCGCCCACGACTTTCTCTGCCGGCAGCCGCTGGCCTACGAGACGCTTCTCGGCGAGCATGGTGCCGGCCTCTCCGGCGGTGAGAAGCAGCGGCTGTCGATCGCTCGCACGCTGCTCTACGACCCGCGGATCCTCGTGCTCGACGAGGCCACGAGCAACATCGACGCCGAGGCCGAGAAGGCGATCCAGGAGGCGCTCGCCGTGCTCGTTCGCGGCCGCACCACGATCGCCATCGCCCATCGGCTCTCCACGCTTCGCAACGCCGACCGCATCCTCGCCTTTGACCGCGGCCGGCTCGTCGAGGAGGGGACGCACGCCGACCTGCTCGCGGCCGACGGCCTCTACGCCCGGCTCGTGCGGATTCAGACGCAGGTCTCGAAGCAGCCCACGGTCGACATGCTGCTCGTGGAGGAGGCGGCCCGTCCGGCTGCCGAGGAGGCGAGCGATGCGCCGCCGACGGACTCGCCGCCGCCCGCAGCCACGATCGAATGGCTCGATCCATCACGACACCGATTCGCCATCGGGCCGCTCGATCGCATCGAGCTCTGGCAGGGGGACGAGCGGATCGCTGCAGGCATCTTCATCGTGCGGGTGTTCCCGGCGTCGCATCCCGAGGCCTATCTCTCCGTGCGGGGATGGAACGATTCGGGCGACGAGATCGAACTGGGCATGATCCGGGCGCTCGCCGATTGGACCGCGGCCGACCGCGCGGTCGTGCAGGCGGCGCTGGCCCGGCGGTCGCTCGTCCGCGAGATCCGCCGGATCCACGACGTCGCGCTTGCCCACGGCTACCTCGATTTCGACGTCGAGACCGACGTCGGCCGCCGCCGGTTCACCGCCCGCTGGACACAGAGCCAGGCGGTCGACTTCGGAACCGACGGGAAGATGCTGATCGATGCCGACGAAAACCGCTGGGTGATCCCCCGGATCGACGGTCTGCCGAGGCCCGACCGCGAGAAGTTCCTCCACTACGTCTACTGGTAGCGGTTTCTTGCGACGCCCCCTGGCGTGCCCTACAACGTGTCCACGGATAGCGGGCGGGCCATTCCCCCGGGAATGCTCCCGCCCCCGCTGCGCCCGTCAGGGAAGACGGCGAACAATTCGGTCCTTGCTCTTCTGTGACCCTGTTTTTCTTCCCTTCTGGAGATGTTCGATGAATCTCGTCGATCTGATTTCGAGCCAGCTGTCGGGTGACGTCCTCGGCAAGCTTGGCGGCCTCATCGGGGCCAATGAGTCGCAGACCCGCACGGCCACCAACGCCGCCGTGCCGGCGCTGCTGAACGTGTTCTCGAAGCTCGCCTCGACCAGCGGCGGCGCCGACCAGCTCGCGAAGGCGATGGGCGGCCTCGACCTCGGCATGCTTGGCAATCTGGCCGGTGCGCTCGGCGGCAGCCAGGCGCCGGGGATCGGCAGCCTCGGCGGTAGCCTGCTCGGCTCGCTCCTCGGCGGCGGCAACAACATGTCCGCACTCGTCGACGTGATCGCCAAGTTCGCCGGCATCCAGCCGGGCATCATGAAGACGCTGCTCACCTACCTGGCCCCGATCGTGCTCGGCATGATCGCCAAGCAGTTCTCGGGCAAGCCCGACGCGGCCGGCATCTCGCGGCTGTTCTCCGAGCAGTCGGCGAACATCCGTGGCGCCATGCCGCGGGGCTTCTCGCTGCCGGACCTCGCCCTGGGCGCGGTCTCGGGCGGCCGCCCGAGCGAGCCGGCCCGCAGCCACGGCCACGCGCACGCCGAGGAGAAGGCGGGCATGCCCGGCTGGCTCCTGCCGCTGCTCGTGCTCGGTGCCCTGGGCATCGGCTGGTACCTGTGG
>JBJTIE010000289.1:0-2049 GCA_046094845.1 Planctomycetaceae bacterium | reverse complement strand
CTGACCGCCGCCTGCGGCACGCAGCCCCCCGCCTGCGAGCGGCCCTTGGCAAACGCGCCGCCGCTGAGCGCCTCGGGATGGATCACCTGGAAGAAGAAGGCGCAGCCCTGCTTCTCGCCCGCCACCGCCGCCCGGCTGCGGATCGTGGGCAGGGACCCGCCGATGAAGCCCGCCACGAGCTCATTGATCAGCGACAGGCCGTAGCCCTTGTGGTCGCCGAACGGCAGCAGTGACACCGCCTGGCCGGGGTCGGTCGTGGGCCGGCCGTCCTTGTCGACGGCCGCGTTCGGCGGCAAGGGCTTTCCTTCGCGTTTGAGCTGCTGCACGCGGCCCATCGCGATCACGCTGGTGGCCCAGTCGATCACGATCGGAAACCCGACGGCATCGGTCGTGGGAAAGCCCCAGGAATGCGGATTGGTGCCGAGCGTGGGATGCCGGCCCTTGAACGGCACCACCTCGGCCAGCGACGCGGTGCAGTTGGTGTAGGCGATGTAGCCCTTGTTCGCCGCCTCCATCACGTAGCCGCCGCCCCACAGATAATGAAACGCATTGTCGATCGACACCGTGCCCGTGCCGTAGGTGTCGGCGAGCTTCATGCAGGTGTCGATCGCCTCCCAGGCCACCGCCTGGCCGAGCTTCTTCCGGGCGTCCCAGATCTCGGCGGCCTTGAACCGTGTCGGCAGCTTCCTGACCGCCGCCTGCGGCACGCAGCCCCCCGCCTGCGAGCCGAACAGCTCGTCGAGGTGCAGGGCCTTGATCGCATTGTGGGTGCGGATGCCGTGCCTCGTGGCCGCCGTGGCGAGCCGGGCGGCATGCTCGGCCTCGTCGGCGGCGAAGCCCCGCTTCAGATAGGCACCACGGACGATCGCGTCATGGGCGGCGACGGGAACGACGTGAAACGTTTCTGGCATCAGACGACCTTCCGCACGGGAACTTCGGGGTTCACTTGCGCGAGCGGCTTCTCGCCGTGCATCGCGTTGATCAGGTTGGTGACCGCCGCCAGCGCCTGCCGCTGGACGCTCTCGTGCGTCCGCGAGCCGACGTGCGGCGTGACGATGCAGTTGGGCAGTTTCGTGAGCGGGTGGCCGGCAGGTGGCGGCTCCTCGTCGAGCACGTCGGTGCCGTAGCCCCGCACGCGGCCGCTCTTGAGCGCCGCCGCGATGTCGGCGGTGTTCACGATCTCGCCGCGGGCGCAGTTGAGGATGATCACCCCGGGCTTCATCTTCGCGATCGTTTCGGCCCGCACGAGGTCGCGGGTCTCGGGGGTGAGGTTCGTGTGGAGCGAGATGTAATCGGCCTGTGCAAAGAGGTCGTCGAGCGAGCCTGCGCGGGGAATGCCGTGCCGGGTGGCGAAGGCCTCGTCCCAGTAGACGTCGTAGCCGATCGGCTTCATGCCGAAGGCCAGCGCCCGCAGGGCCACCTCCTTGCCGATCCGGCCCATGCCCACGATGCCGATCGTCTTGTCGAGCAGCTCGTGGCCCGTCTGCCGCTTCCAGCCGCCGGACCGGGTCGAATCGGTGTGGAACAGGAGGTTCTTCTCCAGGGCGAGGAGGAGCAGGAACGCGTGCTCCGCCACGGTCGTGTGGTTGACGCCGGGCGTGAACAGCAGCGGGATCCCGAACTCCGTGCACGATGCGACGTCGATCTTGTCCACGCCGATGCCGTACTTCGACAGCACCCGGAGACGGGGCCGCGCCCGTTCGAGCACGGCCCGCGTGATGGCGTCGTCACCGCAGATGTAGCCGTCGATCTCGCCCACGAGGGCCAGCGTGTCGGCCTCGGAGAGCGGCCCGCGGGCGGTGACGACGTCCCAGCCGGTCGCGGCGAGCATGTCGTGGTGCGCGCCGGGCGTGTCCTGAAACGACGTCGTGGTGAGGAGGATCCGCGGCGGCATGAAGCTCCCTGCGCTCTCGCTGCGAGCAGAACGTACCGCGGCGCGGAAAATCCCGCACTTTGCCCGCCGCCCGAGCCGCGGTTCGCGATCCTAGAGCCGCCCGACGCCTTCGGGCCCGAACGGCTGCAGCAGACTCGCCGTCGCGCCGTTCCACT
>JBJTIE010000288.1:0-11989 GCA_046094845.1 Planctomycetaceae bacterium | reverse complement strand
GTTTTATGCAGCGGCTCCGGCAGGCGGCGCGGCTGGCGCCGGCGGCCCCGCAGGCAGCGACGGCCCCGAGCCACCGCCCCCCGTCGCTCCCGCAGCGGCCGATCCCTCGCCGCCCCCCGCTGCGGCTCCGCTGCGACCGGCGGCCGCAAGGCCCGGCTTGCCGCCAGATCCACGCTGGCCATTCGCCGTCCCGGAGCCGGAGCCGGATGCGGATGCGCCGTCCGCCTGTCGGCCGCCCGGCCCTTCACTGCCGCGACCGGTTCCCGCGATCGTTCCGTCCGCGGGAGCCCCTTGGCCGTCGCTGCCTGCGGGGCCGCCGGCGCCAGCCGCGCCGCCTGCCGGAGCCGCTGCATAAAACTTCGACGGACCGGAGTAGCGATCACCGAGCGTCGCCGACGCACCCGGCGCCGGACCGCCGCCGGGGCCGCCGCCGAATCCGCCGCCGGAATCGGTCTGATCGGTGCCGAAACCCGTGGAGCCTTCGTCGCTGCCACCGGCGACGAAGCCGCGGCCGGGCTGCCCCCCGCCACTGCCACCACCGGCGCCACTCCCACCGGCGCCGCCGCCTGCGCCGCCTCCACCGAAGCCCCCACCACCCGGGCCGCCACTCCGACTGCCACCAGCCTGCTCCTCGGTCCAGTCAAACCGCGACTGGTCACCGAGCACGCTGGGCCCGCCGTTGGCGACGACGCCGCCCCGGGTGGTCGCCGCGCGATACTGCGTCGGCGGCTTGGCGGGCCGGGTGGGCCGAACCTGCTGCAGCCACGCCAGTCGCCGCCGCGACTCCTCGACGGCTCTCCGCTCCGCCTCGGCGAGAGCGGAGTCGGCCGGTGGATAGGCGAGCTGCCATTCCTCGTCGATGAACTGATAGCCGAACTCGCTGCCCCACGACTGGATCGATTCCCGCGCGGCGTAGTAGGCCATCACGCCGGACGGCCGCACCAGCAGCAGCGGATACGGCTGCATCTGCGGAGCACCCGTCTCGCCGGGCTTCGATGCGATGTGTTCGCGTGCCGCCCGCAGGGCGCTGGCCAGCGGATTGCCCGGCCCGGGCGGTCCCTCAAAGTCGGCGGGGCCGAGCCGCACGCCTTCGGGTTGGAGGAACACGCCGTCGATGCAGCATTCGATGTAGAGCGGTCGCCGATGGGTGCCGTTCGCACCGACGTAGGGCACGACGGCGAAGGCTGCGGGCTTCTTCGCCCTCTCATCCCGCTCGGCATCGAGCGCCGCCCGGGCATCAGTGAGCGCCTGCTCCAGCTCCGCCACGGCCCCGGCATCCGCGGCATCGGGCGTGACGCCGGCCGCCAGGGCCTCCGCCGTTCGCTCGAGCACATCGAGCTCGTCGGTGATCCGCCGCGCATCTTCCTCGACGCCGGCCAACTGGAGGCGGGCCCGCGCCAGATCCTCCGCCGTGCGACTGCGGATCGACTGCAGCTGTTCCAGCCGCCAGGCCAGCTCATCCTTCGCGGCGGTCAACTCGTCGGCGCGGGCCGCGGCGGCCGAGGCGGCCGTCTCGTCGACCGGGGGCTGCTGGGCCGCGCGGCTGAAGAGCACGAGCAGCACCAGGAGGGCCCCCATCGTGCACAACAGCACGGCGAGGAACGGAAACAGCGAGATGGAGGGTCCGGAGCTCGGACGAATGCGGCTCATGCAGCCTTTCCGATGTTCCGCACCGCATGCAGATCGACCCGCCGCGGATCGCCGGCCACGTCGCCGGCACGCGCCGCCAACAGCTGCACGGCCGCGGCCAGCGTCGCCAGCGTCTCCTCGAACCGGCCCGTGGTGGCGAGTCGCGAGAGATTGGCGTCGAGGCTCCGTTCGAGCGTGCTGATGTCACGGGTGGCATCGACCACGCTGCCGAGCACGGCCGTCTGGTCGGCGAGCGCCCGCTGATGCCGCTCCAGGCCGCGGACGGCCTCGGCGAGCGACTCGGCCGCCTCGGTCCACCGCTCCTCACGCCGCGAGGCGAGCTCGTCGTGGGCCCGTGCGAGTGACTCGCCCCAGCGGCCGAGGCTCGCGTCGAGCGAACCTCCCAGAGCGGCCGCCATCCGGTCGCCGGCCTCGTCGAGCAGCTGGCGAATGCCGCCGACGGCCGTCTGCTCGAGCGAACGCCAGGCCTGTTCCTGGGCGTCGAGCAACTGGGCGGAGCTCCGGGCCATCGTTTCGCCCAGCCGCGCGACGGCCAGCGCCGCGCCGTCGCCGCCGGCGAACGACTGAAACCGTCCGGCCAATGCCGTCCAGGCCGTCTCGTCAACCCGCGCGAGCAACGCCTGCTCGCCGCGATCTACCACGAACTGGAGAAACATCAGCACCATCGACAGGCCGAGCGCGGTGGCCGTCGTGTCGAAGGCCGTGCCGAGGCCGGCCACGACGCCGGAGATGTTTTCCAGCTGCGTAGGCGACAGGCTCGCGATCGCCACCGTGATGCCGATCACCGTGCCGAGAAAGCCCATGATCGGAATCGCCCAGATCACGAACCGCACCAGGCCGTAGCCCTGGGCGGCCCGCGCTGCATCGAGGTCGGCGAGATACTTGAGGTGGTCACCGAGGCCGTCGGAGTCGCCCGTCCGCACCACGAAGTCGAGGGCCTCGCGGAGCCGGCGGGGCAGGTAGCCCGTGGCCGTCGCCGCATCGGGCACCGCCTCCACGAGGCCGGCGGCCTCCGCGGGCGATTGGCCTCCGTCGGGAATCGCCTCCAGCGGCGACTCCCCCGCCGTCTGCAGCTGCCGCCAGACGTCCGCTCCCTTGATCGCCAGAGCCGCCAGGCCGACGCAGAACATGGCGACTTCGACGTATTCGACCCAGTGGC
Organism: Planctomycetaceae bacterium; assembly: GCA_046094845.1. Taxonomy (GTDB): domain Bacteria; phylum Planctomycetota; class Planctomycetia; order Pirellulales; family UBA1268; genus QWPN01. The sequence goes on along the minus strand of JBJTIE010000288.1, from coordinate 9,180 downwards.
CGGCGAGATACCGCACCACGTTGGCGTCGCTGATCGCCCCGGCATGGATCAGCCCGAAGAAGCAAAACGCCAGCGCGCCGCCCCAGAGCAGAGGCGACCGCAGCAACATTCCGGACAAGGCATTGAGTTTCGACACCGGTTCGGACCTCCGAGGCGGGCAGGGCAACACCGAACGACCGCGGGGATCGACGGCATTTTCCCTACCATCGGAACGATCGGCCGGGTCGATTGAATCGAAAGACTCTCCCGTGCGGAACGGCAGTTGCCGCCCGCCGGCCGGGCAGGCTGCGCAATCCGGGCAGCCGAAATGCCGGCTTGTGACCGTGGCGGCCGGGCATCTATGAATGGCGGCGCGGGCGGACCCATCCGCCTTTCATTCGGAGCATCCCCGATGCGATCTCGAACGCTGATCTGTCTCGTGGCCGCGGGGCTGCTGTGCGGGCTGGTGACCGCCGGCGAACTCGCCGCCCAGCGGCCGCTGCCCGCCGCTCCAGCCGGCCCACTCTGGGTGTCGGATTCCCCGCTCGAGGACGGCCGCCGACTGTTGATCGTGGTCGATCAGGCCACCCGGCACGCCGCCGTCTACCATGTCGATCCGCAGTCGGGGGGCCTAACGCTCAAGACCGCCCGCGACATCTCCTCGGATCTCCTGCTCGACGAGTTCAATGCGCAGGAGCCCAAGCCGGCCGCCCTGCGGAAACTCCTCGAGCAGGCCCGGTAGCCGTCCGTAGCGGTGGTGCCGGCCGCGCCCGGGCGTGTGGGCCGCGGTAGAATAGAGGGGTCGGTGCGACGAAGAAAGACATGTCGGGTTCCGCGCCGACGATCCCCTCGGGTAGCAGGACACGCAGGATGGCCGGAAAGTTCCTGTCGATCGAAGAAGCTGCGCGGCAGCTCAACGTGAGTGTTGACGAGGTGCAGCGGCTCGTCGACCGCAAGAAGCTGTTCCCGATGCGGGACGGCGCGACGCTCAAGTTCAAAACCGACGAGATCGAGCGCGTCGCAGCCGACCTCGCGGATGGAGGCCATGATTCAGACGCCTTGGCGTTGGATCTCGATGCCCCCGCGGCGCCGGCAGCTCCAGCCGCCCCCGCCGAGCACGAGGCCGATGACCTGGCGATCGGTGGCTCGTTCGAGGATGGCGACTGGGTCTTCGCCGCTTCCGACGTGCACGCCGGATCGCAGACGATCATCCGCGCGAATCCGGCCGATCAGTCCGGTGCGGCCGGCGTCGAAGGCCTGTCGTTCGCATCGGACGTGGGCGCCGGAGCGGCCGCGGCTGCCGCCAAATCCGCCTTCGATGACGACCTCGTGCTCGATTCGATCGCCGCCGGCTCCGAGATTGCCGGGGCTGCGGCGATCTCCGGCCTCGACCTGCGGCCGCCGACCGCTGCTGACGCCGGTGGCATGACGCTGGATCTCGGCCAGGCCATCGGCGGCTCGGGCGCGATCGTCGGCCTCTCCGGCCCCTCGGGCAGCGGTGGCCCCGCACCGGCCGGCGTGTCGATGTCAGGCCCGATCGACAGCGGCCTGTCGCTGGAAGACGCCGACATCAACGTCTCGGGCATCGACCTCGCGGCGGCGTCGGGCATCGCGTCGGCCATCGACGCCGGTGGCTCGCTGGCCGCAGGCTCGATCGCAGCGGGCTCATTCGCCGGTGGCTCGATCGCGGGCGGCTCACTGGCCGGCGACGCCTTCGACCTCGGCGACATGGGCGACGAGGAGAGCGCCTCCGTCATCATCGCGACCGAGGAGACGGGCGACTCCAGCTTCTTCGGTGCGGCGATGGAGGACTCGGCGTCCGTCTCGCTCGAGGAAAGCAGTATTTCCGACAGCATGGGCGGCCTGGGCGTCGGCCTGCCGATCGAGCACGTCGCCGACACCACGTTCAGCGTCTGGCAGGTGCTTGCGCTGGGCTGCTGTGCGCTGCTGATGCTGACGGCTGGCCTCGTGATGTTCGACCTCGCGGCCATCATTCGGGCGCCGGGCGGCACGCCACTCTCGGCCCCGCTCCTCACCGCCTTGAGCGAGACGCTCGGCTGGCGGTGAGCCGGACGCCGTCCCTTCGCGATCGACCGGTTGCCAGCGGCCGGCCGAGAAACGAGCCGCGGTCACTTCCTCGGCCGTAAGGTTCAGCGCGACCGCCCCCACGCCACCGGTCCGCAGTACCGCCGCGTTGCGGCCTGAGGCCGCCCGATACGCGGCCTGCACCTCCGGCCAGCCGCGGCCTCCGGCGCCGCTCACGAGCACCCACTCCGGCCGTGTGACCAGGCCGATGTCGGCCGGTAGCGACGTGCGACTGCCGTGGTGCGGGGCCACGAGCACGTCACAGCCCTCCGGCCGCGACGCCACGAAATCGGCCAGGGCCGCACCTTCGATGTCACCCGTGAGCAGGAGCCGGCGGCCAGCCGATTCGACCGCCAGCACGAGGCTCGACTCGTTGTCGTCGCCCCGAGGATCGGCATCGCGCCCATCCCCGGCCGCATGCAGCACCCGCACGCGGCAGAGCCGGTCGATCGCAAACGCCTCGCCGGCCCGCACCACCTGGATCGGCACCGCATGGCCTGCCGCCCGGCCGCGCACCTCCGCCACGCCCGCCGCTGCACTCGCAAGAAACGTCTCGGAGACCACGATCCGCCCCACGCGGAACCGGGTCAGCAGATCGGGCACCGCATTGAAGTGATCGGCGTCCGCGTGCGAGACGACGAGCGTGTCGATCTGCGACATCCCCTCCGACCACAGCAGTGATTCCATGCTTCGCCGCGCGGCACCGGGCGCCCCGAGCCGCCCCGCGTCGTAGACCATGCAGCCGCCGCCGGGCGACCGCACGACGATCCCGCAGCCGTGCCCCATGGCCCCGGCCAGCACCCGCAGGCTCGGCGTGCCCGTCGCCCACCAGTCGTGCGCTACGCACCCGGTGACGCCCGCGACACACCACGCCCCTGCCACCGCCGCCCACGTCGCCGGACGCCGGAGCCGCTGTGCCGTCACGAGGCAGGCGGTCGCCGCCAGGCAGGCGTACCAGCCGATCACCCACCACCACGGTGGCCCGGGCACCCAGGCATGCCCACCGGGCACGGCTGCGCCCAGTTCGACGACCCGGGATGTGGCCGCGAGGGCCGCATCGCAGCCGGCCCCGCACACGGCGGCCAGCGAGTTCGACACGGTCGCGGCCAGCACGCACGCGCAGCCGAGCGCCATGGCCAGTGGCACCAGCGGCGCGACCACGACGTTGAGGATGATCCCGACCGGGCTCACGACATGAAACCGGGCGGCCACCATCGGCGCCGTGACGATCCACACGGCCGCACCGACGAGAAACAGTTCCCACGCCTGGCGGCCCAGCCGACGCGCCGCCCGCTCGGCGGGGGAGCGGCTGCGGTCGATGAGCCGGTCGATCGGGTCGGCGACGGGCCGCATGCGGGCCACGATCGCCGCCGTGCCCACGAGCACCGCCGTCGACAGAAACGAAAGCTGGGCGCCGGCGCTGACGACATCACCGGGCCGGCAGGCGAGGACCACGATCGCCGCAGCCGCGAGGGCGTTGATCGCGGCGGAGCGGCGGGCCCAAAGGCTGCCGAAGCAGGTGAGCCAGACCACGAGCGTGGCACGGACGACCGGTGTCTCCGCCCGCACGACCAGCATGTAGATCGCGATGCACACCGCGACGCAGACGAGCGCCGGCTGCCGGGGCACCCGCACGGCCCGCAGGCAGGCGGCGATCGCGAGGGCGAGCAGGCCCACGTGCAGGCCGGAGATCGAAAGGATGTGCACCGTGCCGGTGACGAGAAAATCATCGGCCTCCTCCCGAGGCAGGGCCTCGCGGCTGCCGAGGAGCAGCGCCGCCGCCAACGGCGCGTGGGCCGGCGAGAGATGGGCGTGCAGCACATCACTCCCCTGGCGACGAAGCCGGTCGAGCACCGCGGGCGGCCACCACGAGGGCGGTTCCCAGGTCGGCCGCAGGCAGGCGGGCGACTCGACCCGCACGATCGAGAGGCAGCGTCGAGACCGGGCCCGGGCCTGAAAGTCGAACTCACCGGGATTGAAGGCCGGGGATGGCCGCAGCCCGCGGCCGAGCACGACGAGCCGCGTGCCCACCCGCAAAGCAGGTGGCGGGCCGTCGATCACGAGGGCGGCGCGGCCGGCTGCGGACTGCCAGAGGCAGCCGGCCCGCATCGCGTGCACCGCCACCACGCTCTCGCTCGACGGCCCGCGGGCTCCCGCCTGACCGACGGCCGCCACGGGGGTCGGCAGGAGCCGCGGGGATTCCAGCACGGTGCACTGGATCGCCACGGGCTGCGGCGAATCGGTGAGGCTCCACGCCAGGTCTGCGGCCGGAAACAGGTCGTGCTGCGCCGTGGACCAAGCGGCGCCCGCGGCGACGACGGCGGTGCAGAGCCAGCCCGCCGCCAGACGGTTCCTCGTGAATCGCCAGCCGGCGAGAGCCGCCCCCCCGACACACCACCAGGTCAGGGCTGTCCAGCGTCCACAAGGCAGCGGCATGAGCCGGCCGAACGCACAGCCTGTCGCCAGGCAGATGGCCATCACGACGAGCGGCCGACAGGGCAGCGGCTCCCTGCGGAGATACCCAGCCCGGAGGCCCTGCCACATGGTCTCGATCATGAACGCCAGCCCGAACGCCACACGCCACGCGGACGGACGACATGCCCGTCAAGTCAATAACGAGCGCGGAGGCCACGAGGGGCAAAAAAATGAGCGGCTGCTCCGCCACTGGCGAGAAATGGCCCGGTCACGGAGTGACAGATCGACTTCGAAGCACAGCCCGTCACGGAGTGACGGGCCTACGGGCCTGCACGATCCGCGGCAGATTCGCCAGATCGGGGAGCGTCGGCTCCCGCACCAACCCGGGCTGCGCATCGAGCACCACCTCGGCCGCCGCCGCCACCGCCGGGCCGATCTCGATCAAGAGCCAGCCCCCCGGCGCGAGCGACTCCGCCGCGGCCGCCGCCAGCCGGGTCACGAACTCCACGCCCGTCGGCCCCGACACGAGCGCCGACCTGGGCTCATGCAGCCGCACGTCCCGCGGGAGCGACTCGAACTCGTCCTCCCGCACGTACGGCGGGTTGCTCACGATCACGTCCCAGGGGCCGGCCGCCTCCGGCACTCCCAGCAGATCGCCGGCCACGAAGCGAATCCGCTCGGCCACGCCATGACGGGCGGCATTTTCACGAGCCACGGCCAGCGCCTCCGCCGAAATGTCGGTGGCGACGAACGCCGCCTGCGGCAAACGCTTCGCCAGCGTGACGGCGATCGCGCCGGAACCCGTGCCCACGTCGATGATCCGCGGCGCGGCCGCCGTCTTGCAGAGATCGAGCACCCGCACGACCAGCCCTTCCGTCTCGGGACGGGGCACGAGCACGGCCTTGTTCACGGCGAACGGCAGCGAGAAAAACTCGCGGCTGCCCACGAGATACGCCACCGGCTCACCCTCGCCACGCCGCTTCACGAGCTCACGAAACCGGGCCCGCTCGGCATCGGCCACGGGCGTGTCGAAGGCCGTGTAGAGGGCGATCCGCTCGCAGCCGCGGACATGGGCGAGGAGCACCTCGGCGTCCAGCCGCGCCGAGTCGCTGCCGTGGGCTCCCAGCCAGTCGGTCGTGACCGTGAGCAGCCGGCCCACCGTCCAGGACTCGGCGGAACGGGGCGGGGCGGGGCGGTCGGCGGTCATGCGTCGCGCCCCGAAGCCACGGCGGGCTTGGCCGACAGCTCCATCTCGCTCTTCCGGGCCTGGCGGGCGTGCTCCTCGATCGCGTCGATCACGAGGCCCAGCCGGCCCGCCATCACCTGGTCGAGCGTGAAGCTCTCGTTGATTCGGTGGTCGGTCACGCGGTTCTGCGGGAAGTTGTAGGTGCGGATCCGCTGGCTGCGGTCGCCCGAGCCCACGAGGCTCTTTCGTTCGGCCGACCGCTTCTGATGTTCGATGTTCCGTTGGTATTCATAGAGCCGCGTCTTCAGCACGCGGAGCGCCTTCGCCAGATTCTTGTGCTGGCTCTTTTCGTCCTGGCACTGCACCACGATGCCGGTCTCGAGGTGCGTGAGCCGCACGGCCGAGGCCGTCTTGTTGACGTGCTGGCCGCCCGGCCCGCTCGCGCAGAAGAGATCCTTGCGGTACTCGTCGGGCGAGAGCGACACCTCCACGTCTTCCGGCTCCGGGAGCACGGCCACGGTCGCGGCCGACGTGTGGATTCGCCCCTTCGTTTCCGTGTCGGGCACGCGTTGCACGCGGTGGCCGCCGCTCTCGTGCTGGAGCTTGCGGTAGACGGCATCACCCGCCACGCCGAGCACGAGATCCTTGAAGCCGCCCAGCTCCGTGGGGCTGGCGTCGAGCACCTCGAACTCCCAGCCGATTTCGGCGCCGTAGCGGCGATACATCTCGTAGAGGTCGCGGACGAACAGCGCCGCCTCGTCACCACCGGTGCCCGCCCGCAGTTCCATGATGCAGCGGGCGCGGTCGGCGTCCTCGTCGGTCGAGCAGAGATCGAGGAGCTGATCCCACTCCTGCTCACGCCGCCGCTCCAACTCCGGCAGCTCGGCCTCGGCGAGGTCTCGCAGATCGCGATCGTCGCCGGCGGCCATCTCCTTCGTGTCGGCGATCTGCCGCTCGAGGGCCACGAACTGCCGGTAGCGGGTGGCCAGCTTCGCGAGCGTGCCATGCTCGCGGGCCACGGCGGAGAGCCGCTGCGGATCGGCCAGCACATCGGGGTCGACCAGCGCGCGTTCGAGTTCCTCGAATCGTGCGAGCCGCGCTTCCAACTCGTCGCGCATCATTCAGGCCGCGAGCAGATCGCGGCCGGCCATCAGGATGCGGGAGCCTCGGCCCCCGCCTTTTTCTTCTTCAGGCTCGCGTAGCCGGCGCCGGCGAACTTCGACTTGAACTTCTCGATCCGGCCTGCGGTATCGACGAACTTCAGCTTGCCGGTGAAGAACGGATGGCAGACGTTGCAGATGTCGACCTTGATCTCGGGCACCGTGCTCCGCGTCGTGAACGTGTTGCCACAGCCGCAGCGGGCGACCGTGTCTTGATACCTGGGATGGATGCCGTCTTTCATGATCGATCACGCGGGGCAGGGGGCGGGAAATGGTTTCTGCGAGCCCCACACCATACCCGCCCGAGCCCGCAGAGGCAACACGGGATGCCTTGCGGCCGGCCCGTAGGCCCGTTGCTCCGCAACTGGCTGCCCGTCACGGAGTGACGGGCCTCCGTTCCTCCAGCCGGTCGGCCGCGAGGCGGCTGCCGAACCGCTGCGGTGACCGATCGGCGCGGAGGGCAGCCACCGCCTCTGCGGTCTTGCCGAGCCCCAGGTACGCCTGGGCGAGATTGACCTGCGCTGCGTCGGCCCAGCGGCTGTCGGGGGCGGCCTCCAGCGTCATGCGGCGGAGGTAATCGACCGCGGCCTCGTATTCACCCTCGCCGAGCATGAGCACGCCCAGCCAGTAGGCGGCATCCTCCTTCATCTGCTCGTAGAGCCGCCGCGCGGCCTCTGCCTGACCGGAAGCCAGGCCACGCACGGCGTTGTTGATGACGTCGCGTCCCGGCCGAGCCGCGAGGTAGGCCGCCTTCGCGCCGGCGGGTCCATCGAGATCGCCACGAAATTCCCGGAGCCGTGCGGCATGCAGCGGCCGGATGGGCCGGCCCGCTCCGGCGCCGTCCGGCGGCACGATCACGATCTGCAACGGGGCGAGTTCCCGCATCGCCGCCGCGGCCACGGCACCGGCCGCCGCGCGCCGCCGCGCCACGGTCTCCCAGGGAAACTCCCACACCCCCGCCGGCCGTTCCCTCACCCCCTCGGGCAACGCCTTGCGGGCAGCGTCGGCCGTCGCATCGGCAGCGACCGCGATCCGCATCTCGCGCATCGTCCGCAGATCGGCGTCAAGGGCCGCCATCCGCCGCGAGGCCGTCCACGGGTCGGCAGCCACGAGCACGCTCAACCGCTGCATGTCGGCGGCCTGCACGCGGTACGGCCGATCGGGCAGCGACAGCGCCTCGAGAATCGCCGGATCCCGCATGACGTCGCCCACCGTGGCCACCCCGAGGCCCTGCGGCCCCGCGATCGGAATGCCGTAGACCGGCTCGAAGAGATATGCCTCGCCGTCGATCACCACCGCCGGCACCCAGGGCCGGAGCTCGCCCCCCGCGGCATCCCCCGTGGCGAGCATCACGCCCGTCAGGCCGGCATGCCGCAGCAGTTCCAGGAAGATCCAGGCCCGCTGCGGCGGGCTCGCCCGCCCGGCCAGCAGGATCTCGCCGGGCAGAAACCAGCGCGTGCCGGGATTCGACTCCGAGGGCACGAGTGGCGGGTCGCTGACGAGCGCCAGCGAGCGGACGGTCCACTGAAAGAGGTTCGTGGCGATCGCAACGTCGTCGACGGCGGCGGCACGATGCACCCTGGCGATGTCGGCCAACCACCGCTGATCGCGGAGAAACGTCACGTCGTCCGCGGCGGCGAACCCCGTGGCCGCGAGCGGCTCCGCGGCCGCCGTTCGCAGCCGTTCGGGCAGGGCGGCGAGCAGCGCATCGGGCCGCCACGCCCCCTCCACCAAGGCCGACGTGACGCGGCTCCATTGCGAGAGCCGATCGAACACGAGCTCCGCGCCGCGGGCCTCGTCGAAATCGTCGAACCGATCGAGAACGGCCACCGCCCCCGCCAGCAGCTTCCGTCGCGCCGCTGGAGACATGGCGGCGGCGGGCACCGGCCGAGCCGCCACGCCCGCCGAGTCAGCCGCCGGTGTCGCGACCGCCACCGGCCTGCGTCCGCCGCAGCCCGTCAGGAATGCCGCCAGGGCGATCATGCCGGCCAGCGCCGCACCGGCAGCCCACGTCGCCCGGGCCGAGGGCAGGGCGGCCATCACGCGCCCCCTCCGGCGAGTCGAGCCTGATGAATCCGCAGCACCCGCTCGAGCACGCCCCGCAGTTCCGTGAGCGGCACCATGTTGGGACCGTCGCTCGGGCTCCGGTCGGGATCGGGGTGGGTTTCGAAGAACACGCCGTCGATGCCGACGGCCGCCGCCGCGCGGGCCAGCGGCTCGACGAGCGTGCGATCGCCGCCGGTGGCCTCTCCGAGACTGGCCGGCTGCTGCACGGAGTGGGTGGCGTCGAAGATCACAGGCACGCCGAGCGACCGCATCGTGATCAGTCCCGCAAAGTCATTCACGAGGCGTCCG
>JBJTIE010000287.1:0-3222 GCA_046094845.1 Planctomycetaceae bacterium | reverse complement strand
CCGCGAAGTCCACCATCATGGTCGATCCATGCGGCGACGTCGAATCGGACATTCCACAGACCAGGGAGCGGGCAGATGGCGACACCCACCATTGAAAACCTGATCAGCATCGGCAGCGGGCCGGCCGGCTGGTCGGCCGCCACCTATGCGGCCCGGGCCCAGCTCCAGCCGCTCGTCTACGAGGGGGCGATCAGCGAGAAGAACAGGATGGCGGGCACGCTGCCCCTCGGCCAGTTGGCGCTCACGAGCGAGGTCGAGAACTACGCCGGATTTCCCCACGGGAACCTCGGCGGCTTTCTCGATTCCGCACTGCCGAAGGAGCGGCGGATGATGATGGCCCCGCACGAGGGACAGGGCGTGACGGGCCCCGAGTTGATGGAGCTGATGCGGCAGCAGGCCTTGAACTTCGGCACGCGGATCATCACCGACGACATCCTCAAGGTCGATTTCTCGAAGCGGCCCTTCACGCTCTTCCCTGCCGAGGGGGGCGAGGTGAAGGCGAAGTGCGTGATCGTGGCCACCGGGGCGAGCGCCAACTGGCTCGGCCTGCCGAGCGAGGAGCATTTCAAGAACCGGGGCGTGAGCGCCTGCGCCGTCTGCGACGGGGCGCTGCCGCGGTTTCGCAACAAGCCGCTCGTGGTGGTGGGGGGCGGCGACTCGGCCGTCGAGGAGGCGACGTACCTCGCGAAGTTCGCGAGCACCGTGCATCTCGTGCATCGCCGCGACGCGCTCCGCGCGAGCAAGATCATGGCCCAGCGGGCCTTCGACGACCCGAAGATCACGATCCACTTCAATACGGCCCTGGCCGAGGTGCTCGGCGACGACGCCAATGGCGTGACGGGCGTGCGGCTGGAGAGCACGACTGCACCGGGCACCACCGCCACGCTCGACGTGGCGGGCGTGTTCCTCGCGATCGGCCACACTCCCAACACCGCGTTCCTCGACGGCCAGCTCGAGCTGACGTCGAAGAAGTACATCGTGTGGAAGAAGCACTTCCGCACGGAGACGAGCGTGGAGGGCGTGTTCGCCGCGGGCGACGTGGCCGACGACTACTACCGGCAGGCCATCTCGGCGGCGGGCACCGGCTGCATGTCGGCGCTCGACGCGGAGCGCTGGCTGGCACACGGCCATGGCTGACGCCGACGGTCGTTCATGGGGAGAATGGCCGGCCGGGCGGGTGCTCGTGCAGGCGGCGACGTTCAACGAGCGGGAGAACGTGCTCGGCCTGATCGACGCGGTGCTCGGCGTGTCGCCGGAGCTGCAGTTCCTGATCGTCGACGACGACTCGCCCGACGGCACGGGGCGGCTGGCCCTCGAGCGGGCGGAGCGGGAGCCGCGGCTGCACGTGCTCGTGCGGAAGGGGCGGCGCGGGCTCGGCAGCGCGATCGTGGAAGGCTTCGCCGAGGCCCGGGCCCATGGGTTCGAGGTGGGCCTGAACATGGACGCCGACTTCAGCCACGATCCCGCCGACATCCCGCGACTGCTGGCAGCGCTCGATACCGCTGGCAGCCGCCCCGTGGACGTGGCGATCGGCTCGCGGCGGGTGCGCGGCGGGAAGACCGTGGGCTGGCCGCTCAAGCGACACGTGGCCAGTTGGCTCGTGAGCTTCTTCACTCGCTGGGTGCTCTGGGTGCCTGTGCGCGATGCAACAGGCGGCTTTCGAGCCGTGCGACTCGCGGTGTTCGACCGCGTGTCGGGGCCGTTTGCGCGGGGCTATGCCTTCCAGGAGGATTTCCTGTGGCAGGTGCACCGGGCCGGCGGCCGGTTCGTGGAGGTGCCGATCACGTTCACCGATCGCACGCACGGCGCGAGCAAGGCGGATTTCGCGGAGGCGAAGCGGAGCATCGGCGAGCTGCTGCGGCTCGCGGTGAAGACGTGGTTTCGGATGTAGGGCGCCCCGCAGTCCGCAAACGGCGCCCGTAGTCCGCACACTCCGTGTGCGGTTGGAGGCGTGGAGGCCGGGCGGTCGGGCTATTCGTGCAGAGGTTCGCAGACCTGCGGCGGAATAGTGCGGGTCTGCGGTGTTTCGACCGTGGGCCACATGCGGAGCATGTGGACTACGGCGCAAGCGGTGTCGGCTACTTGATCGCTGGTCCGAGCGTGGGTGATTGCCGCAGCTTCATCTCGAGCGGCGGCAATGACGACTGCGGCGGAGCCGCCGGCCCTGGCGGCGGTGCCGGCCCCGGCGGAGCCGCCGAGGGATCGGGCTTCTCACCCAACGCCACGGCCAGACTCTCCTTCGCGTCCTTGAGATTCGGCGCGAGCTCCAACGCCCGGCGGAACTGCACGATCGACTCGTCCTTCTTGCCCTGCTTGTAGAGCGCGACGCCGTAGTTGTTGATCAGTGCCGGATTGTTCGGCTCCTTGTCGATCAGCTCCTTGTATTTGGCCGCCGCCTCGCCGAACCGTCCGGAGGCCGCGAGGGCGTTGGCGAGATTCACGTGGATCGCCGGCACGTGCGGCGTGACGCGACAGGCCTCGGCGAACTGCTCGATGGCCGCGTCCATCTCCCGCCGCGCCGTCGCCGGATCGCCCCGCTGGGCGAACATCTGGGCCCGGGCCGAGAGGGTGGTGCCGAGGTTGTTGTGCGTCTCGCCGAGATCGGGGCGCAGCCGCGTGGAGTTCTGGAAGTGGAAGTGGGCTCCCTCCACGTCGCCACGGGCGAACTTCTTCGCACCGAGCCGGTTGTGGGCCTGCCAGGCATCGAAGTTGTGCTTGAGCGTGTGGGTCCAGAGGGCGTCCTCGTTGACCCAGGCACCGGCGTAACGGAAGGCGAGGAACGTGAGCGCCGCCAGCACGACGGCCGTTCCCGCCACGAGCAGCGGCCGCTCGTTGTCGACGGTTCGCTCGTACCAGGTGGCCACGCCGGCCGCCACGAGGCCGACGATGCCGATCATGGGCAGGTAGATGAAATGATCGGCCGCCCAGGTGATCCGCATGTAGGAGATCGTGACGAAGCCAAGTACCGGCGCCACCATGAGGAGGAAGAAGCCGAAGCCAAAGAGCGCATGGCGGCCCCAGGTGGCCCGGTTCTGCCAGAACCACCAGCCGATGCCGGCAATGATCGGCCAGGGGAGCAGTTGCCAGATCTTGGGTGGATCGACCTCCCACTTCGTGTAGATCGGCAGCAGCGTGAGGGGCCAGAAGATGAGCTTCAGGTAGAAGAGCACCGACATGCCCGAGCTCGCGAGCCGGGAGTCGAGGCCGCCGACGAGGATCGTC
>JBJTIE010000286.1:0-9554 GCA_046094845.1 Planctomycetaceae bacterium | reverse complement strand
CGTAGCTGATGTCCTTGGAGATGAGCGACTCGACTTCGAGCTTGAAGCCGTTCTTCAGCATCGTCTCGATCTCCTTCTGCCAGGCCTTCTTGCCCGTGAACCACGGGTAGGCGGCGATCTGCTTGGCCCGCTTGATGTCGGTGTCGTTGAGCTGGATCTGCACGCTCTGCGACAGCTTGCAGCGGTCGTAGTCGCGGGACCGCAGGCCGAGGAAGCGGGCCTCGGGAATCGCCATCCGCTTCGACTCATAGGCGAGGTTGATCGAACCCTGCTTGAGCACGGAGTAGATGTAGTAGCCCCAGGGATCGTTGTCGAGCAGGCAGTAGATCGGCAGCTTCAGCTCGTGGTGGAGCCGGTAGAGCATCCGGCGGACGCCGCGCGGGGGCTGGCCACCGCCGTGGGTGAGCAGGCAGGAGTGCTTCCTCCAGAACTTGTCCTCGTTGAACCGCCGCCAGACGGTGTCTTTCTCGACGTGGAGGATGAACTTCGCGTCGCACGACTTGAATTTGATGATGTCGGCCTCGACGATCGACGGGATCGAGTAGCCGCCGGATCCCATCCGCGAGCAGTCGATCTCGTCGCCGGAGTCGATGAGCGTGATCGGCCCCACCATGCCGCCGCGGTTGCTGGCGTAGACGTGGAGTTCCTCGCGGAGGCTCTCGAGCGTGACCTCCAGGTCCTCGATGATCGGGTCGCACTCCTCCTGCGTGGCGAAGGTCTCCTCGCGGGTGCCCTCGATCGTGTGCTTGAGCAGATAGTAGAGACCTCGGATGCTCGTGGTCTTCTGCTGCTCGACGAGCTGCTTGCAGCCGCTGGCAACGAGCAGGGTTTGCATGTAGCTCTTCGCCTGGGCGAGGTTGAAGAGCTGCCGCCGATTGGTCTGGCCTCCCATCTCGATGATCTTCCGCGACTTGTTGAAGCGGACGTTCGAGAGACTGCGGGTCGGGATGTCGAGCCAGGGATCGCGCTTCTTCTCGGCGGCGGTGGCCACCTCGTCGGCGAGGCCAATGATGAGCCGGCGGGTCTTTTGGTCGACGGCCGGGAGCTTGGAGGTGGCGACCTTCGGGGTCTTCTTCGTCTTCGTGGCCATGGGGAGCGTCAGGAGGGGGAAGCCGGCTGGAAACGAGCCGAAATCCTACCTCCCCGTCGAGCTCCCCGCACGCTTTGCCGTCGCGTGGGGTCAGCAGCGGACGTCGTCGGCCCGGCCAACGAAGCGGCGGACGACGTGCGGCGACTGGGCCGGCTGCTCCGGGGCGTCGGTCCGCAGCGTCTCGTCGGTGCGACGGGCCGTCGTCTGTGCCGGGGCCGGCGCCGCGGCGGGCGCTGCCTGGAAAAACTCGGCGATCCGTCCGACCACGGTCCGCTGCTCGGCGGCCGAAAGCTCGGGGAAGATCGGCAGGGCCAGCGTCTCTTCCGCCGCCTGTTCGGTGTGGGGCAGGTCGCCCTTCCGCCAGCCGAGGTGCTCGAAGCACTTCTGCATGTGGAGCGGCACGGGATAGTAGATCTCCGTGCCGACACCGCACTTCTGCAGGTGCGTTCGCAGGGCGTCCCTGTGGCCGCCGGCGATCCGCACGATGTATTGGTTCCACACGTGCCGCCCGCGCGGCTCGTCGGTCGGCACCGTCATGCGATCCCCGATCCCAGCAGCCGCGAAGATCTCGCCATAGCGGGCCGCGTTGACCTGCCGTGCGGTGGTCCAGGCATCGAGATGCGGCAGTTTGACCCGCAGCACGGCCGCCTGGATCGAATCGAGGCGGCTGTTGATGCCGATCACCTGGTGATAGTAGCGGGGCTCCATGCCGTGCACGCGGAGGAGTTTGAGCTTTTGGGCGATGTCGTCACGGGTGGTGGTGAGGAAGCCACCGTCCCCCATGCCCCCGAGATTTTTGGTCGGGTAGAAGCTGAAGCAGCCGACGTCGCCGATCGCGCCCGTGCAGCGGCCGTGCCACGTGGAGAGGATCGACTGGGCGGTGTCTTCGACGATCGGGAGGCCGGCAGACCGGGCGATCGGCAGGAGGGCATCCATGTCGGCGGTGCGGCCGAACAGATGCACCGGCATCAGGGCCTTCGTCCGCCTGCTGATCTTCTTCGCCACGTCCTGCGGATCGACGAGATAGGTCTGGGGGTCGATGTCGGCGAAGATCGGCGTGGCTCCGACCCGCGTGACGGCGCTGGCCGTGGCGAAAAATGTGTAGCTCGGCAGGATCACCTCGTCGCCGGGGCCGACGTCGAGGGCCATGAGTGCCAGGAGCAGGGCATCGCTGCCCGACGCGCAGGAGATCGCATGCGGCACGTCGAGCATCCGGGCCAGTTCCGCCTCGAGGTCGGTCACGTCGGGGCCCAGCACGAACTTGCCGGAGTCGCAGACGCGGGTGATCGCCGCCTGAATCTCGCCGCGCAGAACGGCGTATTGGCGGTCGAGGGCGAGCAGGGGAACCGACGGCAGAAGGCCGGCCGGGCCGCCGTTCTGCGCGGGGGTGATCGCCGGGGCTGCCGTGCTGTGCGTCGTGGACATGCTGGTGTGCAACTCCTGAAATCCTGCGGGCGTTCGTCGCAGCACGCCGATGGTGGACGCGCCCTGACGAACGTGATCGTCACGATCGTGCGGGTCGCTCCACTCGAATCGAATACGGTGGCCGAAACGCCTGCGTCGCCCGGCGCGGTGGTGCCGCTGACGCAGACGGCGGGGAATAGGGAAATCAGCCGGCGGCCGTCAAGGGCAGCGAAGGTCGAGTCCGGCGGCGGGGACGAGGCCGATTCCCGGTGTTTGACAGCGGTCGGCCGGGAACCCTAGATTCCTGTGGTGCCATTCCACACGGCCCCGCATTTTCGGGGTCGGCTTTCGGGGATTTGGATCGAGGAGGAGAGTTACGCGGTTCTGCCGAGGGGCTGCCCTCCGGCGACGCGAGTCGGATGGGATCCACCGCGATCACTGCCGTCATCGATCTGGGGCACATCTCCCACCGCCTCGGCCTTCCTCCGGCCGGTGTCGAGGCGACGGCGCAGCTGCTCGATGCCGGGAATACCGTCCCCTTCATCACGCGGTATCGCCGAGACCAAACGGGGGGGCTCGACGAGGAGGACGTCCGCCGGATTGCGGAGGCCCTGGCCCGTGCCCGGCAACTCGTCGATCGCAAGCAGACGATCCTGCGGACGATCCAAGGACAGGGCAAACTGACGCCCACCCTGGAGTCGCGGATTCTCGCCGCCGAGAGCCCGAAGCAGCTCGAGGATCTCTACCTGCCGTTCAAGCCGCGGAAGTTGTCGCTCGCGGAGATCGCGAAGCAGCGGCGTCTCGAACCCCTGGCTCGAGAGATCATGGCAGGCGATCCCGCGGCTGCGGATCTCGATGCCCGGGCCGCCGACTTCATCGACGAGGCGGCGCAGGTGGCGACGGTCGCCGACGTGCTCCTCGGGGTGGGGCACATCATCGCCCACGAGTTCAGCGAGCAGGCCGACGCCCGCCAGCGGCTGCGGGCCATCCTGCACAAGTCGGCGCGGCTCACCAGCCAGCGGGTAGAGAGCGCGGGCAAGGCGCTCTCCAAGGACGAGCGACACTTTCGCGACTACTTCGCCTTCTCCGAGCACATCCAACGGGTTCCGCCGCATCGCGTGCTGGCGATCAACCGCGGGGAACGGGCCAAGCTGCTCAAGGTGCGGGTCGAGGGGCCGGCCGAGGATCTGCAGGCCGCCGCCGAGGAGGTGCTCGTGCCGGCCGGCCATCCCCACGGCGACTTTCTCAAAGGCTGCGTCCGCGATTCGCTCGCCCGGCTCATCATGCCGAGCCTCGAGCGGGAGATTCGGCGGGAGATGACCGATTTCTGCGAATCGCACGCCGTCGAGGTGTTCGCCCGCAACCTACGGAATCTGCTGCTTCAGCCCCCCGTGGCCGGTCGGCGGGTGCTCGCCCTCGACCCCGGCTTCAAGAGCGGCTGCAAGGCGGCCGTGATCGACGAGTGCGGCACACCGCTGGAGCACGCCGTGCTCCACATCATCGGGCAGAAGGAGAAGCGGGAGGCGGCCGCCAAGAAGGTCGTCGAATTGGTCACGAAGCACGCATGCACTGTGATCGCGATCGGCAACGGCACGGCCGGACGTGAGACGGAGTCACTGGTGGCGGAGCTCATGGGCGGAGAGCTCGCCGCCCTCGACATCGGCTACGTGATCGTCAACGAGGCCGGCGCGAGCGTCTATTCCACGAGCGTGTATGGCCGCGAGGAACTGCCCGCCCACGAGGCGGCCGTGCGGGGGGCCATCTCGATCGGCCGCCGGCTGCAGGATCCGCTCTCGGAGCTCGTGAAGATCGAGCCGGCGAACATCGGCGTCGGGCTCTACCAGCACGACGTGAAGGCTCGCCACCTCCACACCTCGCTCGACAGCGTGGTGGCCAGTTGCGTGAACTACGTCGGCGTGGACGTCAACACCGCCAGCCCAGCCCTGCTGCGGTATGTGTCGGGGTTGAATCAGGCGACGGCCCGCAATCTCTACGAGTGGCGGACCAAGAACGGCGCGTTCGCGTCGCGGCAGCAATTTCTGGAGGTACCCGGCTTCGGCGAGGGAGCGTTCGTGCAGGCGGTCGGCTTCCTCAAGATCGTGGGCGGCTCCAACCCGCTCGACTCCACCTGGATCCATCCGGAGAGCTATTCGATCGCCGAGCAGGTGCTGGAGCGTCTGGGGGGCTTGCCAGCCGACGTGGCGAACCGCCAGCAGGCGGAGGCGCTCGCCGAGCGGGCGGCCGCTGTCGATCTCGACGCACTCTCGCGGGAGCTCGGCGTGGGGCGGCTGCTCTTGGCCGACATCGTCGAGCAGCTGGCTCGGCCCGGCCGCGACCCGCGTGACGACCTTCCGCGGCCATTCTTCAAAAAGGGCGTGCTCAAGCTCGACGACCTCGAGGTGGGCATGGAGCTGCAGGGCGCGGTGCTCAACGTGGTCGATTTCGGCGCCTTCGTCGACATCGGCATGCACGACAGCGGGCTGGTGCACATCAGCCAGCTCTCGAGCCGCTACGTGCGAGATCCTCACGACGTCGTGAGCGTCGGCCAGGTCGTCAAAGTCTGGGTGTTGGAACTCGACAAGACCCGCCGGCGGGTGGCTCTCACGATGATCCCACCCGGCGAACGGGAACAGCGGTCCGAGCAGCCTGGGGTCGGCCGGGGCGAGCGGCGGCCGCGCAAGGAGCGCGGCGGCAACGGACGTGCCGCAGCCGAGGGGCGGCCCGCGACCGCGGGGCAACAGCAGGTCCGCGAACAGCAGCGTCCCCGGCACCAGCGGCCGGCCCGTGGCGGGGGTGGCGACCGCGGCCGTCCACCTCGCGAGCAGCAGCCAAAGGTCTATGTCGCGAAGGGGCCCAAGAAGCCCGCCGCCCCGATCTCGAAGGAGATGAAGGAGGGCCGCGAGCCCCTCCGCACCTTCGGCGACCTCAAGCAGTTTTTCGACTCTCGCTCAGGACAGGCCGGCGAGCCGAGCGATCAGCCGCCGTCCGACGGCACGGCGTGATGTCGATCAGCCGTAGTCCGCACACTCCGTGTGCGGTTTGAGGCGAGAAGGCCGAACGACCAGGCTCTTCGAGCTGAGGTTGGCGGACCTGCAGGAATGTAGCTCGGGCCTGCGGTGTTCGTACCGTGGGCCACATGCGGAGCAAGTGGACTACGGGTGGAGAGTGCGAACGGCTGTTTACCGCTCGCGGAACGTGATCCGGCCCTTGGTGAGGTCGTAGGGGGAGAGTTCGACCTTCACCTTGTCACCCGGCACGATGCGGATGAAGTTCTTGCGCATTCGGCCCGCCACGTGGGCGTTGACGATGTGGCCCCCGGTGATCTGCACGCGGAACCGCGTGTTGGCGAGCGCCTGCGTGACGACGCCTTCCACCTCGAGAGCCTGTTCTTTTTCCGCCATGGGTATCCTTGAAACGCTCGGAATGACCCGAGGAATGTAGCCCGCCGCGGGCCGCCAGTCCAGCGACGGCTCCGCCACGCTCTCCGATCAGGCGTCGTCGCCGCCGGCCGTTGGGGCCTCGCCCGACGCCTTCCAGCGGAGGTAGGCGTCGAAGAAGCCGTCCAGATTGCCGTCGAGCACGCTCTGGAAATTACCCACATAGTGGCCGGTTCGCTGGTCTTTCACCCGCTGATCAGGGTGGAGGAAGTAGTTGCGGATCTGCGACCCGAAGCCCGTCTTGGGCTGCTGCTTGTAGCGGGCGAGTTGCTCGGCCTCCCGCTTCTCCTCCTCGAGCCGGGCGAGCCGGGCGCGGAGCATCTTGATGGCGGTGGCCCGGTTTTTGTGCTGGCTCCGCTCGCTCTGGCACTGCACGACGATGCCCGAGGGAAAGTGCGTGAGCCGAATGGCGCTCGACGTCTTGTTGACGTGCTGGCCGCCGGCACCGCTGGCCCGGAACACGTCTTCGCGGATGTCTTCGTCGCGGATCTCGATTTCCGTGTCGTCGTCGGCGATCTCCGGCGAGACGTCGACCGCCGCGAAGCTCGTCTGCCGCTTGCCTTCGGAGTTGAACGGGCTGATGCGCACGAGGCGATGGATGCCGGTCTCACCCTTCAGATAGCCGTAGGCCCAGGGGCCGCGGATGGCAACCGTCGCGCTTTGGATGCCGGCGACGGCGTCATCCTGTCGGTCGAGCAACTCGACGGCGAAGTCGCGTTTCGACGCCCATGCGGAATACATCCGCAGCATCATCTCGGCCCAATCGTTGGCATCAGTGCCACCGTCGCGGGCGTGGATCGAAACCAGCGCGTCAGACGAGTCGTGCGGTCCGGAGAGGAGCGACGCCAGCTCGAGCGCATCGACCAGCTTCTCCAGCCGGTCGGCCTCGGTGGCCAGTTCGGGCTCGAGCGATTCATCCTCGCGGGCGAGTTCCTCGAGTGCCTCGAGATCCTGGCTGACGCCCAGCGCCTCGTCGAGCGGCTTGAGCACCGAGTTGACGTTCTTCAATTCGGCGACCGTGGCCTGCGCCTTGGCGGCGTTGCCCCAGAAATCGGCCTCGCTCATCGCCCCTTCGAGGCGGGCGGCGGATTGCTTGCGTCCGTCCCAGTCAAAGAGAGTCCCGCAGCTGCAGCAGGCGGGCCCGGATCGCTTCGGCGCGGTGGAAAAGAGCTGTATCCATGCGGCCGATTCTACGCGGCCGTCGCACGATGGAGAAGCCGACCGGTCTGGCACGCGACGATTCGGGCTACCGGCGACGCTGTTTCGTCGCCGTCGGCTCCGCGAGAGCGGCGAAGAGCGCGGAGCGTAGCCGGCCGTCGTCGTTGACGATCGTGCCGGTTGCGGTCGCCGCCGTGGTGGATAGCCGGGCGTTCGCCGGATTGGCGAGCACGACGCCAAACGTCTCGTCGGCCTCGCGGGCACGATCGCCCTTCACCCGCACCCGCAGCGTGGCCTCCGTCTGCCCCGCTGCGAAGGCCAGCGTGCCGCCGCCGCGAACGTAGTCGCTCCCCGCCTTTGCCGTGCCGTTCACCGTCATCCACGAGACGGTGACCGGTCCGGTCGTCGCAGTGGAGAGCGAGACCACGAACGTCAGCCACTTCCCGCCGGAATGGCCTTCGATGATCGCTGCCGAGGCGATCGACACGTCGGCCAGAGCCACTGGCGGTGGCGGAGGCGGAGGCGGCGTGACGCTCCACAGCGATCCATCGGCGGCGGCGACGACGGCGTTGTAGTTCCCCGCCGCCGCGAGTGGCTGGTCCATGCGGTGGAGCTTGGCAAAATCGCCCCAGGGGGCCGCGCCGGCCTGACCCGTGAACTGAAAATCGACATAGATGTCGAGACCGGCTGCGTCGAGACCTTTCAGATAGTCACGGTAGATGTCGCCCATCCGCGGGTCGTTCGTCGCCGCGTAGAAGGCGGGTTGATAGGCCGCGCCGCGACCGTCGAGATGCGGGCCCCCCTCGTAGGCCACGAGTCGGATCGGACGACCGAGCTGCGTCGCCAGCCTGGCGGCGAGGTCCGCATGATCCCGGGTCCACTGAAGCGACGTGGCGACGTTCGTCCGCGCGTCGGCGAGAATCTGGTCCACCGTCGTCGATGCCGTGTAGCCCACCCGCTGCTCGTCGGTGAACGTGATATAGGGGGCCAGTGCGATCGCGTCGAACGAGCCCCCGATGTTCGCGACGATCTGCTCGACGATCCACGGGTTGGCTGCCTGCCCGGCCGCCACGCGGACGACGCGGTCGGTCTGGCCGACGAAAACCTGCGACCAGATGTCGAAATCCCGCTTCGCCTCGCGGCCGGTCACGATCCACTGCCCGTAGTCGGGGTCGAGCCGCTGCGCCCGCGCCTGTTCGGCGACCCACGACGATGCCTCGAAGCCCCACCCGAAGTTCCAGACCTCGTTGGCCCACTCCACGTACGCCGTCCGGCCCGGCTCGAGATGGTCGCGAACGTAGGTGGCGAAGTTTCGCACGAACGTGTCGTCGGCAAGGTAGGGCATGTTGAACCACGGGTCGGCATCGAGCTCGTTGGCGAGTGCCACCATGTATTCGAGCGAGATGCCGTTGGCCACCGGCTCGCTGGGCGTGCCCTCGGCGCCCGAGCCCTGGCGGATGTCGGCGGCGTCGCGCCGCTGCGACCAGGTGCCGATGTCCGACGTGTTCGTCTCTTGCATCCCCATGAACCGGAGCGTCTTGAACGGGGCGAGCCGCTCGAGGAACAGCGGGTGGAAGGGGGAGAATGTCGCGCCAGGCTGCCACCGTTCGCCGACGAAGCTGCGGCCGTTCCAATCGGGCATCCAGACGTTCAGATTGCGCACCGGATCGGCTGGGCTCGTCTCCTCGATCCGCAGGTAGATGCCGGAGTCGGTGGGTGTCACGCGGAGGTCGGCGAACGAGCGGCCCGCCGCCGTGCGGCCGCTCGCCGTCACGACGGCGTCGAAGCCGAACGTCACGACCCCCGTGCCGTCCCACTCGGCCCGGTAGGTGCCGCCGGCATAGCCGCCGCCGAGCGAGTTGAACATGAGCGTGCCGGCGAACTGCTTCATCTGCACGCCGTTCTGCGTCCATGTCTTCAGCGACCGGACGTTGCCGTTGGCATCAAGGTCGAGCGTCGGCGCGGCGGCGGCATCCCAGGTCGTGCCCCATGTCTGCGTGTTGAACGCGTGGGAGATCCAGGGCCGTGATGACTTGAAGGCATCGGTGAACGTCCAGGCCGGCGACCAGTCCACCACATTCTCGAGGTTCATCCCGACGGCCATGTGGCCCGTGTCGGCGGCCATGTGGCAGCGCGGCTCGCAGGCTTCAAAGGCAAGCGCCGCCCCGCGACGAATCCGCGTGCGTGACGAATGACGGCTCATGAGTGTCCCCGCAGTCAGCGCCCCGACGTTTCGATCCTACACCCTCGGGTTATCCACAGCCAATGCAATTCATCCAGCCGCCAACTAACGGACCCGGAGGGGCTGCCCATGCCCCAGGAGCCGGCGTGTGGAGGCAAGCGAAGGCAGGATGCCGAGAGCGCAGCCTCCATCGAGCGAGCGAAGGACAGGACGTCCGCAGCGAGCGTCCGGTGACGGGGCATGGGCAGCCCCTCCGGGTCCGTGAGTTGGCGGCGGGATGACT
>JBJTIE010000285.1:0-2311 GCA_046094845.1 Planctomycetaceae bacterium | reverse complement strand
TTCTCGATCCGCATGTTCATCCGGCACGAGCATCGAAGAGGCGTGCCGGTTGACCCTGCGGATCGAGAAAGCGCGGCTCGGTGTGTTCCCCGCGGAGAGCGCCCTCGGCTGGAGCCGCACGGGCACGCCGGAGGTGGCCACCGACGCCGGTGCAATCGAGGCCACCGACATGTTCATCGCGCTCAAGCCCCGCGAGGAGTGGAAGCGGGCCCGCACGCAGGCGGCGCTCGTGGAGGTGATGAACACGGTGGTCGAGGGCATCCCCGGCCAGATCATCTGGTTCACGCAGCCGATCGAGCAGCGGATCAACGAGATGGTGTCGGGCGTGCGTGCCGACATCGCCGTCAAGGTGTTCGGCGACGAGCTCGATGCCCTCGTGCAGAAGGCCAACGAGGTGGCGACGGTTCTGCGGAGCGTGCCCGGCGGGGCCGACGTGGCCGTCGAGCAGGTGTCGGGCCAGCCGATTCTCAAGATCGCGGTCAAGCAGGACGAGATCGCCCGCTACGGCATCTCCGCGCAGGAGGTGCTCGACATCGTCGAGAGCGTCGGGGGCAAGGCCGTGGGGCAGATCGTCGAGGGGCAGCTGCGGTTTCCGATCGTGGTCCGCCTGCCCGAGTCGCTTCGGGCCGGCCCCGAGTCGCTGGCATCGATCCCGATCCGGGGCCCCGCGGGCGAGAGCGTGCCCTTGGAGCGGATCGCCACGATCGAAACGGTGCTGGGGCCCAAGTTCGTGACCCGCGAGTGGAGCGAGCGGCGCACGGTGGTGCAGTGCAACGTTCGCGGCCGCGACGTGGGGGGCTTCGTGGCCGACGCACAGGCGCAGATCGCCACGCAGGTCGAGCTGCCGCAGGGGACGTTTCGCCTGGAATGGGGCGGGCAGTTCGAGAACATGCAGCGGGCCCAGAAGCGGCTCATGATCGTGGTGCCGCTGGCGCTGCTGCTCATCATCGCCCTGCTCTACCTCACCTACCGCAACGTGGCCGACACCCTGCTGCTCTTCATCAGCGTGCCGTTCGCCTGCGTGGGGGGCATCTGGGCCCTCGCCTTCCGGGGCATGCCGCTCTCGATTTCGGCGGCCGTCGGTTTCATCACGCTCTCCGGCGTGTCGGTGCTCGCCGGCATGGTGGTGGCCAGCGCCCTGCGGGAGCGACTGGCCCGTGGCACGGCCCGCGACGTGGCAATCGAGGAGACGGCCTGTGCCTCGCTCCGCACGATCATCATGACGGCGCTCGTCGCGAGCCTGGGATTCATCCCGATGGCCCTCTCCGAGGGCACCGGAGCCGAGGTCCAGCGGCCGCTGGCCACGGTCGTGATCGGGGGCGTGATCACGAGCACGCTGTTCACGCTCTTCATCCTCCCGGCCCTCTACCGGCTGATCCTCCGCGTGCCCCCGGCGCTCGTCCTCCCCGGTGACCGGCCGGGCGAGTAATCTCGCGTGACGTTCGCAGGTGGGCTCGGTTCCACCCCGGGTCAGCCGATGTCGAGCCAACGCGGAAGCGGGGCGTCGGCGGGCAGCCGGAGGATCGTACGGAGTTCGACGAGTTCGGCCTCGTCGAGTGGCACGAGCACGACGGGATCCTGGCACTGCGTCGGATCGACGAGCCGGTAGCTTACGCTCCCGTCACGGCCGACCGTGGGCGCACGGCCGTAGCCATACATCATGTTGTCTACCTTCTCGAAGAAGTCGCCGAGCGTGACGGTTTCGGGCCGCGGCCGCCGCACATAGAAGAGTTCGATGACGTCTTTCCAGAAGTGCGGCACGAACTTTTCGCCCACGTCGGCGTGCCCGACACAGTCGCGGTTCGTGCCCGCGATGCAGGTCGGTAGCGACACGAGTCTGTGGTCGCGGCGGCGACATTCCGCCTCGATCTCCGTGCACAAGTTGATCAGGAAGTCGGTGCTGAAGCAGTCGTCACACACGAGCACGATATGGCCGAGATCGACGGTGGCATTCGCTGCGGGGGCTGAGTCCGCGCGGACGGCACCGTCGAGGAGTGCTGCAGCGAGCCGCTCGAAGCGAATCGAATAACTCTGAATCTCGGCCGGCAGGCCGTGGCCGAGCACGACGATCGTCGCGGGCCTATCGGCGGCAGTTGCGGCGCGAACCGCCGCCAGAAAGTCATCCGCCACGGACGCGATCGTCTCGTCGGCGGCGTCCTGCTTGAAGACGGTGGGCGTGCCGCCATAGGCGGCGGCCATTGCGGTGATCTACTTCGGATCGAGCCCCCGGGCCGGGTCGAGGAAACCAAAGTCGCAGCGGCCGGGGGGGAGCACTGGGCGGGGGGCGCGGGCACGCCGCACGCGATCGATT
>JBJTIE010000284.1:0-8850 GCA_046094845.1 Planctomycetaceae bacterium | reverse complement strand
CAGGGCCGTCGTCGCGCCGATGGAGTCGCCCGCGTTCAGCTTGCCGGTGATCGCCAACGCCTGCTGGCCGGCGGCGGTGGCGTTCACCGTGGACAGGAACCGGGCTGTGCCCGTGTTCGCACCGTCCTCGACGTCGATCGTGACGTCGTTGGTCAGGGTGACCGCGTCATTGAGGACGACGTCGCCGCCCGCGGTGGTGATCGCGGCCGTCAGCGAGAGGCCGGTCGGCGCAGAGAGCGTGATCGCCGTGCCGCTCTGCTGCGAGGACACGAGGCTTGCGACGTTGAGCTGCGCGGCATCGGCCACGTTCAGGCTGCCGGTGTCGGCCGTCAGCGTGCCGATCGTGTTGCCTGCGGTGAGGACCCACTGGCCACCCGCTCCCTGCAGGTCGAGCCGGCCCGCGTCGATGGCATACGCCTGGGTGACCCGGCCGCTCGAGATCAGCCGCGCCGTGCCCGTGCCCACCCGGATGCCGATCACGCCGGCGATGCTGCCGATCTCGTAGCCCGAATCCTCACGGATCGCGATGTCGTCGTCGCTCGTGGTCACGGCGAGTAGATCGAAGGCGTTGGTCGGGCTGAGCAGCGATACGGCCCCCTGGCTGTCGATCCGCAGGTTCCGCGTCGCAAGCGGGGCGGTCATGGTCTGACTCGTCGTGCCGCCGCTCGTGAGGTTGAGGGTCTGTGCCGAGGAGACGGCGGCGTTGATCGCGATCGCTCCCGCCGCCTGCATGGAGACGGTCGCCGCCCGATCTGTCGCCGTCTCGTTGATGGCGGCGTTCACCGTCACGTCGCCCGTCCGGGCTCGCAGCACGAGTTCGCCGGCCGGGATGGTCGCATCCACCTTCTGGGCGACGGTCACGCTGCCACCCACGATGGTGGTGGAGTTCACCAGCCACGAGTTCCTGCTGCCCTGCTGCGTACCGATCGAGCCGATCGTCACGGCGCCGGTTCCGTTCGTCGCGTCGCCGATCACCACCAGACCCCAGCCGCCGGCGATGGCCGCCAAGTCGGCATCGGAGATATCGAGCGTGCCGCCGGCGCTGCCGATGGGCGTGCCGACCCGGATCGGGCGGCTTGCCGTAAAGGGCTGGATCGTGAGGGGCTTCGTGGCGGCACCCGCGATCGAGGCCGCGCCCCCCTTGAAGTCGATCCCGTCAGCGGTGAACGTCGTCGCTTCGCCGGCGTCCAGGCCGCCGAGCACCTCGATGAGCGTGCCAGCCGTGACGTCGAGCGGGCCCGTCACGTTCACGAGGTCGCCGAACCGCACGGTGCCAGGCACCTGGGCGATGTTCAGCATCCCGCCTACGGTGAGCGTGCCGGCGAACGTGACGCCGGTGGCGCCCGTGATCGTGAGGTTGCCGCCGACGTTCACGTCGGCCGAGAACAGCACCATCGACGAGGCATCGATGACGAGGTCGCCATCGATGTCGATGATGCCGCCGATGGTGATGGCGCCACCGGTGATCCCGAGATCGCCCGACAACGCCACCGACTGCTGCAGGTCGATGGCCCCGCGGGTCGCACTCGTGACGGTCAGATCGTCGAGCCTCCAGCGGCTGCCAATCGCTCCGGTCACGGTGACGAACGTCTCGGCAGCCAGCAGCAGATTCTCGTCGTCGCCCGCGTCGTCGCCGTCAGGATCACCGTCGATCATGCCCTTGCCGGTGCCGAAGACCACGATCGAGCCGGTCGTGGCCGTGGCCGAGCCGGACACGCCCATGTGCACGATCACGTTGTCGTCGATCGAGATCGAAGTGCCCGAGACCGCGGCCGCCGCCGTGTCGAAATGGAACGTGTTGCCCGAGCCGACGATCGAGACCGAGCCCGTCGAGACGAGCGAGTTCATGTCGATCGTGCCGCCGGCCCGCGGGGCGCGGAGCACGAGGCCGTCGCGGAACGAGCCCTCCGGCGAGTGAAACAGGTGCTCGCCTTCGATCCGCCCGATCACGACGGTCTCGAACGAGTCGTTGAACTGGTCGATCTCGTCGGCGTCGAGCGTGAAGTCATAGGGAGCCACCACCTCGATCCGCGGCGTGCCCGTGTAGTTGCTGCCGGCCTGGATGACCTCGAAGTGGCTGACGGCGAACCGGCCGCTGACGGGGTCGGGGTTCGCGGTGTCGAGAATGGCGAGCACGCGGGCCTGCTGGCCGGGCAGGGCCACGTCCACGCGGGGCGCGGTGACGTAGCCCGAGCCGCCGCTCGTGACGGTGAAGCCGATGATCGAGCCGTCGTCGCCGACGACCGCCTCCACCACGGCCGGGTTGACCGGGGTCGCACCGCCGATCCCGCCGCCGATCAGCGTCACGACCGGAGCCGTCGTGTAGTTCGTGCCGCCGAACACGACCTCGACGAACTGCACGGCCCCATCGCGGGCGGTCGCGCTCGCGAAGGCCCGCTCGCCGGGCGGAGCGACGACCACCGTGGGGGCCGTGAGGTAGCCGCGGCCGCCCCAGACGTTCGTAAAGCTGCTGATCCCGCCGTCGGCCATCACGGCCTCCACGCGGGCCCGCGCTCCGGAGAGACCGATCTCGGCATCCACCTTCACCGGCTGGAGGATGATCTCGCGGCCGGTCGAGGCGAGCAGCCCGTCGTTGAGCGGCACGTTGACCTCGATATCGTCGGCCGTGAGCTTCACGCTCGCGTCGCCGACGCGGATTTGGCCCCCCTCGTAGACGATGTCGCCGTTGGCGTCCCGCTCGTAGATCGGGATCGTCTTGGCATCGTCCTGCCAGAGCAGCCGTCCCTGGCCGTCCACACGCTGAACGGGGGCCCCGAGCTCGAGGGCCCCGCCGAACGTCGTGATCGCGACGTTGCCACCGCTGGTGATGATGCCGTCGACCGCCTCGTCGCGGCCGATCCGCAGCCCGTCCTTCTCCAAGAGCGAAATGCTGCCGCCGGCCTGGATCGTCTGGGCGACGAACGTCTCCACGTCGCTCTTGAGCGGCTTGGAGGGATCGCCGATCTGAATCCCGGCCACCGTCACGAGGCGGCCGCCTGCCGCCTGAATGTGAACCCGATTGAGCGGCGTGCCATCGGCGGCGACCGCCGGGTTCGCGAGATCGAAGTCCACGATCCGGCCGAAGCCGTTGGGCTGGATCGTGACCCGCGGGGCCTGACCGTAGCCTTCGCCAGGATACGTGATCCGCAGGCCCTCGATCGAGCCGTCGTCGGCCACGATCGCCACGGCCGTGGCCAGCCCCTCGATGTCGACGCTTGGCGGCAGGTCGAATACATAGCCGCTGCCGCCGCTCACTTTCGTGAAGCCGACGACGCGGCCGTCGTCGTCGAGGATCGCCGTGAACTCGGCCCCGGTGCCGACCGAGATGCCGGGGTGGGCGATCGGATTGACGAGGTCGTCGAGGGCCACCATCGAGCGGTAGCGGAAGTCGCCGTCGAGCCAATCCACCGTGCGGGCGCCCCGCGGGGCCCCCGCTCGCGTGTCGAACGGGAAGAACACTTCGCCCGCCGTCACCACCGAGCCCTTGTCGGCATAGAGCAGCACGCGGCCGCGGCCGTCGCCATACCCGACCGCGGAGCCCGGGTTGGTGCTCGTGATCATCGCGTCGATCTGAATGCTCGCAGCCGGCGCGATCACCACCTGCGGCCGGGGCGACTGGTAGTAGCCCGATCCGCCGCCGAGCACCGTGATGCCCGTGATCTGCCCGTTGGACACCGTCGCCTGCGCCCGGGCTCCACTGCCACCGCCGCCGGCGAACGTGATGCTCGGGGCGAACCAATAGTGGTCGCCTGTGTTCGTCAGCGTCACGCCCGTGATCGCAGAGGACGCGACCGTGGTGTCGGCCTTCGCCCACGACGTCGCGTAGTTGGCGAGGTTGTTGCCCGTGGAGCGGATCGTGACGTCGCCGTTGTTGACCGCGTCGATGGCGTAGCGCACCTGGAAGCCGTTGTCGGTCGTGAGCGACACGGTGTCGGCCACGATCCTGGCGTTCTGCTCCATCCGGTGGGCGTTGACGGTGAACGTGTCGAACAGGTCGATGCCCTCGGCGAGCGTGAGCACACCCTGGGGCAGGTTCACCGTCACGCTGTCGATCTCGCTCGCGTCGAACTCGTCGGGGCGGATCGAGCCCACGTTCGTCCAGCCGACGAACTTGAAGTCTTTGCCACCGGCGGTGATCCGGTAGTCGCCCGCCTCCCCGTTGCCGCCGCGATCGAGCGTGGCGGTCGCCGCCGTGGACGTGAACACCAGCTTGTCGGAATAGCTCGCCGGATTGACGAGGTAGACCTGCGGGTTGGTGTAGCCGCGTCCCTCGCGGGTGATGATGATCCGCGTCACGCGGCCCTGCTCGTCGAGGCTGGCGACCGCGCGGGCGCCGGAGCCGGTTTCGTCGACGATCACCACGTCGGGGGCCACGGTGTAGCCCAGGCCGGGGTCGGCCACCGCGATCTCGCAGATGTGGCCGCAGTCGCCGTCGGAGAGTGTGACGTCGCCGGCGGCGGCCTCTGCGAGCGGCGGGAGCGTGTCGTCGATCGTGATCCCGTCGACCGAGACGCCCGAGAACGTGTCGGCGATGATCTCGTAGATGTCGTCGCCCAGGCCACCGCGGAGGACGAGCCCGCGGCCACCGTTGGCCTGCCGCGTGCTGGGATCGGTGACCGTGAACCGGTCCCGCTGCTGGGAGCCGCGGATTTCCGTCGCCGCCGCCAGATTGAAGGTGACGATATTGCCCGCGCCGGCTGCGACCGTGCTGCCGGCGGCCGAGAGCAGGCCGGCGACGCCCGACGACGACTCGGTGAAGTCGAGCAGGTTGACGAGGGCCGCCGCCGACAGTTCGAGCGTGTCGGCGCCGTACTGCCGGTCGAAGATCAGCGTGGCCGTGCTGCCTGCACCGGTCGTGATGGCGTCTCCGCCCGCCCCGCCGTTGACCGAGACCGTGCCCGTGCCGGCGTCGATCTCGTCGTCGCCCAGGCCGCCCAGGATGCGGAACCGGCCGCCACCAGCGACCTCGATCCTGTCGTTGCCCGCCCCGCCGTCGAGGATGCTGAGCCGGGTCTCTGATCCCGAACCGACGAGCACCGTGTCGTCGCCGGTGCCACCGACGAAGTCGATCGGGAGGCCGTCGAGGCCGCTGGCGTCGAGTTCGTCGTCGCCGATGCCGCCGTCGAAGAGCACCCGATCGATGCCGGTGAACTCCTGGGTCTCGGTCGTCGAGTAGTTGAGGTATTGCACGTAGACCGTGTCGCCCACGTTCCAGATCTTGAACCGCTCGGCACCGTCCTTCGTCTTGAGCGGATCCTGGTTGCTGACCCGCTTGGGAGCATTCGTGCCGGCGTGCAGCAGCAGCGTGTTCGGCCGCCGGATGCCGTCGCGGTCGATCGAGGTGACCTTGCTGGCGTAGGCCGGCGGTCCGTCGCTTCCCTCGAAGACGAGCGTGAACAGCGTCATGCGGGCGAACGTCTTGCCGCCACGGGCCAGGGTGATCGTGTACTTCTTCCAGGGCGTCCAGATTCGCAGGCCGACCCAGTAGTAGTAGCGGGCGTAGACCTCGCCACGCATCGTGACGTCGACGATGTCGAGCGGGTTGCCGGTGTAGCTGATGAGTTCGACGATCTCGGTGAACCGCAGCTTGCCGTCGTTGTTGGGGTCATTGAGGTTGACCGTGGCGGTCAACGTGAATCCACCCTCGATGCCCGCCTTTGCGAGCACCACGTCCACGCCGCCGTAGAGGGCGATCGTGGCCTCGACCGTGAGCTCGTCGACGTCGGCCCCCGAGCCGTCGGCCTTGGCCCGGTCGGAGATGTAGAAGCCGTGGAACAGATCCTCGATGTCGCCGGAGTCGACGAACATCCGCACACCGTAGGTGTCGTAGCCGAAGTGCATCTGGGCCTTGACGTCGATCTGGAACCGCAGGCCCACCTCGAGCACGAAGATTTTGATGAGCGGGAACGAGGCCCCGATGCTGAGATCGACCTCCGGCAGCGAGTAGGTGACGAGCACCGCGTCGCGTCCCATCAACAGCTTGAAGACGTTGATGGGGTCCTGAAGGATCGGGACGCGGAATCCACCCCGCTTCTTCGAATCGACGCCCGGCTGCTTGTAGTTTGGGTTGTCGGCGTTCTGGGCCTCGAGCTTGCCGAGGGCCCGCTGGGCAGCGGCCACATTGGCCGGATTCTCGGCCGGATTCGAGTCGAAGTCGCCGCTTTCGATGCCGAGGGCGGCGTTGTCGTAAAGCATTTCGCCGTAGCCGTAGCGGCCGCCCTGGTCCGTCTTGGGCAGCCAGAAGCGGCCGAGCGGCAGCTGAAGGCTGACGCCATCGGGAACGTCGTTGACCACTCCGACGAGTTCGCGGACGGCGATGATGGCGTCGATCAGCGTGGCCGCGGCCTTCCCCTTCGGGCCACCGAAGGTGGCGAGCAGGTCGGCGAGTTCGATCTTGCGGCCGGCGATGTCCGAGAGCACCGGGATCCGGGTCTGGAGCGCGTCGAGCACCGGGTCGAGCGGCTTGAACGCCTTGTCGAGCTCGCTGACGATCGGCTTCAGAACGTCGGTCAGGAAGCTACCGACGTCGAGCTTGATGTTGCTGAGGCCTACTTCCGGCAGGAGATCGAGTTCGGTCGAGCCCAGTTGCGGATTGATGCCGCCACCGACGGTGGTGGTGCCGCTGCCCGGGGGCGTGCCGCCCGGCAGGGGCTGGCGAGCGTCGGTGCTCCAGTCGATGTTCAGATCGGCCAGGATTCGCGGGATCGCGGCGCTGTCGGCGATCGAGAGATCGAGCTCGAGGTTGACCACGGCCCGGGCCACCAGGTTGACCTGCATCAGGGCCGAGCCGCCGGCCCGCAGTTCGTCGAGGGTGATGCGATTCGCCGACGGGTCTTCCTTCATCCGCCGCAGCGGCTCCCAGTCGTCCACCGTCGGCACGGGGGCATCGGGCGGCCGCGTGCCGGAGGGGGGCTGGATGATCCACCAATCGGCGTCAGTGTTTTCGGCGGCGCCGTCCTCGTCGGCGAGGAAGCCGAACGAGATCTCCCCGATGAGCGTCGGGGCCTGCTCGTCATCGAGGTCGATGACGCCGTTCTCGTTGACGTCGCGGACCGCGGAGCCACGGGCCAGGATCAGCTCTTCGACGAGCGCCTTGGAGTCGGCGATCGTGGTGCCCATGGGGATCGTAAGCAGCCAGGCGACACCGTCGATCGTGACCGGCACGACCAGATCCTCCGCCAATGCACCCGACAGGGCATCGAGCGGGATCAGGATCGGATCGACACCCACCATCGGCGTGCCGACGATGAACCCGTCGTCGTCCTCCTCCGTGGTCGCGACGTCGAGCACGTGGATCTCGTAGAACTCACGGACGGCCGTGGGCGTCGCCCTGCCTGGCAGGTAGATGAGCTTGCCGGTCCGGTCGGCGAGGCCGTAACCGCTGATCGTGTCGGCGACCTCCGCGCGATTGAAGATCGACGCGGCGCTCGGGTCGAGCACGTTGACGCTGATGCTGCCCGAGAAGAGCGTGGGAAGCTCGTTGTTGCGGTTGACGCCCGTCGTCGCGTGGTCGCGGGCGTCGGCATCCACCTGGGGTGCCAGCGGGATCAGAGGATTGCCCCAGGTGTAGAGGCTGTCGTAGGGGGTGACGCCGCGGAGGCCGAGCCGCACCTTGTCGGTGGCCTGGAGCGTGAGGAAGAACAGGTCGCCGCGGATCGTGGCCGGCGCCACGGCCGTGATCTCGACCAGCCGATCCACGAAGCCGTCGTCATCGCCGACCGGGACGAGCCGGCCCCAGTCGTCGAACGTGGCCGGCACCCAGTCGCCCGAGTCCTCGTCCTCGGCGGCCACGACCCACCAGATCGGCTCGTCGTCGGCCTGGTCGGGCCGATCGCCGCAGCCGCAGTCGTCCTCCTCCCCGCCACCGGTCGCCGCTCCCGGGAGCGGCACGCCGGCCGTGACGTCCGCGCCGTCGCGGTTGACGGCCAGCGCCCGCATCGGGGTGTTCGTGCCCGGGGCGTTGACCACGTTGCCGTCGCCATCGACGACGACCCAGGCTCCGCTCTGGTAGTCGACCGTGTAGTCGCGGGAGGCGGTGTCGAGGAAGGCGTCGAACCGGAGTTGGGCCTCGTTGGCCGTCGCATCGACGATCGTGTAGAAGCCGTCGTCGAGGTTGAAGCCGAAGCCGACGGAGATGTCCCATCCCAGTTGGAACCGCAGGCCGCCGTCGAGCGAGAGTTCGAAGAGCGGCGCGAGCGCGTCGAACGAGAAGTCGAGGTCGAGGCCGGTGTCGAGCAGCTGCTGACCGAGCCGCATCCGAAACTCGACACCGTGGGCGCCGTAGACGTTGCCGTCGAGGACGTCGCCGGAGCGGTCCACGAAGGCCAGCGTCACGGCATCGACGGAGGCCGCCTCGACCATCCCGGCCACGGTGCGGTCGCCGTTGTCCTCGAGCAACATGCCCAGGCCGTCGGGCCCCAGAAAGTCGAAGATCGTATCGCGTGTCACTTCGAAGATCGATTCGCCCGCCCCGCGCATCTGGGCCTTCATCTCGCGGAGCCAGCCCCGGCGAAAGCTGAACACGTCACGGGCTGCACTGCCTAAAGCGTCGCTGATGATCGGCAGGGGAATGTCCGAGAGGCCGCTCAGGGCCGTCTCGATCGTGCCGAGGTAGACGTCGATCCCGTCGAGAAAAAGCGCGGGATCGCGGAGCAGGTCGATGAGGGTGGGCGTATCGCCCTCGGCGGCGGCCGCCAGATCGGGCACGTTCACCGAGAGCACGTCGGCGACCGACTCGCGGGCGTCGCTGGCCTCCACGAACCCGCCGAGGTCGCTGATCGAGAGCGTCACCCGCGGGTCGGGCGTGTTGGGCAGCGGGATGAACTCGGTCGGGGCGAAGAGCGGCAGCGA
>JBJTIE010000283.1:0-2970 GCA_046094845.1 Planctomycetaceae bacterium | reverse complement strand
ACTAGCACAGAGTGGCACTCTGTGAAATCCGGCCTTCGGCCGGCCGCCGTGTGCAGATTGCCAATCTGCACCTACAGCGCTCCGCGGCCCCCTGTAGCACAGAGTGGCACTCTGTGGAATCCGGGTGGCCTCCGTGTGCAGATTGCCAATCTGCACCTACAGCGCTGCGCGGCCCCCTGTAGCACAGAGTGGCACTCTGTGGAAACCGGGTGGCCGCCGTGTGCAGATTGCCAATCTGCACCTACAGCGCTCCGCGGCCCCCAGTAGCACAGAGTGGCACTCTGTGGCCTTCGGCTGGCGGCCGTGCGCAGACTGCCAGTCTGCACCTACAGCGCTGCGCGGCCCCCAGTAGCACAGAGTGGCACTCTGTGGCCTTCGGGTGCCCGCGGGTCAGGCGCCGGCGATCTCGTAGCCCTTGCGGCTCTCGCGGCCCAGGAAGGCGTTGGCCTGCGGGTCGCCCACGATCTGGCGAGCCACCGGATCCCAGGCCAACTCGCGGCCCAGCCGCATCGCGATGTTCGAGAGATGACAGATCTCCAGCATCCGGTTGTGCGACCAGACGTCCGAGATCGGCTGCTTCCGGGACCGCATCGCCTCCACGAAGTTGGCCACGTGGGTCGGGCTCACCGGCCCGCCATAGACCTCCTCGATGGCCCCCTCCGGCAACGGATCGTCCTGGAGCGCCTCGACCGGGGCCCCGACGATCTTGCCGCGGTTCACGAAGAAGCGGCCCTTCGTCCCCTCGAAGAGGATGCCGTTGTCTCCCTTGCTCGTGATCACGAGCTCGACGTCGCGAGGCATCGCCGCGCGGATCGTGAAGTCCGTCGCCACGTTGTAGCGGTCGCCCGCCGTGGGCTGGCCGTCCTTGTAGTCGCAGGCCATCGTGTACTCGACCGGCGTCACCCTGCTCGGGCCGGTGTCGCTCGCCCCGATCGCCCAGCAGGCGATGTCCACGTGGTGGGCGCCCCAGTCGGCCATCTTGCCGCCGGAGTATTCATACCAGTTGCGAAACGAGTAGTGGCAGTTGCTGTAGAAGGGCACGCCGCCGCCGTAGCCCTCGCGGAGCTCCGGCAACGCCCGGTAGTCGGTGGCCGGCGCGGGGCCGAGCCAGAAGTCCCAGTCGAGGCCCTCCGGCACCGCCGCCACGGGGATCGCCGGCGACGGCTTCATGCCGTCGATGTGGCAGGTCACCCGCTGCACCGTGCCGATGCGGCCATGCCGCACCAGGGCGATCGCCGGGAGAAACCGCCGGCCCGACTGCGTCCGCTGCATCGTGCCCACCTGGAGCACGCGGCCGGTCTCCTTCACGACCCGCTCGAGCAGCTTGCCCTCGTCGATCGTGAGCGTGAGCGGCTTTTCGCAGTAGACGTCCTTGCCGGCCCGCATCGCCTCGACCGCGATCTTCGTGTGCCAGTGGTCGGGCGTGGCGATCATCACCGCGTCGATGTCCTTGCGGTCGAGCACCCGGCGGTAGTCGCCGTAGGCGTCGGGCGCGCGGCCCTGGGCCTTCGTGACCTTCCCCACCGCGTCGGCGAGCACTCCCGCGTCCACGTCGGCGAGCGCCGCGACGTCGGCGACTTCGAACGCGTCCTCGGTGATCCACCAGCCCTGGTTCCGCAGGCCGATCGTGGCGAACACGGGCCGGTCGCTCGCCCGGGCGACGGCCCGGCGCACCGGCAGGAGGCAGGTGGAGGCCGCGGCGGCGGTCGTCGCGAGAAAACGGCGCCGGGAATGATACAGGGGCTCGGGCATGCGGGAATCTCCCTGGGGGTGTGAGGAACGAGCCGCTACTTGAGGCTCTTGAGGTAGGCGACCACGTCGAGCAGTTCGTGCGGGGCGAGCGTGGCGGCGAGGCCGTCGGGCATGCTGCTCTGCCGGAGCTTCGACCGCTCGTCGATCTCGGCCACGCGGATCGTGCGTCGCTCCTTGCCGTCGAAGATCACGAGCTCGTCGGGCGTCTCCGAAACGACGAGGCCCACGATGCTGCGGCCGTCGTCCGTGAGCACCGACGTGGAGAGGTACTGCTCGGCGACCTCCGCGTTGGGATCGACGATCGACTCCACGATCTTCGCCGGCTTGAGCCGCGTGCCCACTCCCGCCAGCGCGGGGCCGAGCGTGGCCCCGTCGGCGGCCGCCTTGTGGCAGGCGGCGCACACCCGCTTGAACACGAGCTGCCCGTTGCCCGGATCGCCCCCCGGCATGCGGCCGAGGAGCTGGAGCGCCTTGGTGCGGTCCTCCGCGGTCTGCGGCGACTTGCTCGTGAGCACCTCCAGGTGCGGCAGGATCTTGCGGGCCTTCTCCTCGTGGCCGAGCACCCCGCTCACGATGCCCGCAGCCGGGGTGTCCGCGGCGACGAACCGGCCCGCGGCGTGGAGCTCCCGCCAGGCGTCGAGGTTGGCGCCGAGCGCGGCGTCGCAGGTGTAGGCCACGAAGCGGTCGGTCGGCACGACGTCGGCCGCCGCCACGACGGCCTGCATCGCCCGCGGCGTGGAAAAGAAGCTCAGGCCGCGCACCGCCTCGCACCGCACCCGCGGATGCGGGTCGGTGGCCCGGGCCACGAGCAGGCTCTCGGCGTCGGAGAGCCGCTCCCGCTCGTCGGTCAGCACGCGGGTCGCCGCGGCCCGTGCCTCGGGCGTCTCGGACGCGAGAAGGTCCCCGAGCAGCGCGGCGTCAACCGCATGAAAACTCTGCTGGAGCCAGAGCACCTCGGTGGCCAGCCGGTCCGACACGGCCCGCGGCAGCGACGAGCTGCGCACACCGGCAAGCCATGCCTGCGCCGCCGCGAGCACCTCGGCCCGGGGCCGCGCCTGGAGGTCGGCCCGGGCCCGAGAGCGCGTCCGCCACTCGGGCTCCTTCAGCTGCTCGAGCACCTCGGCCGTGGACCTGCCGAACTGCGTGGCGGGCTCGACGAGCGGCCGCTTCGTGCACACGAGGCGGTAGATGCGCCCCTTCGCATGGTCGCGGTTGGGG
>JBJTIE010000282.1:0-8886 GCA_046094845.1 Planctomycetaceae bacterium | reverse complement strand
CGGGGCCGGTGCGGCGGCAGGTGGCGGCGCGATGGCGGGCGCGGCAGCGAATGGTGCGACCGCCGGCGGTTCGGCCTCGGCAACAGGAGCCGCGGGGGCGTCGGCGGCAGGTGAGGCTGGATCCGCCGGCAGCTCGGTCTCCGGTGCAGTGACTGCCGTGTCGGGCTCACGCGATGGAGTCGCCGTCGTCTCGGGGAGCGGCTGCAGATCGACCGCCTCATCGGCCGCTGTGTCGGGAACGGCGGCAGGCTCGGTCTCGGGCTCGCTCGAACTGACCGGGGCGACGAGGCTCCGCTCCGGCGTCTCCCGCGGAGCGTCCGTCGGTTCTTCAGGCGATGCGTCGGCGGGCGTGGCATCGATGGGGGGCAGATCGGCGGACGAGAAGCGGGAGAACCGCCGCGGCTCGGCAGCGGCTTGCACTGCCAGGTCGGTCGTGTCGAGTGACGCGGGCTGGATGCTCTCGTCAGCGGGCTCGTCGGCCGCACCCTGCGGACGCCAGCGATCGCCGCGGACGGGCTGCATCTCGGTGGCGTCGGCACCCTGGAACAGCTGCGGCGCGCGGGCATCCGTCAATGGTTGATCGGTTGTCGCAGGAGCGATGTCGGCCGCGGTCTCGTGCGTCGCGGCATCGGCGCCGATGTCGGCCTGACTGGCCGCCTCGACCGGCATCCTGTCGGCCCTTCGGCCGATGCCCAACACCCAGACGAGGGCAAACCCGAGGCAGCCGCAGGCGAGGGCGCCGACCGCCACCGGAAAACGTGACTGCGACGGCGGTACGACGAACTCCTGCCGCGACCTGCGTCGATCCTGCTCGTGCATTGCATCCGACATGGCCAGGCCCTCGCGCGCATGCCCGCAGCCTGCCTCGGCCACCGGGCTATCGCCGGGGAAATAGCAGGTTCAGGGAGCCGGGAGAAAGGCCAGTCGGTGCGTAATCGCCGTAGTCCGCACACTCCGTGTGCGGTAGGAGGCATGGAGGCCAAGCGGGCTGTTATTCGGACAGGGTCTCGCGAACCAAAAGAGCAATAGTCCGGGCCTGCGGTATTCACACCGGGGGCCGCATGCGGAGCATGCGGACTACGGTGGTGCGTTGCGAGCCCCTACGCGGTCTGGAGAATCTCGTGAAGATGGAAGTGGTGCTTGCCCAGCTTGCCACCGTAGTTGCCGGCCGAGATCGCCGGGATGTCGGGTCCGGCTGCGGCGCGGATGCCGACGGCCATGGCCTCCGCCACCGCCTCACGGTCGACGCCGTCGATCACGATCTCGAGAGCGCAGGCCACGCCGGGGGCGAGCTCCGACG
This sequence comes from Planctomycetaceae bacterium, assembly GCA_046094845.1. Lineage (GTDB taxonomy): Bacteria > Planctomycetota > Planctomycetia > Pirellulales > UBA1268 > QWPN01. Next base: position 7,586 of record JBJTIE010000282.1, on the reverse strand, counting down.
TCACACGGCCCACGAGCGCCGGCGAGAAGGCCTCGTTCGTCGAGGCCCGCAGCGCCTCGTACCTCGATCCGACCTTGCTGCCCGACCGCACGACGCCGCCCGGGAAGGGCGTGATCGTGCCGGGCACGGCCGCAATCGCCGTGACCGCGCGGCGGGCTGCCGCGAGCGCCGCCTCGAGGGACGTGCCTTGGAGAATGAAGTTGCCCCCGCCGACGCCCTTGGCGATTCCGATCGTCTCCTCCACGAGAAACTCGCCGTCCATCACCGGCACCCGCCAGAACCGGCGGCCATCCACGACCTTGCTCTTCTCGAAGCCGTCGCCGAAGAACCGCACGTGACCGCCGAGGGGCACGCGGTCGGCCGCGGCGGGCAGGCCGTCGAAGACGGCCGTGGTCGGGCAGGTGAGCAGGCATTGGGCCGCGCGATTTGCCACGGCCTTCGCGACGCCCTCGGCCGCGAACCCGAATGCGAGCACCGCCGCCGCCGGCCGGCCGTCGGGAGAGGCTTCGCGAGGGATGAGGGTTTCGACGCCGATCTCGGCATCGCAGCCGATGACGCTCGTGCCGTAGCCGCAGGTGGCGGCGAGGGCGGCGGCGAGCCAGTGGTCGTCATGGGCCGTGATCACGAGCCTCGCGAACCGCAGACCGAAGGCCTCGGCGAAGGTGGCGGCAATCTGTGTGGATCCGATGAGCATCGCCGGGAAAACCGAGGTTCCAGATGCAGGGAATTCTCCTATGCTAACGCGGAGGCGGTGATTGACCCACTGCCCCGCGCGGTTCCCCGATTCCGCGATTCATGGAGGATGCCTGCGATGTGCCGAAGTCGATTTCCTGGTTTTGCGTCTGTCTTCTGCTGCGGCGCGGCGGTTGCCTTCTGCCTGAACACCCCCTGTGTCGCGGCGGCGGATGCTGGTGGTCTTGCCGGCAGCGGCGTGACGGTCGCGCCCGGCGACGCGGCGTTCTTTTCGGCCACGCTGCGGGCGCGGGAGCAGTTCGATGCCATCCTCGCCAGCAACGCCTACAAGTCGATCCGGGCGTTGCCGGGCCTGAAGCGGGCCCTCGAATCGCTCGAGGAGCAGCGAACCATGCCGGGCAGCCCGCTGGCGATGATCGAAACCTTCATGCAGCTCCCCGAGAACGAGCAGGCCCTCGATCTTCTGCGCGACATGGTGTCCGCCGACACGTTCGTCTACGGCGAGCCGTCGTGCGTCCCGTTCGTTCGGCTTGCGCGAAGGCTCCAGCAGGTCCAGCAGGCGGCAGGAATGTTCGCGCCCGATGGCGTCGGGGTGGACTTCGACTTCGAGATTCCCGATCAGGATGAGCTCGAGGACGAGGACGACGACGAGGCGGCCGCGCCGCCGGCGCCGGACCGGATCGTGCCGGTGCGGCTGGCCGATGCGGCCGAGGAGTTTGCGCCCGAGCAGCTGCACAAGCGGCTCGTGGCCGAGGCGCTCGTCGCCAACGCCGAGCTGATCGTCGTGCCGGACGTCGTGTGGGGTTTCAAGACGACGAAGCGCGAGGCCGGCGCGTCGCAGCTCAAGCGGCTGGAGGTGCTCGCAAAGCTCGTCGTGCAGTCGAATCCCGACCTCGCCGACTCGCTCGCCCGCACGCAGATCGGCGGAGGCGAGTTCGTCACGTTCACGCTCGATGGCTCGCGGCTGCCGTGGGGAGACCTGCGGGAGCAGATGGAAGACGAGGTCGGCGATGTGGAGGGGCTCGACGCGGTGTTCGACCGGCTGGAAGCGCTGCAGCTGGTGATCGCCGTGGGGGTGATCGACGACTGGGTGATCCTCTCATTGGGTGATTCGGCGGATCACCTGCGGAAGCTCGTGATCGCGGCCGGCAAGCCCGCCGCCGACGGCCCCCTGCTCGATCAGAAGCCGTTCGCGCCTCTGCTGGCCCACAAGGACCGGAAGATCACCGGCATCAACTACATCAGCGGTGATCTCGCCGCCGCGCTGGCCGACTGGTCCAGCGGCCTCGAGTCACAGTTCGAAGCCGCATCCGTCGGGGTCGAAGCCGCCGGCTATCCGGCCGACGCCGCCGAGGCGTTCCGCGAATGGCTCGGCGAGGCCTCCGCCGATCTTGGCAAGCGGCTGACGGTGCCCGGGCCCTGGATGTCGTATTCGTTTCTCGCCGACCAGGGCTACGAGGGCTACGCCTGGGATTGGTCCCGGAATCAGCCGGTGGACGGCGGGAAGCGGCTCGACCTTTTCGCCCACACCGGCGGCGCCCCGCTGGCGGTGGGCGTCGTGCGGTTCAAGTCGGATCCCGCGCTCTTCGACGACCTCGCGGCATTCGTGAGCGGCGGACTCGACTTCCTCCGCGACTGGGGGCTGCCCGGCGAAGGCGATGAGGCCGCCGAGTTGTTCGCGGAACTGGACGAGCACTTCGTGCCGCTTGGCGAGAAGCTCGTCGCGGCGATTCGAGGCAAGATCCTGCCGTCGCTCGCCGACGGCCAGGTGGGGTTCGTGATCGACGCCAAATCAAAGGCCAAGAAACCGCATCGCGATCTGCCGTCGTCGGCGGAGCCGCTGCCGCTCGTGGAGCCGGCGATCGTGCTGCCGCTGGCCGACGCGAAGCTGTTTCGCGAGGGACTCAACGATCTGTTCGCGTTGACGGACGAACTCGTGGACGCGGTCCGCGAGATGAACCCGGATGCGGTGCCGGCCGGTTACCGGGTGCCCGATCCGGAGAAGTCGAAGGCCGAGGGGGGCACGGTCTGGTCGTTCGCGATGCCGGAATCGGGCATCAGCGAGCAGATCCGGCCGTCGATCGGCGTCGGCGAGAAGGCGGCGGTGTTTTCGCTGGCACCGAATCAGGCGGCGCGGATGCTCGTGGCGAACAAACTGGAGACCGGCTCGGGGCTCTCCACGTTCGAGGAGCCGCTGGCCGCGGCCGCGGCGATCGACTTCGCGGGGCTCGTGGATGCGGTCGCGCCGTGGTTCACCTACGGCGCCCGCTATGCAAGCGTCTCTGATCGCGAGAGCGGCCAGGTGGACCCCGATGAGGAGCTTGCGGCCGACGACGAGAACGAGCAGGCCAAGGAGGTGCTGCAGCACGCGGCGGTCGTGATCGAGGCGATCAAGTGCCTCCGGGCCGCCGTCGCCGAGATGTCGTTCGTCGACGACGCGTCCGTCACGCACTGGCGGAACGTCATCCGCGACCTGCCGAAGTAGCCTCGCTGCTTGCCCGTAGTCCACATGCTCCGCATGTGGCCCACGGTCAGAAAACCTCAGGCCCTGGCTATTCCCTTGCAGGCCCGCGCACCCGCAATCGAATAGTTCGACCATTCGGCCTTCAGACCTCGAACCGCACACGGAGTGTGCGGACTACGGCGCTGCTGAACGCCGGTCACGCCTCCTCGCGGAGCATCGGCGGCGCCTCTTCCAGCTCCTCGAGCTCCGGCGGGAGCTGGAGCTGCCGCATCGTCTCGTCGGTCCGCCGCATCCCTTCGGCCACCTCGTCCACCCGCCGTGCGAGGTCGCCCATGTCGCGTTTGGCAACGGCACCCTCGGCAAGCGCGGCGATCTTCGCCTCCAGCCGCTCGATTTCGGCGGCCACCACGTCGAGCTTCCGCCGGGCCTCGTCGATGTTCGCGAGCCGCTCGCGGCTCGTGCGGAGATGATCTTCGAGCGTGGCCCGGAGCTGGGCGGCGTCGGCATCGCCGCCGGAGGGCAACTTCGCCAGGCGGCGTTCGAGCTCGGCGACCCGCGTGCGGATCGCACCGTCGTCGGTGTGGTCGAGAAACTCCGAGAGCGTGGCTGCGCCCCAGATCATCCGCAGGTAGCCCCAGAGCAGGCGGTCGAGCGACTCGAGCGTGCCCTGCTCCGGCGCCTCGGCTCCCGGACCGCGCATGCTGCCGGCCAGCTCCACGAGCTTGAGGCAGTGGTCACGCAGCTGATCGAACCGCCGCAGGAGCGGGCCGGGCAGCTTGTTGCGAATCCGTTCGTATGCCTCGCGGGCTCCGGTCGCCTCGGTCAGCCGACGGGCCTTCGCGTCTTGGGCGTCGACGGCCGACCGAAATCGGCCGTTTCCCACCATGCTCGCCAGGTAGTAAATCTCCGCGGCCGCCACGAGCGGTAACACGACGCCCGGAAAGCCGCTGATCAGCGCCGCGGCCACGCCGCCGCCGAAGAGCAGCAGATTCCACCGGCTCGCGAATGCCGACCAGAGATACTTCATGACGGTGGATACTTCATGACGGTGCCTGGGATGACGGCGCGAGGGCCGCAGCCTCGATCTCCTCCATCCGCGAGTGGAGCCGCTGCACCTGCTCGTGGAACCAAGGCTGCGACTGGGCCTCACGGGCCGGAGCCGACGCGGCCGGCAGCCGCACCTCCTCCACGATCCGGCCGGGCGTCGTGGCCATCAGGAACAGGCGGTCGCCGAGGTAGACGGCCTCCTCCACCGAGTGCGTCACGAAGAGCACGGTGGCCTGCACCTCCCGCCACAGCGCCACGAGCAGGTCCTGCATGTCGAGCCGCGTGGCGGGATCGAGCGCACCGAAGGGCTCGTCCATGAGGATGATCCGTGGCCGCAGCACGAGCGTGCGGGCGATGGCCACCCGCTGCCGCATGCCCCCCGACAGCTCGTGGGGATACTTGGTGGCGTCACGATTCGGATCGAGCCCCACCTTCGCGATCCATTCGCGGGCCTCGGCCTCCCGTTCCCGCCGCCCCACGCCCCGGCACTCGAGGCCGAAGGCCACGTTGTCGAGCACGGTGCGGTTGTCGAAGCTCGTGTAGTCCTGAAACACCATGCCGCGATCGGCGGCCGGCCCCCGGATCTCCGTGCCCAGCACGGTCACGCTGCCACCCGTCGGCGGATGCTGGGGCGCGAGGCCCGCCACGAGCCGCAGCACGGTGCTCTTGCCGCAGCCGCTCGGGCCGAGGAACGACGAGATCTCGCCATGGTCGGCCACGTCGGGAATCGTGAAGCTCACGTCGGAGATCGCGACGTATTCCCGGGGCGTGCCCGCCCCGTAGATCTTCGTCACGCTGCGAAACGCCACCGCGGCGGGCCGCTCGGCCGCAGGCTCTTCCTGGCTGGTCATGGCGTGGCCTCCCGGCCCGCGCCGAAGCCATGCAGGAGACCGTGGGCAAACCGCGGCACGAGCCCGCGGCCGCCGTAGCGGTGCGGAAACAGATCGCACTGGAGCCACCACAGGGCCCGGTCGATCGCGTAGGCCACCAGCGGAATCACGACGAGCACGATCAGGATCGGTTCCCGCTCGCCCCGCCGCTGCGACACGTTGATCAGATCGCCGAGCCCGCCGGAATCGCCGCCGAACTTCACCAACTCGGCGAGCATCACGTAGCCGAAGGCGAGCCCGAACAGGAGCCGCAGCGAGTTGAAGATCGTCGGGGCCGCCAGCGGCACGAGCACCTTCGTGATGATCTGCCACCGCGAGGCGCCCAGCGTGAGCGCGGTGTCGACATACCGCTGCGGCACCTCGAGCACGGCCGTCGTGGCATCGCCGATCACGAAGGCCACGCTGGCGATGAACAGGAACATCACCTTCTGAAACTCACCGATCCCGAACAGGAAGAACGTGAGCGGAATGAGCGCCGCCACCGGGATGTTGCGGCCAAACACGTTGAGCGGCACGAGCAACGCCCGCACGGCGGGGAAGCAGGCTGCCCCCACGCCAAGCGGCACGCCCACGGCCGCGCTCAACCCGAAGCCGAGGCAGACCCGGCCGAGCGTCACGAGCGTGTTCGTCACGAGCTTTCGCTGGCCGAACACGTGCGGAATCGCCGTCACCGTCTCGGCGGGACTCGGCAGCATCGTCGGGCTTACGAACCGGGACTCGGCGTCGCCCGCGGTGGCCATGAACCAGGCTGCCAGCACCACGGCCACGCCGGTGATCGCCCAGAGGGCGGCCGTGACAGGCGGAATGTCGCCGCGGAGCGGCGCCGGGGGCTGCGCGGCCGGTGGCCGCGGCGGCGTGGCGGACGACGGCGGCACCTCGGGCGCGGTCATTCCTTTTCCGCGGAGTAGACCTTGATCTCCACGCGGCGATTGAGGGCGTGGTTGTCGGGCTGCTCGGGGTCGGCGGGACGCTCCCAGCCGATGCCATCGACGGCGAACCGGTTCTCGTCGAACTCATATTTGCCGACGAGCGCCTCCTTCACGGAGCCGGCCCGCTGCCGAGAGAGCTCCTTGACCATCGTGGGCGGCACCTGGCCCTTCATCGACGAGTCGGTATGCCCTTCGATCACGATCCGCGAGTTACCGAATTGCTTGGCGAGCGCCCCCACCTCGTCGAGCACGAGGTCCACGCTCGGGTCGTAGGGCTCCTCGACGTCCTTGCCGTCGATCCGGCGGACGATCTTCTTCCGCAGATCCCAGCTGTTGGGGAAGAAGTGGATCACCACCGTGTTGGTGAGGATCTCCTCGTTCTCGGCCCGGATCTGCGAGAGCGTCTTCGGTGGCAGAGCCTTCGTATATTCGTCCTTCGTCTCCGCATACTTCTTCTCCGCACCCAGCTTCTGGATCACCGAGAAGTCCATCACCTGGTCGAACGGCACCGGCGGATTTGAGATAGCGCCGATGCGGCGATAAAGGTAATAGGCCTGCTTCCAGATTCGCTCGAAGTTGGCCGGATTGTTGCGGTTGATGAAGAACTGGTAGTTCTCGGCCCAGTTGGTCGAGTGGGCGTCGCCGAGCATGGCCAGCGTGTCTGTGGCGGGGATGTTGTAGCCCGCCGCCATCAGCTCCGCGGCCTTCGCCTTCGCCCCTTCCGTCTTCAGTGCCGCCATCGCGTCGAAGATGCCACGGACGATCGCCTCGATCTTGTCAGGGTGGTCCTTGGCAAAGTCGGCCCGTGCGAACCAGACGTCGGCGATCAGCCGGTTGGCCGTCTGCGTGGTCACGAGCATCCGGTTGCCCTTCGCCTTCTCCAGGTTGTAGATGTCGGGCGCCCACGACACGCAGCCGGCGAGATCCTTCTGGGCATTGAAGGCCGCCGCCGCCTGGAAGGCGTCGTCGGTGTAGACCATGTCCACGTCGCCCGGTTGGAGACCGCCCGCCACGAGCATGTTGAGGGCGAAGAACTGGCTGGGTGAATTCTGGGCGAGCACGAGCTTCTTGCCCGCGAGGTCCTTCACGGTCTTGATCGAGTCGCGCACGACGATGCCGTCGCCGCCGTTGGAGAAGTCGACCTGCTGGAAGATCCGGGGCATCACCCGGGAGTCCTTCGGGGCCCCCGTGCGATCCACGAGCCCCTCGAGGAACAGCGGCACCATGTCGAGCGTGCCCCAGCCGATGTGCACCTCGCCGGCGGCATAGGCATCGCGCATCGTGACGGGGTTGTCGATCAGCACGAGCTCGACCTTGAAGGGCTTGCCCCCTGGCGCCTGCCAGACTTTTCCCGGCTTGAATCCGTCGTTGGCGTAGATGATCGGGGCCCAGCCGGCCCACACGTTGAGGGCGAACCGCACCGTGTCGTTCTCAAGCGGCTTGTAGGCACTCGTGCCCTTTACGGGCGGGAGCTTCTCCGCCGGCTTGAACGAGTATTCCTTGACGGTCGTCGGCACGGCGGCGTCCGACGCCTCGAAGAAGACGCCCTCGCCCCCTTCACTG
>JBJTIE010000281.1:0-11725 GCA_046094845.1 Planctomycetaceae bacterium | reverse complement strand
GTGCGGCGACTGCTGTTCGGGCGCAGAGGGTTACGTCTGGGTCAACCAGGCCGAAATCGACGCCATGGCTGCACGCAAGGGGATGGACGTCGCGGCCTTCGAGGTCGCCTTCGTGAAGCGGGTGGGAATGCGTCGCTCGCTCACCGAGCGTCCCAACGGCGACTGCGTCCTGCTCGACGAGACGACGCGGAAGTGCACCGCCTACGAGGAGCGACCGCGGCAGTGCCGCACCTGGCCGTTCTGGGATTCGAATCTCCGCTCGCCGGAGGCCTGGGCCGAAGCTGCCGAGGCCTGCCCGGGCTGCAACAAGGGGAGCCTCGTGCCGCTCGAGACGATCGTCGAGCAGGCCGCGAAGATTCGGGTGTGACTGCACGCGAAGGCCGCGCCCGTCGTCCGCACACTCGCGCCCGTAGTCCGCACACTCGCGCCGTCGTCCGCACACTCGCGCCGTAGTCCGCACACTCCGTGTGCGGTTGGAGGTGCGGAGGCCGTTTGGCCGGCTATCCGCCGTGAGGTGTGCGCACCCGCAGGCGAATGGAAGGGTCTGCGGTGTTCAGGCCGTGGGCCACATGCGGAGCATGTGGACTACGGCGCTCGCCTACAAAATCCCGCCGTGCGTCCGCCACGGGGTCATGTGGGACGGCTGGTCGAGGAACCAGATCCGCTCCCATTCATCGGTGATGGCCCGCAGGTCTTCCGACGTGTAGATGAGCTGCTGGGCACGGCGGATCGGATCGCCGGAGTACAACGGGATGAGGCAGCCCGTGCTCGTCGCGAGCAGTGCGGCCGCACACAGCATCCAAACCGCCTTCCTCATCGCACGGTCCTCCTGACCTGTCGCCGACTCACTGGGGAGCCGGGGATATACCCAAAACGCCCCATCCGGAGCGAGGCGAAGTCATGTTCCATCCATGGCGAGCCGCCCCGCGGGGAGGCTGCAAGCCGGCGTGTCGGCTTCCTGGCTTCGCCAGCCTGCCCGTTATGACGGGGACGGGCCGGGGGGCGTGGAATCGTGGTCGCTGGGTGACGCATCGGATGGCTGGGTGGCGGGCGGGGATTCAGGGGCGGCCGACGGCCGCCTATCGAGTTGCCTGACCCGTGCCTCCATCTCCTTTCCGGGCTTGAAGATCACCACGCTTTTGGCAAGCACGGCCACGTGCTCCCCCGTGCGGGGGTTACGGGCCATGCGCGCCTCTCGTCGCTTGATCTGAAACACGCCGAAATTCCGCAGTTCCACCCGGCCTTCCCGCACCAGCGACTCGATGAGGGCATCGAACGTGCGCTGAACGAGTTCCCGCGTGCGAAGCTGGGGAAGATCGAGCTGTTCCGCGATCGATTTGACGATGTCTTTCTTGGTCACGCCCGCGTCACTCCGTGACGCAAGGCTAGGCCTGGCAAGCACTACTGTCAACGAACGGCCTGGCAGGCCACCGCGACAGGCGTTTGCCGTCCCAGACAGTATCGTCCGCACGACCGGAAAACTTGACCCGATCGGAACCGGCCACTTTCGCGGAATAATCGCGAGGGGCTACGGGCCTCGGCCGGCCCTCCGTACACTCCGAATCCACCCCCGGGTTCGCCGCCGTGCCCCAGCCTTCATCCACCGCAGCCCCCGACCTCTCCGTCTCGCTCGGCCGGTTGCGGCTCCCGAATCCGATCCTCGTCGCCTCGGGCACATTCGGCTACGGACGGGAAATGGTCGGCTTCGTCGATCTGCGGCGGCTCGGCGGGATCGTGCCGAAGACGATCACGCCGCTGCCCCGGCAGGGCAACGTGCCCTGGCGGACGGTCGAGACGGCGGCAGGCCTGCTCAACTCGATCGGCCTCGACAACGACGGCGTCGATGCATTCCTCGCGAAGCAGCTGCCCTGGCTGCTCGGCTGCGGTGCGCCGGTGATCGTGAGCCTCGCCGGGGCGAACGCGGAGGAGTTCGTGACGCTGGCCGCGCGGCTCGACGGCACGGAGGGCATCGCCGCGATCGAGCTCAATGTGTCGTGCCCCAACGTGAGCCACGGCGTGGATCTCGGCACCGATGCGGAGGCCTGCCGGCGGGTCGTGGCCGGCGTCCGCGCCGCGACGCAGCTCCCGGTGATCGCGAAGCTCACGCCCAATGTGGCGAGCATCGCGACGATCGCCCAGGCGGCGGCGGACGGCGGCGCCGATGCCGTCACGCTGATCAACACCTGCCAGGGCATGGCCGTCGATTGGCGGCGGCGGCGGCCGCTCCTCGGCAACGTGGTGGGGGGATTGAGCGGCCCGGCCATCAAGCCGATCGCGCTGCGGTGTGTGCATCAGGTGCGACAGGCGGTGACGATCCCGATCATCGGTGTCGGCGGCATCATGACGATCGACGACTGCATGGAGTTCTTCGTCACCGGCGCCTCGGCCGTGCAGATCGGCACGGCGAGCTTCGCGGAGCCGGTCGTCTCCACGCGGCTGCTCGACGAATTGCCGGCCGCGGTCGCGGAACTGGGCGCCACGCGGCTGGCCGACGTGATCGGCACGCTCACGCTGCCGAATCGCCCTGCCGCGTGCGGTTCGCCCGCCGACGCCGGCCCCGCCCGCACCTGACACGAGCCACCGAGGGGAGCCCATGACGAGTGAGCAGCCACCAGCGCCGGCCGGAGCCCGGCCCACGCGAGCCCTGTCGGGCATCCAGCCCACCGGCCGGTTTCACTGGGGCAACTATTTCGGGGCGATCCGGCAGTACATCGACCTCCAGCCGGAGGGCGGCCATGCCGCCGCCGACGAGGCCTACTACTTCATCGCCGATCTGCACGCGCTGACGACGGTCCGCGACCCGGCCCGGCTTCGCGGCCTCGTGCACGACGCGGCGGTCGATCTCGTGGCGCTCGGCCTCGATCCGGAGAAGGCCGTGCTCTTCGTGCAGTCGGACGTGCCGGAGGTCACGGAGCTGACGTGGCTCCTGATGACCGTCTGCCCGATGGGGCTGCTCGAGCGGTGCCATGCCTACAAGGACAAGAAGACCCGCGGCCTGCCCGCCGACGCCGGGCTCTTCACCTATCCCGTGCTCATGAGCGCCGACATCCTCGCCTACGACGCCACGGTGGTGCCCGTCGGCGAGGACCAGGTGCAGCACATCGAGGTCTGCCGCGACCTGGCCGGCACGTTCAACCACCTCTACGGCGACGTGTTCACGCTGCCGAAGCCGCGACTCGTGGAAGGGGGCGCGAAGGTGCCGGGAACCGATGGCCAGAAGATGAGCAAGAGCTACGAGAACACCATCGACGTGTTCGAGGATCCGGCCGCCCAGAAGAAAAAGATCATGCGGATCACGACCGACTCGCGGCCGATGGAACAGGCGAAGGATCCGGATGGAGACCACCTCTTCGCCCTCTACTCGCTCATGGCCACGGCCGACGAAAGCCAGGCCATGGCCGACCTCTACCGCCGCGGTGGGTTCGGCTACGGGGAGGTGAAGAAGGCGTTGGTCGAGGTCGCGGCGAGGTTCTTCGCGGAGGCCCGGGCGCGGCGGCAGGCGATCGAGGGGGATCCGGGGCGGATCGAGGCGATCCTGGCGGACGGGGCCGCGAAGGCGCGGGTGAAGGCGCGGCAGGTGCTCGACCGGGCCCGGTCGGCATGCGGCCTGGCCCGCACCATGCCGGGCGGAGGCGGACGATGAACGTCCTCGGCATCGGCACCGACATCACGGAATGCCTGCGGATTGCGCAGATGATCGAGCGGCACGGCGAGCTCTTCGTGGGCCGCGTCTACACGCCGCTGGAGATCGACTACTGCCGCAGCCGCCGGATGGCGACGCAGCACTTCGCGGGCCGCTGGGCGGCCAAGGAGGCGGTGCTGAAGGCGCTCGGCACCGGCTGGCGGCGGGGCATCAGTTGGCGGGACATCGAGATTCGCAACAACGCCGGCGGACGCCCGCACGCCTTTCTCAAGGGGGGCACGCAGGAGATCGCCGAGCGGCTCGGCATCCGCTGCATCCTCGTGAGCATCTCGCACTGCCGCTCGCACGCCACCGCCTACGCCGTGGCGCTCGACGAGACGCCGGCCACGTTCGGCGGCGACGCGTAGGCCCGTCACTCCAGCCGTAGTCCGCACACACCGGGTGGGGGTCGAGGTGCGAAGGCCGAGCGGCGGTGCTATTCCGCTGGGGGTTTGCGGACCTGTAGGCAGATAGCTTGGGTCTGCGGTGTTTTGACCGTGGGCCGCATGCGGAGCATGCGGACTACGGCGCGAGCGGATACGGGTCGCCGTCAGCCCTCGAACTTCGCGAGCTCCGCGACGCCGCCTTCCATCGTGAGCGACGACAACGGCGTGCCTTCCTCCACGGGAGTCACGCCGTCGCGGCGGGTGAGCACGAGCTTCGTATGTCCCTGCGAGTGGGCGTCGAGATCCCGCTCCAGTTCCTTTTGCCTCGCCTCCGGCAGCTTCGTGAAGGCCTCGCGGCCCCGGCACTTCGGGAACGCCCGGCAGCCGAGCCATGGGCCCCGCTTGCCTCCGCGGAGGTTCATCATGTCGCCGCACTTGGGGCAGGCGATGTCGGTGACGAGCGGTGGCGGGGCGGGAAACTTCACGTTGCCCTTGCGGTCGAGATTGAGGATGAACGGCGGCGGCTCGGCCGGCTCGGCGGCGGCCTTCCGGCCCTTGGGCTTCACCGGCCGCGGCTTGTCCTCCACGAGGAAGTCGCCGAATCGGCCCGTCCGCTTCACCATCGGCACGCCGGCGGGGGAGAGCAGGTCGATCTGCTCCGGAAGCCGCGGCTTGCCGTCGCGGCCCACCGGCATCGCGAACGAGCAGGCGGGCACCTCCTTGGGCTTCGCGGGCTTCCGCTTCGTGCCCTTGGCCGTGGTCTTCGCCGGAGGCGGCTCCTCCAGAATCTTCTCGTTGAAGCCGCTGCAGGAGAGGAAGCGGCCGGTGCGGCCGAGCCGGTATTCGAGCTGGCGGCCGCACTGCGGGCAGGCGTAGGGCGAGGGCTCCCCCTTCGCCTTCTCGTGCTGCTCCTGCATCGCCGTGTCGAGCTTGGGCTCGAGCTCGTCGTGGAACTCGTGCAGCATGTCGGTCCAACGCTTCGTGCCCTGGGCCACCTGGTCGAGTTCCCGCTCGATCTCACGGGTGTAGCCGACCTCGATGAACTGGTCGCGGAAGCCCCGCTTGAGAAATCCCGTCACGGCCTCGCCGAGCGCGGTGGCGTAGAACCGCCGGTCGTGCTGCTCGACGTAGCCGCGGTTCTCGATCACGTTGATGATGCTCGCGTAGGTGGAGGGGCGACCGATCCCCTCCTCCTCGAGCTTCTTGACGAGCGTGGCCTCGGTGTACCGCGGCGGTGGTGCCTGGAATTTTTGCCGTGGTTCGATGTCGAACGGCGCGAGTTCGGCCCCCTTCTGGAAGTCGGGGAGCACCTGCTCGCCGTCGTCCTTGGGCGTGCCGCTGATGCAGTAGAAGCCGTCGAACCGCAGCACGCGGCCGTTGGCCTTGAAGACGGCGCCGGTGTCGCGGTCGCTGCGGCGGAGCCGCACGGCCGTGGAGTCCCACTCGGCGTCGGTCGCCTGGCAGGCCACGAAGCTCTGCCAGATGAGGCGGTAGAGCCGGTATTGCTCCTCGGAGAGCGCATCCTTGATCGAATCCGGATCGCGGAAGGCATCGGTGGGCCGGATCGCCTCATGAGCCTCTTGGGCGCTCTCGTTGGAGCTGGCATACATCCGCGGCTTGTCCGGCACATATTTCGCCCCGTGCCGCTGGTCGAGGTAGCGGCGTGCCATCTCGATCGCCTCGCGGGAGAGGTTGGTCGAGTCGGTTCGCATGTAGGTGATGAGGCCCACCCGCCCCTCGTCGGGCAGGTCGATGCCCTCGTAGAGCTGCTGGGCGATCCGCATCGTGCGGTCGGTCGACATGCCCAGCCGGCTGCTCGCCGCCTGCTGGAGCGTGCTCGTGATGAAGGGGGGGAAGGGGCGCGACTTGGTCCGCGTGACATCGATCGAATCGACGGTGAACCGGGCCTTGGGGTCGGGGCGGCCGGAGATCCGGACCAGGCTCTTGGCCCGGCCGCGGCCATCGGCATCGGCCTCACGGGTGAGCGTCACGTCGATCAGGCCGGCGGCCTCGGCCGCCTGCTGGGCGGCAGGGGCGAGGTCGGTGGTCGCCGTGTTCTCCGCCTCGAGCTTGAACGGCTTGCCGCCGACCTCGACGAGGTCGCAGGCCAACCCCCGCCGCTCGGCGAGCCAGGCCATCCGGTCGCGGACGAACGGCGGCCGGCCGCGTTCGTCGCGACGAGCCATGAAGGCCGTCCACTCGGCGTGCAGGGGCGCGGCCTTGCCGACGTCGAACGTCATCATGCCGCCGATGTCCCACGACTCGCTCGGCGTGAAGGCCCGGATCTCCTCTTCCCGATCGACCACGATCCGTGTGGCCACGCTTTGCACCCGGCCGGCACTCAAGCCGCCCGCAACCTTCTTCCAGAGCACCGGCGACACGCGGTAGCCGACGATGCGGTCCACGATCCGGCGGGCCTGCTGGGCCTCCACGCGGGGCATGTTGATGGCCCGGGGCGTCTGGAAGGCCCGTTGGACCTCCGACTTCGTGATCGCGTCGAACGTCACCCGCTTGGCATCGGCCGGATCGACGCCGAGCACCTGCGTGAGGTGCCAGGCGATGGCCTCTCCCTCGCGATCCAAGTCGGTGGCGAACCAGATGTCCTTGGCCCCCTTGGCGAGCCGCCGGAGCTCCGTGACGGTCTTCGTCTTTTCACCCGCGATTTCGTAGGTGGGGGCGAAGTCGTGCTCGAGATCGACGCCCGGCACCGGCTGCTTCGAGCCCTTCGGGGCCTTGCTGGGCAGGTCGCGGATGTGGCCGATCGACGCCTTCACGACGAAGCCCTTGCCGAGGTACTTCTCGATCGTTTTCGCTTTGGCAGGGCTCTCCACGATCACCAGTTCGTAGTCGCCGGACGGGGCCCGGCTGCCGCTGGAATCGCCGCGGGGCCTCGATGCGGTTGCTCGCTTGGCTGTCTTCTTGGCCATCGTCGCCTGCGGGGGGTAAGAGGATGCGGCGTGGAGCCCTGGGATTGGCGCCGGAAGCCCCGGCGCTCACAATCTGCGGCCTGTCGCAAGCCAGACAGCGTTACCCTCCCCTCTCTTTCCCTGTCAAGCCTCGGCGGTTTTTCCATCGGGCTGACGGACTTCAGGCGGTGCCATGGCCGGCTCGTTCGAGATTTTTCGCAAGTACCAGCGTTCGCTCCTCGTTTTCGTGGCGATCCTCGCCATGCTGGCCTTTTTCGTGCTGCCGCCGTTCCTCCAGATGGGGGTCGGCGGGGCCGGCTCCGACCCCGTGGTGGCCGCCTGGTCCGGGGGTGAGATTCGCGAGAGCGACATGATGCGAGGCGTCGCGATGCGCACGGTCCTCAATCAATTCCTGTTGGACGCGGTGGCGGCTTCGGGACGCGATCCGGGGCGGATGCGGCTCCTGCCAGACGACGAGGAGGACGTCGTGCGGACGATGCTCCTGACCAAGGAGGCGGAGGCGAACGGCGTCGTCGTCAGCAATTCCGCCATCAATCAGTTTCTCGGCGAGTGGACCAATAATATGGTTCGCCCCGAGCAGTTCGACGCCATGATCGCGCGCCGCCGCGGCGGGCCGATGGCCGTGTCGCAGGCCGACGTGTTCGAGGCCCTGCGGTCGGTGCTGGCGGCCGGACGCATGGAGCGTCTGTTCCTGACCGGTTTCGCCGGCGATCCACCGGCCCTGCGGTGGGAGTACTTTCGGCGGCTGGAGCAGGGGGCCACCGTCGAGGTGGTGCCGGTGCCGGTCGAGTCGCTGGCCGAGCGCGTCTCGCTGCCGTCGGAGGCGACGCTGCGAAACTTCTTCGACCAATACAAGAACGACCTGCCGGTGGCCCTTCGCGCCACGCCCGGCTTCAAGGAGCCGCACCGGGTCTCGGCGGAGTATCTCGTCGCGAAGCGAGAGGTGATCGAGGCGGAGGTCCGCAAGGACGTGACCGAGGACCAGGTCGAGAAGTTCTACGAAGCGAACAAGGAGCGGCTCTATCGCGTGAAAGCGGACGCCGCGGAGAAGAAGGACGGCGATGCGGAGAAGAAGGACGATGCCGCGAAGGACGAGCCAAAGAAGGACGAGCCAAAGAAGGACGAGGCGGTGTTCGAGCCGCTCGAAAAGGTGGCCGACGACGTCCGCAATCGGCTCGCCTCCGAGGCGGCAGCCAAACGGATCGACGCGGTGTTTACGGCCGTGACCGCCGACTTTGCCCGCTACGCCGAGGATCTCGCCCTTTGGCAGGCCCAAGTAGCAGGTGCCGGCGGACGGCCGCAGCCGCCGAACGTGGAGTCGATCGCGAAGAAGCAGGGCCTCGAGTCGGGCCGCCTCGAGCGGGTGAGCGCTGGCGACGCCGTGGCCGCCGGCGGTCTGGGCACGAGCTTTGATTTGAGCCTCGACCAGAACAGCCCGATGGGCTTCCGGCAGGTGAGCTGGGGCGAAATGGTGTTCGCCCCGACCGCCTCGCTCTGGCGGCCGGCGGGCACGCGGGACGTGGCGGGCAACCGCTACCTCTCTTGGAAGACGGACGATCAGCCGGCCTTCTCGCCCACGTTCGACAAGGCCAAGGCCGACGTGGAGCGGGCCTGGAAGATCGTCGAGGGGCGGCCGTTGGCCCGGAAGCTCGCCGAGGAACTCTCAAAGCAGGCGGGTGACGGCACGACGCTGGAGGCGGCCGTCGCCGCCCGCACCGAGGGGCCGAAGCTCGCGGCCGCGACGGCGGGGCCGTTCACGTGGATGTCGCGGGCTGGCACGTTCGGCGCGGCGCCGACGCTCTCCCAGCCCGACGGCCTCTCGATGCCGGGCGAGGAGTTCATGAAGGCGGTGTTCGCGCTCGAGCCTGGCCAGACGGCCGTGGCCTTCAACGAGCCGCGGACGGTGTGCTATGCGATCCGCCTCGTGTCCTACGAGCCGGATCAGGACAAGCTGCGGGAGCAGTTCGTCGATCCGAGTTTCGACCAGCGGCGGATCGCCGTGCTCGCCCGCCAGCAGGAAGGCGACGCCATCGGCCGCTGGATCGAGGACATCGAGCGCCGCTATGCCCTCCAGTGGAAGCGGCCCCCGCGCCGGTGAGCGGCTGACGCTCGAGCGATCCCCGCAAGGCTGTAGGTGCAGACTGGCAGTCTGCACACGGTGGCCAACCGCAGATTACCAATCTGCGGCTACATGGTGGGCAATCGCAGATTACCAATCTGCGGCTACAGGCTTTACCGCCGCGGCTTGAGGACGACGGCGGCGAGCGGCGGCAGCGTGAGCGAGACGGAGTGCTCGCGGCCGTGGTGGGGCACCGGCTCGGCCTCGAGGCCGCCTGCGTTGCCGAGGTTCGTGCCGCCATACCAGGCGGAGTCGCCGTTGAAGATCTCGTCGTAGGTGCCGCCACGGGGCACGCCGAGCCGGTAGCCCTCCCGCGGCACCGGCGTGAAGTTGCAGCACACGACGAGGAAGTCGTCGGGGTTTTCGCCGCGGCGGACGAAGGCGAGCACGCTGTCCTGCCAGTTGTGGCAGTCGATCCACTCGAAGCCCCGGCCGTCGAAGTCGAGTTGGTGGAGCGCGGGCTCACGGCGGACGAGCATGTTCAGGTCGGCCACCGCCTTCGAGAGGCCGCGGTGGGTGTCGTGCTGAAGCAGGTGCCAGTCGAGGCTGGCGTCGAAGTTCCACTCCCGCCACTGGCCGAACTCGTTCCCCATGAACAGCAGTTTTTTGCCGGGGTGGCACCACATGTAGGTGTAGAGCAGCCGCAGGTTGGCGAACTTCTGCCGCAGGTCGCCCGGCATCTGGTCGAGCAGCGAGCCTTTGCCGTGCACCACCTCGTCGTGCGAGAAGGGGAGCACGAAGTTCTCGTGGAAGGCGTAGATGAGGCTGAACGTCAGCTCGTCGTGGTGGTACTTGCGGTGCACGGGGTCGTGCCGCATGTAACGGAGCGTGTCGTTCATCCAGCCCATGTTCCACTTCAGGCTGAAGCCGAGCCCGCCCAGGTAGGTGGGCCGCGACACGCCAGGCCAGGCGGTCGATTCCTCGGCGATCGTGAGCGTGCCGGGGAAATGCCCGTGCACCTGCACGTTGAACGTCTTCAAGAACTCGATCGCCTCGAGGTTCTCCCGACCGCCGAAGCAATTGGGCTCCCACTCGCCGTCCTTGCGGCTGTAATCGAGGTAGAGCATCGACGCCACGGCATCGACCCGCAGGCCGTCGATGTGATAGCGATCGAGCCAGAAGAGCGCGTTGGAGACGAGGTAGTTGGCCACCTCGTGACGGCCGTAGTTGAAGATCAGCGTGCCCCAGTCGGGATGTTCCCCCTTCCGCGGATCCTCGTGCTCGTAGAGGGCGGTGCCGTCGAAGCGACGCAGCCCGTGCGCGTCCTTCGGAAAATGCGCCGGCACCCAGTCGATGATCACGCCGATCCCGGCCCGGTGCAGGGCGTCGACGAGCGACATGAACGCCTGCGGCGAGCCGAACCGGCTGGTGGCGGCGAACAGGCCGATCGTCTGATAGCCCCAGCTCGCGGAGAGCGGATGCTCCGTCGGCGGGAGGAACTCCACGTGGGTAAACCCCATCTCCACGACGTAGGGCACCAGCTCCCGCTCGAGGTCGGTGTAGGTGAGCCACCGCTGCGGGTCGTCGCCCGGCCGTCGCCAGCTGCCGAGATGCACCTCGTAGATGCTGATCGGCGCGGCGAGGGCGTTGCGGGACGTGCGGTCGGCCATCCAGTCGCCGTCCTGCCACCGATAGGCCGTGAGGTCGGTGACGATGGAGGCCGTCCGCGGCGGCACCTCCGCGGCGAAGCCATACGGGTCGGTGCGATCGGCGTGCGTGCCGTCGGCGTGGACGCGGAATTTGTAGAGCGTGCCGGGGCCGAGCCCGGGCACGAAGAGCTCCCAGATGCCCGATGGGATCCGCTTGTGCATCCGGTGGCCGGCGCCGTCCCAGCCGTTGAAATCCCCCACCACGCTCACCCGGTCGGCATTGGGCGCCCAGACGGCGAACGTGACGCCCGTGACGCCGTCGATCGTTTCCAGATGGCCGCCGAGCTTCTCGTAGCTCTTCCAATGGCGGCCCTCGCCGAGCAGATGCAGGTCGAAGTCGCTGAGCATGAATGCCTGTCGGAGAAGGGCGGGAGCGGCCCTACAATCGTGCCACACGCTCGGCTCGCATGCGACCGACACGGGCGGAACGGGCCGAAGCCGGGCGTCGGCCTGGCGCACTTGGGCCGGTGGCAACGGTCGTGGAGGCCGGAACGTGGAGACCAGGCGGATGGCGTACGAGCGGTTCGAGCCGGTGGAGCGGGTGATCGACGTCTGCGGTGAGAGCTACCGGTTCTGGCAGCCCCCCGACCTCGACGCCCTGATCGACGTGGCCGCCTTCGAGGCCGACGAGCGGATTCCCTATTGGGCCAATGTCTGGGAGTCGGCCATCGTGCTGGCCGAGGAGCTGTCGCAGTTCGACGGTCGCGGCCGGTCGCTCCTCGAACTCGGCTGCGGCTTGGCCCTGCCGGCGATCGTGGCCGCCCGCCGCAACTTTGCCGCCACGGCCAGCGACTACGAGGAGGACGCACTGGAAGGGGTGCGGTACAACGCCGACCGCAACGGGGCCGGACAACTCGCAGTGCGGCTCCTCGACTGGCGGAAGCTCCCTGACGACCTCGGACGGTTCGATCGCGTGGTGGCGGCCGACGTGCTCTACGAGAAGCACCACGCGATCGCTCTCT
>JBJTIE010000280.1:0-3644 GCA_046094845.1 Planctomycetaceae bacterium | reverse complement strand
AGCGCCACGCCGCGGGCCACGTCGGCCGCGGTCACGAGGCTGCCGGCCGGCGTGAGGCCGAGCAGTTTTTCGCGGAGGGCGGGGTCTTCCCGCATGATCCGGCCGCTCAAGCCGGCGTCCACGATCCCCGGCGCCACCTCGTTGACGAGGATGCCGTGGGCCGCGAACTCGAGCGCCATGCACTTCGAGAGCATCCGCATGCCGGCCTTCGCCACGCAGTAAGCCGGGATCGTGCGGTGGGGCCGGTCGGCCGCCCACGACCCGAGGAACACGATCCGGCCGCGGGTGCCGGTGGCGATCATCCGCAGGCCGGCGGCGTGGGCCAGATGAAACGCGCCGTCGAGGTTCACCCGCAGCTCGCGGGCCCACTGGGCCGGGGAGAGCGAGCTGAAATCGGCCTGGGTCACCTGGGCCGCGTGGGCGATCACGATCGACGGGGGCCCAAGCGACCGCTCGACGTCGTCCACCCATTGCTGAACGGCATCGGCGTCGGCCACGTCCACCTGCCGGTAGGCGGCGCGAACACCGAGCCCGGTGATCGCGGCGAGGGGGGCCTCGGCCGCGGCGGGCGGCGCCACGTCGCCGAGCGAGACGTCGGCGCCCCGTCCCGCCAGCTCATGGGCGACGGCCCTGCCGATGTCACCGAGTCCGCCGCTGATGAGGGCGACGTGGCCGTGGAGTGGTCGGTTCATGCGTCACCGGCGGGCGCGGATCGAGAGAACGGAATGGCCTGCATGTGTCATGTCAGTTTGTGATAGGCTACCCGGTCGCGTGTGAAATTTCATCCCCTGCCTCCCTCCTCCCTTGGACTTCCCGCCCATGCGGTTCTCCATCTGCGTGCTCCTGGCCGCCTGCTCGCTGCTGGTTCGCTCCGCCGCCTCCGCCGGCGACATCGACTGGAAGCCGCTCATGACCGTCGCCGAGCGGAAGCGGGACGCCGACGGCAGCCTGCTGCCGCTGCAGTCCTACGACGAGACGATTCGCCGCGGCATGAGGTTTCTGCTCGATGATCACTTGAAGTGGTTCAAGGGGCCGCCGGACTCGATCGTGGACGAGCAGGGCGTCGCGCAGATGCCCTGGGTCTATTACTCGAACCTCCAGCAGAACGGCGCGCCCTTCAGCGGATCGGTGGACCGGTTCGTGTCGTACCCGGCGTTTCACCACGCGCTCCTGATCCGCACGTTCATCCGCTACGCAAAATACTCGGGCGACAAGCGGGCCCTCGCCGAGGCTGTGAATCTCGCCGATTGGGACATCGCACACTCGACGCCGGCTGACTGGCCCTATGCCCGGCTCCCCTGGAGCACGTTCGAGGCCAAGAAGCCGGGCGGCTTCCAGGACAAGACCGGCCTCATGCCCGACAAGGCGGCGATCATGGCGCTCGCCTACCTCGACCTCCACGGCGCCACGGGCGAAAAGCGGTTTCGCGACGCGGCTGACGCGATCGCCGCGACGCTCGCCGCCCGCCAGCGGCCCGACGGCACCTGGCCCTTCCGGGTCGATCCGAAAACGGAGCAGGTTGTCGAGGAATACACGAGCAGCGTGATCTATGCCGTGATGCTCTTCGAGAGGCTCGACGCGCTCTCGGGCCAGGCCACCTATCGGGCCGCCCGCGACAAGACCTGGCACTGGCTCGTGAACGGGCCGATCAAGACGAAGGAGTTTCGCGGGTTCTACGAGGACATCCCAGCCAGCCCGCAGGGCCGCACAAACTACGACTGCCTCGACACGATCCGCTATCTCGTGGCCCACCGCACGCCAGAGAATGGCTATCTCGACATGGCCAAGGACCTCGAGGCGTGGGTCGAAAAGACCTTCATGGACAAGATCAGCGGCTTCGAGCCGGCCGAGGGAATCCGCGAGCAATTGCAGTGCAACGTCGTGATGGGCATCCACAGCCTCAACTGGGCGGCGATGCTGCTCGACCTCGCGAAGGCCACGGGGGACGACGCGCTGCGGAAGCGGGCGATCCAGACCGCCAACTACGTGACCTACTACCTCCAGCCCGACAACCGCATCGTGGTGGGCTTCCAATACAACCAGTGGTGGTACAGCTGCCACGCGGGCGTGATTCTTTACCTGCTCGATTTTGTGGACGGCAGTCCAGCGAAGCAGTAGCACGAGGACGCCAGGCCCCGACCCGACGTCGTGCAGACTGGCAGTCTGCACCTACAAGCGGGCCCTGTAGCCACAGAGTGCCACTCTGTGCTACAGGGGGCGGCGTCACGTATGGCAGCTGTTGGCCACAGGCCGTGACGTCCAGAAACGGGGCCGAAACTCTTTTGAACCAGGAGTTTCCGCATCCGATCTGGTTTGCGTAGGATGCCGGCATGGAACCGTCTCACAACCATGCCGAGGCCCGTTTTCGCGAAGCCCAGGATGCCATGCCCGCGCACGTCCGCGTGGCCCGGGCTGCCGCCATGTTTGCCTGGGCACGCGGCTTGATCGGCAGGGACATCGTTTCCCGCAGCGGGCCCCTGCCTGCGGAGAGGCTGAAGTGGGAGACGGCGATGCGGCTCTACGGCTCCGACGCCACCTCGCGAAGGCTGATTCAGCGGATGCTCGACCATGTATCCGGCTGAGTTATTCCGTGACACGCTGTCGCGGCTGCTCGGCATCCTCACCCATCACGAGGTGCGGTTCCACCTCACGGGCGGTATCACCAGCGTGGCCTACGGCGAGCCGCGGATGACGCAAGACATCGATATCGTGGTGGACAACTCGGCGATTGCCCGCACCCTCGATGGTTTCATGGCTGCCGCCACGCAAGCCGGCTTCATGTTCGATGCCGAAATCGTTCGAAGCGCCGTCGCCGACAGGTCGATGTTTCAGCTCTTCGACATGGCCGAAGCGCTGAAAATTGACATCTACCCCCGCGAGATGATCCCCGGCGAGTTGGACCGCTCGGCGCTGCTCGAGGTATTCGAGGGAATGCAGATCCCGGTGGCGTCGAGGCCCGATGCCGCAGCGTCGAAGCTGGCATGGGCATCGAAGGGGAGCCACAAGAGCCGTCGCGATCTCCGACAGATCGTCCGGCAGATGCCGGCAGCCCAGCGTGTCGAACTTGACCGTCTCGCAGGTCTTCTTGGGCTCGGTGATCTGCTCGCTGAGATTCTCGCCGAACCGGATGAGATTGCCGGGTAATACGGGTCACACTTGATCCTTGCGCGTGCCCCAGCGAGTCGCGCCGGCCAAGCTTTTTGGCCGCCGCATTGAGGAACTGCTGCATGGTTGCGGTGTTGGCTTCGCGATGTGGACTGACCATCGACCACCCGGTCGCTGGATCGACGATGCCAAAGACCCAGATCGACTTCCGGCCGTTTTGTCGCACGACCGTGGGGCGTGATCCCTTGGCAGCCCATACCGATGTCAACGTTCCCTGCTGCCCGAACCGTGCCTCATCCTGAAACCAGACGCGAACTCTGGTGCGCGGCCGGGACGCCCGCACTTTGTTCACAAAAAGGGGGCGCGACGCTTAAAAGCCTTGGCCGCAGCCGGATCTTGTCGAGGATGCCTGGGCCGCGGCTTGAGGCAGACAAAGCCATGGCGATTCAGCAGCTTGTAGATCCCGTTGAGAGAGAAAGTCTTGCCGAACTCGCGATCCAGAATCCCCTGAATCTGCGGCCCTCGGAGCGATGCCACGC
>JBJTIE010000279.1:0-21012 GCA_046094845.1 Planctomycetaceae bacterium | reverse complement strand
CGCCTCTAGGGGCATCCCCATCAGCCCCCACCACCTCCCGCTGCTCTAACACACCACCCCGCTTCGAACGCACGTGAGGATCGGCGGCCGCATCGTCGCGACGGGCGGCCCGGCCGCCGAGCATCACGTGCGTGCGAAGCGGGATGTTGTGTTCGAGCACCTGCTCGTGGTGGGTGATGAAGAGAATGCCCATCTCGGCGCTCCCAGGAGCGCCTCCGCTGCCGATGCGGGCGATGCTTTCGCTCGCCAGCCGCACGGCGTCGGCGTCGAGGCCGCTGTCGGTCTCGTCGAGAATCGCGAACTTCGGACGGAGCATGGCGAGCTGCAGAATCTCGGCCCGCTTCATCTCACCTCCCGAGAAGCCGTCGTTGACGTACCGCTTGGCGAACTCGGAATCCATCGACAACTCGCTCATCTTCGCCTTCAGTTCGGAGCGGAACTCCCGCATCGGCATCAGTTCCTCGCCCTCCTTGCGATCGGGGTTGCGAACGTTCGTGACGGAATGCCGCAGGAACTCGGCGAGCCGCACGCCGGGGATCGACATCGGCCGCTGGAAGGCGAGAAAGATGCCCGCCCGTGCCCGCTCGTCGGGCTCCATCGCCAAGACGTCGTGCCGCGTGCCGTCGGCCGTCACGAGCTCGATCGAACCGGCCGTCACCTCGTAGTTCGGGTGGCCCATGATCGCGTAGCCGAGCGTGCTCTTGCCCGAGCCGTTCGGCCCCATGAGGGCGTGGATCTCGCCGCGGCCGATCGTCAGATCGACCCCCTTCAGGATCTCCTGCCCCTCCACCGCCACGTGCAGGCCTTTGATGACCAGTTGCTCGCCCGCCGTTCCCGCTGCCGTCATGACCTCGTGCTCCACGCCCGTTGAAAGGCTCGCTGAATGTGTCTGGGATGTCGTTCCGCCGTACTCGTCGAACCGCAAGCCTGCCGCCAGGCCAACCGCCCTAGCCGGTGATCTTCTGATGGTCGAACACCAGCGTTCCCTCGCCCGTCGCAGGAGCCACGTAGCCCGAGTGGTGAGGGACGGGCAGTTCGTCGGCCACCTTGCCGGCGACCCCCTTCTGCTTGGCGATCCGCTGGCCGAGGATCTTGTCTTGGATCCGCATCAGGCCCTCGAGCAGGCTCTCCGGGCGAGGCGGGCAGCCGGGCACGTAGACGTCGACGGGCACGACGAGATCGACGCCCTTCACGACGTGATAGCCCCACTTGAAGTACGGCCCGCCGCCGGTCGTGCAGGCGCCCATGGCGATCACATACTTCGGATCCGGCATCAGGTTGTAGAGGCGACGGACGCGGCTCGCCATTTTGTAGGTCACCGTGCCGGCCACGATCATCAGGTCGGCCTGCCGCGGCGTGGCCCGGAAGGCGCCGGCACCGAACCGATCCATGTCGTAGCGACTGGCGCCGGCGGCCATCATTTCGATGGCGCAGCAGGCCAGGCCGAACGTCATCGGCCAGATGCTCGACTGGCGGGCCCAGTTGATGGCCTGTTCGACCGTCGTGAGCACGAGGTTTTCCTCGAAGCGGCCCTCGATCCACGGCGCGCCGGGGGCGGCTGCGGAGCCGGGAATCGCGGTGCCGAAGTTGGTGGCGGCGGTGACGGTCATGAACGTGGCTCCAGATTTCGGTCGAAGAAGGTTTTGTGCAGGTTTTATCGTGAAAAAACGCCGGAAGGAGACGGCATTCGACGCCTTTACACGTGGGATTGCAAGGGCTCGTCGTGATGCGGTGCCGTAGCCGCTCCCGTCGGCTCGGTTCCGGTCGCGGCATCGACGGTGAACCGGCAGCACGAGGCTCCATCGAGCCGACATTCAGACAGCCGCACCGAACTGCCGACCAGTTCCTCGATCATCGACCGCTCGGCAACGCAGATGCCGCGATCGGCCTCGGCCAAATCGGGATAGGGACAGGCATAGGTGGTGAGCACCGGCAGGCCGCCCCCCGCCTGCGTTTCGACGCCGCAGGCGACCTGGCGTCGGCGAAGGAGATCGGCCACGCCTCCAAGCCGCTCCAACGGAGTCGCCCCGGTGACGGAACCGCGGTCGATTTGTGCCAGGCCCGCGCCGATTCGGCCCAGAAGCCCGCGGCGGATGGCCGGATCTTTGACGTCCCGGATTTCCCGCCAAAGCACCAATGCCAGGTCGCGGAAGTTGTCGCCACCGATGCGGCGGCCCTGAGCGGTGAGGCTGTAGGCGTGGGAGGGGCGACCGCGTCGCCCGCCCATGGTCCGCCGCTCCACGAAGCCGTTCCGCATCAGCCGATCGAGTCGCTGCCGAACGGCGGTGGCCGTCACTCCCAAGGCCGACGCGAGGTCGCCGACGCTCATCGCCTCATCGACCCGGAGCAGGTCGACGACCGCCTGGTCGGTGTGCCTGGCCTCTGGCTGCGAGCCTGCGTGTGACATACCCTGACTGTAGCGAGGCGTTGAATTCTGACAAGCGCTTATGTGAAAAATTCGACTGACCGGCCGACATTCCTGAATCATCCATGCACCAGTCCGAATTGTCGCCCCCAGCCGGGCTCCCCGAGCCCCCCCTCCGGCTCACGGACAGCCCGTGGTTTTGGGCGCTGATGTTCGCTGTCATGGCCCTCGTCGGCATCGTCGCCATCGCCCCGAAGTTCGACCGGCGGCAGCGGCAAGTGGAGGGACGATTTCTCGGTCGGCAGGAGGCGGCGGTCGAACGGCAGCGGCGGGCTGACGGGCTGCCCGCGACCGACCTCGCCGAATCGGCACGGCCGCCAGACGCTCGGCCGCCCGAGCGAATCGTGCCACTGTGGACGCGCGCCAGCCTCGCCGCCGCGGCCGCCGCCGGCTCCGCCGCCATGCTGGCCCGCGAAGCCGCCCGCCGTCACCCGATGATCGAGCGGCGGCGGGAGACGTAGTCCCAGACGACGAATCGGTCGAGATCCTTCCCGGCGGTGAAGAACACCCGGCCCCGCGCCGTCTCCGCGAGCCGATAGGCGAACTGGATGTCCTCCCGCGACTGCGACCAGCCCGAGAGCAGGAACACGTTCACGGTGATGCCCTCGCGGCGGCAGGCTTGGGCCTCGCGGATCGTCGCCTCCTCCGTTCGCCGGTGCGGCGGGTAGAGCAGATACAACTCGCTTCCCTCGAAGTGGGCCGTGGGCAGCCCGTCGGTGATGATGATCACCTGCTTGTTGGGCGTGTCCTGCCGGGCGAGATGCTGTCGCGAGAGCTGCAGCGCGTGCTGGATGTTGGTGAAGTGAGGCGGAACGTCGGCCTCCGTGATCCGCGGATCGCTCATGTCGGCCCGCAGTCTGACGACCGAGTCGAAGATCGTGACCGGCTTGGGGAGGAGCTTCACGATCTCCCCCGCGGCCCGCGGTTTGGCGAACGACGCCATCTCGATGAACTGGAGAAAGTCGCCCGGAAACTCCCTGTGCACGAGCCCCTGCAGGGCCAGTGCCATCCGCTTCACGTTGATGTAGGTGCCGCCGTACCGCATCGAGCCGCTCATGTCGAGCACGACCGTCGTGGCACACTTCGGTGTGTTCCGCGTGCGGTGGACCTCGATGTCGCGGGGCGTCAGTCGCAGTCGGCCACCGGCGGGCTCGCCCGCCTGCCGCAGCATCGCGTTCACGAGCGAGCCGGGAATGTCCATGTGGGCCACCGAGTCGCCAAACTCGTACGGTCGCGTCGGCACCAGCTCGACGGCGCCGTCGCCCGTCACGTTCACCTGATGCCGGCCCGTCCGTGACGGATCGAGCGACGAGAAGATTTTTTCCAGCAGCTTGCCCTGGAACGTCCGCATCGCCTTGGGCGTGAGCTCGTAGCCGCGCTTCGTTCGCTCCAGCCCCTGCTGCGCTGCCATCTGCTCGACCATCGCCTGCACCTGCCGCTTGAGCCGGTCGAGATCTTCGAGCTCCCCCTGCTCGACGTAGCGGCCGAGCTTCTCCATGTCGATGAAGTAGAGCTGGGCATTCTCCCGAGCCGCCTCCAGCTGCTTGAGCAGCTCGTCGATCTCCTCGAGCCGCCGCTTCACCTCCAGCGCCTCGGGCAGCGTGAGCTTCTCGCGGCCGGTGAACGTCCACTTCGCAGCCAGCTCGTCGATCTCGTAGACCTCGCCGAGCCGGTCGATCAGCCCCGCCAGCTCGGCGCCGAACCGGCTTTGGTCGTCGTCCTGCGCATACCAGAGCCGCTCCAGCCGCTGGAGCCGCTCCTCGCGAACCGCCCGCTCGAACTCCTGGCGGAACGCCGCCGGCGGCCGTGCCTGCTGGGCCGCGGTGCGAAAGGCGTTTCGGGCCTTCTTTCTCACCGTCGCGGTCTCGTAGGTCTCGAGCAGCTTCCGCCGTTGCTCCTCCAGGAGCCGCTTGAGCGAGTCGAGCGACGGGCCGAGGGCGCGGAACTGCTCCGGGTCGAGCTCAATCGCCGCGGCCAGTTGCTCTTCGGTGAACTCCGCCTCGGCGGAGTCACCGTATTCGAGCAGGTGCTCCATCGCTGCCGACACGAGGTCCGCCGCCGGGGGCCGCGGCGGCGGAATCCGCGCCGGATCGTACCGCTGGTACGTGTGGACGATCCCGCCGAGCGAGTCGCGGTGTGGCATACCGGCATTGTAGACGGCTCGAACGCCGCCTGCGTTGGATAGTCACCGGCTCGGGGGCGGCACAAGTTTCGTCGCGGTGGACCTCGAAGACTCGGTCCAAATGCTCCTCAAGCTTGCACCGACCCCCGTGCCTCCCCGTTTAAGAGGCGAGAGACCGGGAGAACTGAACGTGGGCTACGCCAGCTTTTCGATCGCGGCGAGGGCGGCGTCGTAGTCGGGCTCGCTGGCCACTTCCTTCACCACCTGCGCATAGCGGACGATGCCCTGGGCGTCGAGCACGAACACGGCCCGGGCGAGGATCTTCAGTTCGTCGATGAGCACGCCCCAATGGGTGCCGAAGCTGCGGTCCATGTAGTCGCTGCCGTTCCGCATCGAGGTGATTTCCTCGGCACCGCAGAAACGGTTCATCGCGAAGGGGAGATCGAGGCTCACGGTCAGGGCCGTGACCTTGTCGCCGAGGGCGGCGAGCCGCTTGTTGAACGTCTTCGTCTGCACCTGGCAGACGGGGGTGTCGAGCGACGGGACGACGCTGATGAAGGCGGGCTTGCCGAGAAGGTCGGCCTTGCGGATGTGGTTCATCGAGCCCGACTCGTAGGCGCAGAGATCAAAGTCGGGGGCTGCGGCACCGACCTTCACTTCCTCTCCCGCCAGTGTCAGCGGATTGCCCTTGAACGTCACCGCGCCGTGCCGACCCATGCGTGAATCTCCTGAAGGATGCCTGTGAGGTGAAAAAGCCCGAGGATCGAGCCGGCGACCGGAATCCGCGTCGCTCCCGTTCGCCGGCAGTATTGCGGGCTCGGGCGGAACGGCAAGCCGCCGCTACAATTTCGGCCATGAGAGCCATTGGCCGGTTCGGGCAGCTGCTGGGCCTGGGGATTCCCGCGTTCGCGATCATCCTCGAACTCAACCATCGAATCACGCTCGGGCAGATGCTGATGCTGCTCGTGGCCGCCGTCTGCTGCTTCTGGATCGGCCGCATCCTGGAGGGGTTGGCCGGTGCCTGAACACCGGCCGAACCAGGCCCACCCCATGCTTCCGCCGCTGACGTTTCATCCCGTCTACCGCCGCTACCTCTGGGGTGGCCGGCGGTTCGCCACGACGCTCGGCCGCGAGCTTCCCCCCGGGAACGACTTCGCCGAGTCGTGGGAGTTCGTCGATCACGGCGCCGATCAGAGTGTCGTGGCCGCGGGCCCGCTGGCCGGCACGACGCTCGGCTCGCTCGTTCGCGAGCGGGCCACCGACCTGCTCGGCCGGCATGCGGGGCCCCGGGCGTTTCCGCTGCTTTTCAAGTTCCTCGACGCCCAGCGTGATCTCTCCGTGCAGGTGCATCCGGACGACGCGCGGGCCGCTCGGCTCACGCCCCCCGACCTCGGCAAGACCGAGGCCTGGTATGTGGTCGATGCCGCGGCCGGCAGCCGGATCTACGCGGGCCTGCGTGAGGGCGTCGGCAAGCCGGATCTCGAGGCGGCGATTCGCGCGGGCCGCTGCGCGGACGTGCTGCACGCGTTCGAGCCGCGGGCTGGCGAGTGTGTTTTCATCCCCGCGGGCACCGTGCATGCGATCGGCGGCGGCCTGCTCGTGGCCGAGATTCAGCAGGCGAGCGACGTCACCTATCGACTCTTCGATTGGAACCGCACGGGGCCCGACGGCCGGCCCCGACCGTTGCACATCGACGCGGGCCTGGATGCCGTCACGCGACTCGGGCCGGTCGTGCCCGTGACGCCGACGGCCACCGCGGATCCCGCGGTGCGGCGGCTCGTGACGTGTGAATATTTTTCGTTCGACGAGGTGGTGCCGCAGGGCGAGTGGCTGGTCGGGGGGGATGACACCTGCCACCTCGTAGCCGTGCTCGCAGGCGAGGTCGCCCTCGATCCTGCGTGGGGCTTGTCGCCGATCGGCCGTGGCTCCTGTGTGCTCCTGCCGGCATCGCTCCCGCGACAGCGGCTGCGGGCGACGGCTGGTGCCGATGGCCCGGCCAAGCTCCTCCATGTGACGCCGGAAGGGTGAGGACCGTAGGTCCGTTGCTCCGTCCGTAGTCCGCACACTCCGTGTGCGGTTAGAGGATTGAGGGTCGAAAGGCCGGGCTACTGGGGCGGAGGTTGGCCCGGCGAGGTGCGGCGTTCCCGGCCGCCAAACCGGGCTAGGGCGGCATCGGGGGCAGGCCTACACTCCTCGGCCCTCGCCCCCCTTAGGGATCGACGCATGAAGTCTGCCCTCACGCTCCTCGCGGTCGTCGTGCTCACGGCCCCGGGCTGCGCGTCGCTCGGCAAGCCCCAGTGGCTGGAGCCGGGACCTGCCCGCAATCAACAGCGGAAGGCCGTGCGGTTCGATCCCTACATGCAGAACGACATCGGACCCTATGCGTTCCGGCAATACGGCATCATGGACGGCAGCCGGCCCCGCGACTATGCCGAGCCGGTGCCCGAAGTCCGTCGCTCCCGCTGGTGGAGCCAGCCGTTGCGGTGACAGTCCGGCGTGTATGATCGCGGTTTGATCCGAGTGACACCCGCGAGAAGCCCCGCATGCCCGTCCCAGAGAAGCGCGTTCGCAAACCCCTCGTGCCAGACGACGGCCTGGAGCGGCTGCAGAAGGTGCTGGCAGCGGCCGGCCTCGGCAGCCGCCGGGCCTGCGAGGAACTGATCACGACCGGCCGCGTGGAGGTCGATCGGCAGGTGGTCACGCAGCTCGGCAGCCGCGTCGATCCCGAGCGGCAGGAGATCCGCGTGGACGGCGAGCGGCTGCCCAAGGTCCGTCGCGTCGTCTACCTGCTCAACAAGCCCGTGGGAGTCGTGACGACCAACTACGACCCGACGGGTCGGCCCCGGGTCGTCGACCTCGTGCCGGGAGACCAGCGGCTGTTCGCAATCGGTCGGCTCGACCGCATGAGCGAGGGGCTGATCCTGCTCACGAACGACGGGCCGCTCGCCAATCTGCTCGCCCACCCGCGTTACGGCGTCGAGAAGAAATACCTCGTGCAGGTCGCGGGCGTGCCGAACGAGGAGCTGCTCGAGAAGCTGCGGCGCGGCATCCGCCTGGCCGAGGGTGAGGTGCACGCCAAGCGGGTGGCGATCAAGTCGCAGCACAAGCAGAGCGCCGTGCTCGAGATGGTGCTCGACGAAGGCAAGAACCGTGAGATCCGCCGGATGCTCGCCCGGCTTGGCCACAAGGTGCATCAGCTCAAGCGGGTCGCCGTGGGCGGCCTGTCGCTCGGGAATCTGCTGCCGGGGCAGTGGCGGCAATTGTCGTGGAGCGAGGCCGACGAACTGCGTCGCGATGCGCTGGCCGCTGTGGGCCCTGACGCGGAGCGGATGCCCTCGGACGACCGGGAGCGGCGACCGCGTGGCCGGCCTGGGCCTGGTGGTCGCGGTGGGCCGCGGCCGCGTGGGCCGGGCCGACCGACAGGCGCGGGCCGACCGACAGGCGCGGGCCGACCCGGCGGAAGACCGGCGAAGCCCGGCCAGCCGCTGCGGCCCACGCGGCGGAAGCGGCCCGGCAAGGCTTCGTCATGGCGAGCCCCGAAGGGGGGGCGACCGGGGCAGGGGGGTGAGGCATGACAGCCGCCGCCCCGGCAGCCACCTGCCACGCCGATCATGCCAGCCACCTGCGGGCCAGGATCGTGGCCCATGCACAGGTCGCGGAACGGACCTGGCGGATTCGCCTCGACTGTCCGGAGATCGCGGAACGGGCCGTGCCAGGTCAGTTCGCGATGCTGCGGATTCCCGACCGGAACGATCCGCTGCTCGCCCGGCCGCTGGCCGTCTACGACACGTTCATGGTCGAAGGTCGCCGCCGTCACGCTGATTTCATCTACCTCGTGCACGGCAAGTTCACGTCGGCGCTGCCCGGCCTCCGCGTGGGCGATGAACTGACGGTGTGGGGTCCGCTCGGCAACGGCTTCGATCCCCCCGCGGTCGATCACCTCGTGCTCGTGGCGGGCGGGATCGGCCAGACGGCACTCCTCTCCCTCGGCCGAGAGCGGCTCGGTCAGGCCGTGTATGGCTCGCCCACGCGAGCGGCGCCGCGGGCCCGCCGCGTCACCTTCTGCTGGGGTGCCCGACACGCAGGCATGTTCGGTGACGTGGATGACTTTCGGGCGGCCGGCTTCGACGTGCACCTGGCCACGTTGGATGGTTCGGCGGGAATCCGTGGCACCGTGGTCGACCTGCTCGAGGACGTGGTGCCGCGAGCAGCCGACATGGAATCACTTCACGTGGCCTGCTGCGGCCCAGGGCCGATGATGGCGGCCGTGGCGAAGTGGTCGGCGGGCCGACAGGCCGGTTGCCACGTGTCGCTCGAGGAGCCGATGGCCTGTGGCGTGGGCATCTGCTTCACGTGCGTGGCCCGCATTCGTCAGCCCGATGGGAGCTGGGACTACCGCCGCACCTGCGTCGAAGGTCCGGTGTTCGACGCCCGCGACGTCGTCTGGAGCGGGTGAGACCGTAGGCCCGTCACTCCGTCCGTAGTCCGCACACTCCGTGTGCGGTAAGAGCTGTGAGGGCCGAGCGGCCCGGCTATTCGTCCGGAGGTGGGCGAACCCGGAGGGGAGTAGTGTGGGCCTGCGGTATTCAGACCATGGGCCACATGCGGAGCATGTGGACTACGGCGATCAGGCCTTGGCGGCCTTCTTCTGGCCCTTGGCCGGGGCGGCCTTCGACGGGGCGCCGGTCGAGGCGGCCTTCACGCGGGCGGAGAGCCGCGACTTGATCCGAGCCGCGCGATTGCGGTGGATCGTCTTCTTCGCCGCAGCCTGGTCGGCCTTCTTGGCGACCGTCTTCAGGTGCTCCTTGGCGCCGCCGACGTCGCCCGTCGAAATGGCCTCGAGCACCTTCCGCACCTCCGACTTGATGACCGACTTCACGGCCCGATTGCGGTCGCGGTTGCGGAGGTTCTGACGATGGCGCTTCTTGGCGCTGGCGGAGTGGGGCATGCGGGCGATTCCTTGACTGCGTGCGGGGAGAGGAAAGGGGTTATTCGGATTTCGGCTTGTTATCGTGTCCGGACCCGAGCTTGTCCAGACGGTGGGCCACATCCCGGTAGCCGAAGTCGAGGCCGGCCAGGGTCGCCAGATGCTTGCGGGCCGTGTCGGCATCGCCGAGGCCCGCGGCCAGCACTCCGGCCCGGTAGAGGGCCCGCTTGCGCAGATCCAGCTCCCGGTCGGTCAGGAGATCCACCGCCGTCTGGTAGTTCTGGGCCGCGAGCTGATACTGCTTGATCTTCTGGAAGCACTCGCCGAGCTCCAGCGACACCTGCCCCTTGCGGCGGGGGTCTTGCAGCACCTCCTGGAAGTGGCGGATCGCCTCGGCGTGGTTGCCCGCGGTCTTCAGCCGCATCGCCAGCTCGAATTTCCAGATCACGTTCTCGGGATAGCGGATGCACCGCGCCGAGTAGACGTCGATCTCCCGCTTCAGCTGGTCGGTCTTGAGCTTCTCGAGCGTGGTCCGGGTCTCGGGCGAATCGTCCGTCTCGACCCGCTTCTCGGCGATCATCACCTTGTGTCGGGCCCAGCGAAGCTGCCGGTCTTCGACATGCTCCCGCACCTTGAGATCGTTGCCGGAGGCGGCGAGCGCACGGGCCAGCACCTGTTCCGCCTGGTCGACTCCACCGTCGCGCTCCAGCAGGTCGGCCAGTTCGAGATAGGGCTCGATGCCGGCGGGGTTGTGCTGGATCTCCGCCTTGAGTTCGGCTACGCGATCACCCTGCGGCGCCGCGGCCTCGCCCCCCGCCGCGGCCGGCCGCGCGGTGCCGGGCCGCCCCGACATTCCCTGGCCCGCCACGATCGTCTTCTCGACCTGCAGCCGCGCGATCTCCCGCTGGGCCTCTTCCCCCATGCCCTTCATGTTGGAGATCCGCACCCAGCAGGCGATCGCCTGATCGAACTGCCCCTGGTTGGCGGCATAGCGGGCGCACTGCTTGTTGACTTCGACATCCGCGGGCGCAGCGTCGAGCGCGGCCTTCAGATACACCCCCTGGGCCTCGAAGAACATGAGGTTGCCGCAGGCCTCCGCCATCGCCAGCAGGCAGGCGGGGTCGGCCGGGTTGGACTTGATGATCTCGACGCCGGCCTTGACGACCTCCCTCCACTGGGCGTTGGCCGCGTGTTTCTTGAGCAGCGTGCGGGAGCCCGTCGCCCACAGCGACGACAGGCCGCCCCCCTTTCGCGGCCCGTGCTTGCGGCGGAGCACGCCGAGCAGGGCCTGGAGGTAGACCGCGTTGCCCGGGTCGCCGATCACGCAGATCGTGTACATCTCGATCGCATAGTCGAGATTCGTCGGCGCATTTTGCGTGCCGCGATTGAAGCACTGCTGCAGCCGGGCCCGCTCCACCGGAGAGAGCTGGGAGGCGGATGCGGAGGCGTGGGGATCGACCGGGGCGGGAGCCGCCCCTGTAGACTCGTTCGGCATGGTTGTTGACGATACTGGTCGATCAGCTCCGGTAAGAGCCCGAGTGGACCCTCGCCCCAGAGTGTAGTAGCCCCCGCGTGTGCCAGAAACACCGGCCCCTGAAAGACCGGACCACCGACCATCGGCCCCGTTTGATCGTGCCTATGCCCGCCCCCGCCACGTCCAGCCGCCTCGTGCAGTCCGCCGGACGGGTCGTGTTCGTCGGGGCCGGCCCCGGGGCCCCGGATCTGCTCACGATCCGCGCGCTGGAAACCCTGCGGACGGCCGACGTGGTGGTCCACGACCAGCTCGTGCCGCAGGCCATCCTCGACCTCGCGACTCCGGCCGCCGAGCGGCTGCCCGTGCCGCGCGGCAGTGACGCCTGCGGTGATGCGGATCCCGGGGAGGTGGCGGGGCAGTTGCTCGCGCGGCAGGCCCGCGAGGGCAAAACGGTCGTGCGGCTCAAGGGGGGCGATCCGAGCGTCTTCGCGCGGCTGGTCGAGGAACTCGAGCCGCTGCGGGAGGCGGGCGTCGTCGTCGAGTTCGTGCCCGGGGTCACCGCCGCGCTGGCCGCGGCTGCCGCGGCGGGCGTGCCACTCACGAGTCGCTCGGCGGCATCGAGCCTCACGATCGTGACCGGTCACGCGGCGGACGACAAGGCGGCCGGCATCGATTTTCGCACGCTCGCGGCGGTGCCCGGCACGCTCGTCGTCTACATGGGCGTCGAACAGCTCGCCGGCTGGTCGGCCGATCTGCTCGCAGCCGGCAAGCCGGGCGATACGCCGGTCACCGTGGTCAGTCGCTGCGCGTGGCCCGATCAGCAGATCGCGTTCACGACGCTCGACCGCTGCGCCACCGATGCGGTCCGGAACGGCTGGAAGCCGCCGGCCGTCGTCATCGTGGGCGAAACCGCCCAGCCACTCACCCCCCGCGGGCCGCTCGCCGGGGGCTGCGTGCTCGTCACCCGGCCGGCGGGGCAGGGCGACGAGCTCGCGGCGCTCGTCGCCGCGGCCGGCGGCACGTGCCTGCACGTGCCGCTCGTCCGGATCGAGCCGCCGGACTCGTGGGGACCGCTCGACGCGGCGATCGCTCGCGCCGACACCTACGACTGGATCGTGTTCGCCAGCGCGAACGGCGTGCGGGCGTTCGTGGAGCGGCTGCGACAGGCGGGCCGCGACGCGCGGGCCCTCGGCACGGCCCGCCTGGCGGCCATCGGCCCGGCGACCCGCCGCGAACTGGACCGCGTTGGCCTGCACGTCGATCTCGCCCCCGACACCTACAGCTCCGAGGGGCTCGTCGCGGCGTTCGCCGGTGCGCCGGCCGGCGGCCGGTTCCTGCTCGTGCGGGCGGATCGAGGCCGCGACGTGCTGCGGATGGAACTGGTGTCCCGTGGCCACGCGGTGGACGAGGTCGCGGCCTACCGCACCGTGCCCGTCGATCAGATCGATCCCGCGACGCTGGACGCAGTCGATCGAGCCGGCGTCCGTTGGATCACGATCACGAGCTCGGCCATCGCCGAGGCGGCCGTGCGGGTGTTTCGCGACCGGTTGCATCGCTGGCAGGTGGCGAGCTTGAGCCAGATCACCTCGGCGGCGCTGCACCGGGCGGGCATTCCCGTGGCGGTGGAGGCCGTGGAAGCGACGGCCGCCGGCCTCGTGGCGGCGATCATCGGTGGCGAGGCCGCGGGGCATGCAGGGATCGCCCCTCCGGTAGAGTCGCCGCAGCCCCCCGGCTGACCTCCCGGCGCGACCGGTTCTGCCGCCGATTCGTTCCCGGCAGGCCCGGGCTCCAGTGTCGCGGGCCCCGGGTCGATACAGAGGGCGATCGAGGGATGATGAGCGAGGTGCCGGCGGGCGAAGGCCGGCGGGAATTTGCGGCTCTCGCTGCCGGATCGGGGGAACATGATGACGAAATCGGTCGCACCGGCCACGGTCCTCATCTGCGCGGCGCTGCCGCCGCCGGATCGCAGCACCGCGACGGCACATCGGCCGGCAGTCGTGCCCGCGACACCGGCTGTTCCGATCACATGGATCGGCAGTGTCGAGACGGTGGTCCGCGGTGGCTTCGCCCCCGAGCGATCCGACATCGCGATCGAACTTGCGCCCGAATGGTTCGCCTCGCGGCAGAAGCTGCGGTCCGCGATCGCGCGGGCGCGAGGGGCCGTTCCCGGCATCGAAGCCGCCGTGCTCCGCCGCGCCCCGCTGGAGCATCGTGAATTGCTCGCGGAGTCCGGCATCCGCGTCGTGCTCGTCGATGCGCTCACCGACACGGACCGCGGCAGCCGCCGGCCGGCACCGCAGGGCTGGCCCTGCCGCAATCTGGCCTGGGGGCTATGGGAGGTGGAGTCGATCCGCCGCCGGCCCACGGGCCTGCGGGCCTGGCTGCCGAGGTTCTCGTCATTGCCGGCGGCCCGGCCCGGCGGGCTGCACGTGCTCGTGGATCGCACGGTCGTGCCGGGCGGCCGGGGGGCGATGAGTCCCCGCGTGGATCGCTGGATCGAGTGGGCGCAGCCGCGGCACGCGCGGGGGGGCGTGGTGGCGGCCACGCTCGCCGACCTGCCGGCGATCGTGGAACGGCGGCAGCGGCAGCCGTTCAGTGGATCGGTGCTCCGGGCGGCGTGATCGCGGCAGTCGCTCGACGCGGCCGCTCACCCGGCCCGGGGCCGCTCCACGATCGACCAGCTCAAATAGGCCACGATCAGGCTGGCCAGGATGAAGCCCACGTCGACCGCGAGGCTGGCGCGCTCGAACGGGATGCCGACCGCGAGGTCGGCCACGAACAGGATCGCGATCAGGCCCGCGATCACCATGCCGCCGAAGCCAAGGAGTTTGGACACGTGTGGGGGCCTCCACCCGGGACTCGCGGTGTGCCGACGTCACCGGTTTCGTCGATACCGCTGCCCGCGTACCATACCGATCCTGACGCGAAAGGGCCACCGTGACGCCACCGACCACTCCCCGCACCGCCGTCTACACCGGGTCGTTCGATCCCATCACGCTCGGCCACCTCGACGTGATCGAGCGGGCGAGCCGGATCTTCGACCGGATCGTCGTGGGCGTGGGCATCAATCCTGACAAGCATCCGCTGTTTTCGCTGGAGGAGCGGGTGCGGCTCGTGCAGGCGAGCGTGGCCCGGCTGCCCAACGTGCAGGTGGAACTCTTCAGCGGCCTCTCCGTGGCGTTCGTGCGGGAGCAGGGGGCGAGCGTGCTGCTCCGCGGCGTGCGGTCGCTCACCGACATCGAGGCCGAGTTCACGATGACGCTCGCCAACCGCAAGCTCGATCCATCCGTCGAGACGGTGTTCCTGATGTCCGACGCCGCCTACTCCCACATCTCGTCGTCGCTCCTGAAGCAGATCACACCGCTGGCCGACGACGAGGCCCTTCTGCGGTTCGTGCCCGCCCCGGTCGTCGCCGAACTCCGGCGGAAGCTGGCGACGTAGGTCAGCCCTGCGGGTGCAAACCAAAACGCCGTGAGGGGCTGCCCATGCCCCGAGAGCCGGCGTGTGGCGGCAAGCGAAGGCAGGATGCCGAGAGCGCAGCCGCCACCGAGCGAGCGAAGGGCAGGGATGCCCGAAGCGAGCGTCCGGCGACGGGGCATGGGCAGCCCCGAACTCTCACCGTAGGAGGTCGACCTGCTGAGGAATAGCTCGGGCCTGCGGAGTTCGTACCGTGGGCCGCACACGGAGTGTGCGGACTACGGGGCGGGCGTCAGTTCGCGCTTGCCTTCGGGCCGTTGCCCTCGAAGTGCTGGCGGAGGTAGCGGGCCCGCTCGATGTTGCGGTCCTTCGTGTCGAGCTCGAGGCCGCGGAGCTTCTGGAGGTGGGCCGGTTGCGTGCGGACGAGCAGCACGTTGATGGCGGCGATGTCCACGTCGCCGATGAGGCCCAGGAGCACGCCCATCCGCACCCGCGAGAGGAGCTGCATCGTCTCCTCGGCGGTGATCGTCTGCGCCGTCCGCAGGATGCCGTAGGCCCGGCTGACCTGGTCGTGGACGTTCTGCTGGGTCTCCCGCACGAGGAACTCACGGGCCCGCCGCTCGTAGTCGATGAGCACGGGCACCACGTCGCCCACCTGCTCCAGCAGTTCCTCCTCGGTCTTGCCCAGGGTGGTCTGGTTGGAGATCTGGTAGAAGTCGCCCATGGCCTGCGAGCCCTCGCCGTAGAGGCCGCGGACGGCCAGCGAGATCTTGTGCAGGCTGCGAAACACCTTGTCGATCTGCCGCGTGATCACGAGGGCCGGCAGGTGAAGCATCACGCTTACGCGGATGCCGGTGCCCACGTTGGTCGGGCAGGCGGTGAGGTAGCCCCAGCGGGGGTGGAAGGCGTAGGGGACGGCCCGCTCGATCTGGTCGTCCACGACCCGGATCTGGTTCCACACGCCCTGAAGGTCGAGGCCGCTGTGCATGCACTGGATCCGCAGGTGGTCCTCCTCGTTGATCATGAGGCTCACCTGTTCGCGGCGGTCGATCGCCACGCTCCGGGCGCCCTGGGCCTCGGCGAGTTCGCGGCTGATCAGCTGTCGTTCGACGAGAAACTGCCGATCCACCTCCTCCAGGTGGCCGACGTCGATGTATTGCAGCTCCTTGCCGGTCGGCACCATGGCGATCCGCTCCCGGAGGAACTTCTCGATCTCGGCGCGATCCTGCTCCGAGGCGCGGCTGACGAACGGATACTGGGCCAGGTTGCGGGCCAGTCGCACGCGGCTGCTCATGACGATGTCGGATTCCGGCCCCGTGCCGCGGAGCCATTCGCCGACGTTGGTGGTGAGGGTTTCGAGATTCATCGGAAGAGACGGATCCATCGTGCGGGTGATGCCGGCGAACGCGGCGGGGTGGACATCATTCGGTCGGGCGATCCAGCCAACGCTGCTCGGTGTCGCGAATGCGATCCCGCAACTCCTTTGCCCGTTCGTAGTCTTCACACTCGATCGCCTCCTTCATGCCGGTTCGCATGCCGATCACGGCCGTGAGCGACTCGGTGCCCTCGGGCAGCGGCTCGCCCGCCACGGTCGGCCGCGAGGGGTGACGGCCGGTGTGCTGCGTGGCGCCGTGGATGTTGGCGATCAGGGGCTCGAGTTCCTTTTCGAAGTGGACGTAATCATGCGGGCAGCCGAGGCGGCCCTGGTTGCGGAACTCGAAGAACGTGATGCCGCACACGTCGCACGCCTTCTGGTCGAGGGCCGCCAGTTCGTCGGCCGTCTGGCCCACGCCCAGCGGAGCGGTCAGGCCGCCCCCCTTGGGCTTCGTCTCCTGGGGGCCCCCCGCTGCCTCGGACTGGTTCAGGTAGACCCGTGCGTGGTCCTCACAGAGATGGAGCTCGCTGACCTCGCCCGATTCCAGTTCCGTGATGTGGAACACCGCCGGCTTGTCGCACTGTTGGCACTTCATGACGTCCTCGTGATTCCCACCCAATGATAGCGGGTTCGCGGCATCGCGGGGGATGCCGCGGGCGGGCGGCACGGCCGCGTGTTGTTGGCCTCTCGATTCACCGGTAGTCTCTGCGTCATGTCGCATCTTCCGGAGAGGCCGCGGTTCGCCGAACTGGCGCGGACAAGCCGCCTGGTTCCCGTCTACCGCCGCCTGTTCGCCGACAGCCTGACACCGCTGTCGGCCTTCGCCCGGCTCGATGCCGGCGAGGCCGCCTGCCTGTTCGAGAGCGTGGTCGGCGGTGAGAACGTGGGCCGCTACAGCTTTCTGGCGGCGGATCCGTTTCTCCGACTCGAGGCCCGCGGCACGGCCGTCGAGGTGATCGGCCGCGACGGCACCGAGCGGCTTTCGTGCCCGGATCCCTTGGCCGAGCTCGAGCGGCGGATGGCCGCCTTCCGGCCGGCTCACCTTCCGGAACTGCCGCCGTTCACGAGCGGCGTGGTGGGCTGCGCGGCCTACGACAGCGTGCGGTATGTCGAGCGGCTGCCCAACCCGCCCGCCGACGACCTCGGCCTGCCCGACCTGTCGTTCGCCTTCTACGACCGGATGGTCGTGTTCGACAACGTGACGAAGGCGATCGACGTGGTCGTGCTCGCCCGGATCGACGACGAGTCGCCCGCCGGCGTCGCCCGCGCCTACGACGAGGCCTGCCGGCGGATCGACGCCACGATCGCCCGGCTCTCGGCGCCGTCGGACTGGCCGCCGCCGGCCGACATCGGGCCGCGGCCCGATCCCTACGCCGAGCCGGCACCGCTGCCGATCGCGTCGCGATTCAGCCGCGAGGCGTTTCTCGCCGCGGTGGACAGGTCGATCGAATACATCCGCGCCGGCGACATCTTTCAGGTGGTGTTGAGCCGCCGCATGGAGGTGCCGTTCACGGGGCCGGCCCTGGAGATCTACCGCACGCTGCGGGTGGTGAATCCGAGCCCGTTCATGTTTTATCTTCGTACGCCGGCCTACACGCTCGTGGGCAGCTCGCCCGAGATCATGGTGCGGGCGGTGGATGGCCGAGTGACCGTGCGGCCGCTGGCCGGCACCCGGAAGCGCGGGGCGACGCCCGAGGAGGATCGGGCCCTCGCGGAGGATCTGCTCGCCGATCCCAAGGAGCGGGCCGAGCACGTGATGCTCATCGATCTCGGCCGCAACGACGTGGGCCGCGTGGCGGCGATCGGCTCGGTGGAGCTCTCCGACGTGATGACGATCGAGCGGTACAGCCACGTGATGCACCTCACGAGCAACGTGACGGGCCGGCTGCGACCGGGGCTCACGGCGTTCGACGCCCTGCGGGCCTGCCTCCCCGCCGGCACCGTCTCGGGCGCCCCCAAGATCCGGGCGATGGAGATCATCGACGAGCTGGAGCCGGTCCGCCGCGGGCCGTATGCCGGAGCCGTCGGCTACATCGATTTCAGCGGCGCGATGGACACCTGCATCGCCCTGCGGACGATCGTGGTGGCGGGGGGCAAGGCCTACGTGCAGTCGGGTGCCGGGATCGTGGCCGACAGCGTGCCCGAGAAGGAGTTCGAGGAGACGCTCAACAAGGCGAAGGGCATGCTCGTGTCGATCGCGATGACGGCCGCGCGGCTCATCGGCCGTTGACCCCGGAGCGGTGCCCTCATGATCCGGTTCGACCGTGCGACCGTCGCCCGGGCTGGGCATGTCGTCGTGGAGGAGCTTTCGCTCCGAGTGCTGCCCGGACAATCGACGGCCCTGATTGGCCGCAGCGGCGCCGGCAAGTCGGCGACGCTCGCCGCCGCCGCGTGCATCCTGCCGCTGCACGCCGGCGACATCGTCGTGGACGGGCGGTCGGCGCGGCGGGAGCCGGATGCCGTGCGGCGGGCGATCGGCTACGTGCCGGCCCGGCTGCCTGTGTGGCCGGGCGTTCGCGTGGACGAGTTCGTCGAACTCTGGGCCGCCGAAGGGGGGCTGCGGGGCGAGCCGCTCCGGGCGGCGATCGATCAGGCGCTCGCGCTCGCCGGCCTCGATCACCGGGCACACGAGCCGCTCGAGGCGCTCGCCGACGGCCACGCCAAACGGCTCCTGGTCGCCCGGGCGCTCGTGCATGATCCACACGTATTGCTCTTCGACGGCCCATTCGGCGGTCTCGATCCGGTCGAGCGGCGGGAACTGGAGCAGCTCGTGGCCGACGCCCACCTGATGGGGCGAACGGTGCTCGCTGCGGTCGATGACGGCGACGTGCCGGCCTGCTTCACGCACCTCGCCGTGCTCCGCGAGGGGCGGCTCGTGGCCGAAGGCCCCGCCGATCCGGCGGCCTTCGGCGGCGACCGACGCTTCCGCTCCCGGATCACTTCCCGCGGCCGCGCCGAAGATACCGTGCGATCAGTCCAGGGCCTGGCCGTCGAGGCACGAGCCGTCGATCTCGATCATGTCGAGGCCATGTTCGAGCCCGCCACTCTTCCCGCGTCACGCCTCGTCGCGGCCGTCGTCACGGCCGGCATCCCCGTCGATGCGGCCGGCTTCCATCCCGCGTGGACCGCGCAACTCGTCGAGTGACCACGGTTCAACGCCGCTCACGCAGCGTCGCCCCAGGCGCGGCGGACTTCGCCGAGGCCCTCGACGCACAGGTCGTAGTCGTGGCTGAGCCGCTCGAAAAGCAGCCGCTCCTCGGCGGCGTCGTCGGGCTCGAGCGTGCTCGCCAGCCAGTAGGCCCGCCTGCCCGCCGCGCGGAAGTCGAGCAGGTGGTCGGGCCGCCGGGCGACCGCCTCCGGATAGAGGCCGCTCCAGAAGAGCGTGGCGTCGCCGATGTGGCGATACTCGACCAGCGCCTCCTGGGCCTCGTGTTGGATCTCATGCTCGCGGGCCGCGACGAGCCGGCGGGC
The DNA here is from genome assembly GCA_046094845.1 of Planctomycetaceae bacterium. Classification (GTDB taxonomy): domain Bacteria; phylum Planctomycetota; class Planctomycetia; order Pirellulales; family UBA1268; genus QWPN01. The sequence continues at coordinate 1,801 of JBJTIE010000279.1, read as the reverse complement.
CACGTCGGGTGGGCCTGCGTCGCCGGTGGGTGGCGGTGTCAGGGCGTCGTGCCGAAGGAATCGCACGAGCAGGACCGCCACGTAGTCAACCAGCGGCGGATCGACGACGCCCAGCCGGGAATGGAAGGCGTATTCCGTGAGCCCACGGAAGAACCGCTCGATGTCGGATGGTTCATGGGCGGCAAACATCACAGCCTCGCACAGTGGTGGTGCGGCAGCTATCGTTGCTACGCACCGTTATAGGCGGCGGTTCCCCTTCGAGGCCACAGGAATTCACTCGCGATGGATGCCGCAACCTGCATGCCGCTCCTCCTGGCGGCCGGCCGTGAGGGGGCGTTGCGGCCACTGCTCGTGCAACTCGTCGTGATCATCCTCGCCGCCCGGGCCGGGGCGATCGTCGCCCGGTGGTTGCGGCAGCCGAGCGTGGTGGGGGAGATCGTGGCGGGATTGCTGCTGGGGCCTTCGGCATTCGGCACCCTCGCCCCGGGCCTCTCCGCGGCGATCTTCAGCGGCGGTGCCACCGGCGGGCAGCTGGAAGCAGCCCTCACCGGCTTCAGCCAGATCGGGCTGATCCTGTTGCTCTTTCTCGTGGGGATCGAGTTCGACTTCTCCCATATCCGGCGGCAGGGGCGGCTGGCGGCGGCCGTATCGCTGGCCGGAATCGTGGCGCCGTTCACGCTCGGGCTCGGGCTTGCCGCCCTCATGGCTCCACGGTTGGAATCGCTCGGCGCCGAGGCCGTGATCGACACGCGGGCCTTCGCCCTCTTCCTGGGCACGGCGATGTCGATCACGGCGATTCCGATCCTGGGTCGGATCTTGATCGAGATGGGGATGCAGCACACGCCGCTCGGGGCCACCGTGATCGCGTCGGCGGCATGCGACGACGCCGTGGGGTGGACGCTCCTGGCCGCCGTGTCGGCGATCGCGGTCGGCCAGTTCGAACTGACGAACGTGGCGAGCATGGTTGTGGCCACGCTCGGTATGGCCGCGGCGATGCTCGTCATCGTGCGGCCGCTGCTCCTCCCGCGGCTGGAGCGGAGCGTAGGGGCTGACGGCCGGCTGCCGCTCGGGATGCTGTCGGTCACGCTGGCGTTGCTACTCGTGGCGGCCTACGCGACGAGCCTGATCGGCATCTTCGCGATCTTCGGCGCGTTTCTCCTGGGGGCGGCCCTTTCAGGCTCGCCGCGGGTGCGCGAGGCCTTTGCGAGCCAGCTCTCGGACTTTGTGACCGCGTTCTTCCTGCCGATCTTCTTCACCTACACCGGCCTGCGCACCAACCTCGGCTCGCTCGGCAGCCTCGAGGCCTGGGGCTGGTGTGCCGCGGTGCTGGCCGTCGCCGTGGTAGGGAAGTGGGGAGGTTGCGGCCTGGCAGCCCGGCTCGGCGGCCTGCCGGCGGGCGAGGCGGCGTGTGTGGGCGTGCTCATGAACACGCGGGCGCTGATGGAGCTGATCGTGATCAACGTGGGGATGGATCTCGGCGTCATTCCGCCGGCGGTCTATTGCATGCTCGTGCTGATGGCGATCGTGACCACGCTCATGGCGACGCCCCTGGCGACCCGGTTGCTGCACGGGAGCGCCTACGAGTCGCTGCTTGTAGATCGCGGATTTCTCGGGAAAACCGGCCGCGGTTGACATATTCAGGACAGGAGCGTCTTATTTGTGCAGGCGGCGATCACGCCCTGCCGATACGAGGCACTGTCATGCTGTCCCAGACCGTCGAATACGCCCTACGGGCCGTCACCTACATGGCCACGGCGCCCAAGGCGCCGCATACCGTCGATCGGATCGCCGAGGCGACGCA
>JBJTIE010000278.1:0-10114 GCA_046094845.1 Planctomycetaceae bacterium | reverse complement strand
GTGGACTTCTCGAAGGGGGGCGGCCTGTTCGTCGATCGCGTGACCGGTGGCGTGGACAACGTCGGTATCCTGCTCACGACGGGCTTCAGCCCCTACTCGACGATCGCGATTCGTGAAGAGCTCGACGCGATCGTGGTCTTGGGCGCCGAGAACAACGGCACGGCCGACGGCCGGCTCCTGATTGAGAGCGCCACTGGCGACAGCCGCATCTTCGTCAACAACGCGGGCAGCACCGGGGCCAACTCGAAGCTCGAGATCCTCGGCGGCGAGGGGCCGTTCGATGCGGGCGTCGCCTTCCGTGGCCCGTTCGCGGGCACCGTCAACCTGCAGAGCCCGGCCCGCGGCACGTGGCTTTTCGAGGGGGACGTCGCCCCGTCGGCGGTCCTGAAGGCGGCCAAGTGGGACGGCCGCTCCGCGAACGCGCCGGTGGACACCGACGGCGTGGTCGCCCGCCGCGGCTTCGCCGGCACGCTCAACGCGACCAACGGCGTCGTCTCGCTCACGGTCGGCGGTGCGGTGAAGGGCACGGCCCGGATCAACGCGGGCGGCGCCATGATGCTCGACGCCCAGAGCGTCGAGGCCGGTGCGGAAATCAATTCCGAAGAAATCACGTCGCTCGACGTGGCCCGGACCTTCGCGGGCCGTGTCTCGGCGGACACAGTCCGCGCGACGGTCGGCGGCAACGTGGCCGGCGCCGTGATGACCGGGGGGAGCTCCGTGGAACTCGCGGTCACGGGCTCGATCACCAACTCGACGCTCTCCGGCATGTACGGCGTGTCCGGCACCGTCGGCGGGAACGTCTCCAACTCCACGCTCAGGGCAGGCACCGACGCCGTCGAGCTGGATATCGGGGGCAACGTCGTGAACTCCCGGCTGATTTCAGACTACGACATTCGCAGCCGCATCAACGGCAGCGTGTCAGGTTCGGAGTTCAAGAGTGCAGAAAACGCGGTGTCGCTGGCCGTCAAGGGCACCCTGGCCTCGTCGCTCGTGGATGCGTACGACAACATGACGCTCGACGTGGACGGCACGGTCTCCAAGTCGCAGGTGTACTACGGAAGATTGAACGGTTCGGACCCCGACCTCCAGTTCGACGTGGGCGGCGATCTGCTCAATAGCGAGGTCGTCGGTCGGAGCGCCAGAGCTGACGCGATCGTGAACGTCGCCCGCGACGCCCGCGGCGTGCGGTTCGCGAGCCGGGTGTCCAACCGCGGGGATCGGCAGTACACGATCGGCCGCAACTTCCAGGGCTCGATCCAGGGCGCCTATGCGAACGTGTCCCTCGACGTGGGCGGCGCGGTGCAGAAGGGCAGCTCGCTCGTCACCGGTGGCAACGCCGCGGTGAACGTGGCTCGCACGTTCGACGGCGTCGTCAACGCCGATGCCCTCCAGTTCCGCGTCCAAGGCAACGTGGCCAAGGATTCACGGATCGTGGCCGGCAGCGTCCGTGAGTGGCAGGTGGATTTCACTGCCTTCACGCCCCAGCCGAACTTCTTCATCGGCGGCCGGCTCGACGGCATCGTGAACGTGGGCGTGTTCGACGCCTCCCCGAGCGACATCACCGTGACGATCCTCGGCGGCGGCGCCGGGAAGGCGGCCCGGTTCTACGTCGGCCGGTTCGAGACCGACACGATCGTGTTCGGCGGCAGCTTCCAGGGCAACGTGCGGGTGATGCAGGATCTCGTGGCCGACCTCCAGTTCGTCGGCAACCTCGACCGGATCACGATCGGCGGGCAGGTGCTCTCCGACATCACGGTCGGCGGCACGCTGCTCTCCCTCAATGCCAACAGCTGGTTCCAGCCGACCGGATCGGGCAAGCGGACGGGCAACTTCCTCGACGGCGGCCTGCGCACCACCGGCACCCTCACGGCCGGGAAATACGTGACTGTCGGCCCGGTCCTGGCGGTCGTCTGACCGCTGGCATCGCACACGTTCGTTCAACCCAACCGTCCATTCACTGCCACCCCTTACGAGGACGTCCACATGGTCTCGCTGTTCGATCGCGCCGGTTCGCTCGCCCGTGGTCTGCGTCGGAAGCCTGGTTCGAAGAAGGCCCGCCGCGACCAGGATCGCCGCCTGCGTCTCGCGATCGACCAACTGGAGAGCCGCCTGGCGCTGACGATTGCATCGCCGCTCTCGATCGGCGGCACGACGGTCGGCAGCTACTTCGACGCCCCGACCGGCGTGTCGAACCTCGGCGACTTCGTCACGGTGAGCATCGAAGGCACGAAGGGCACGGTGGTCTTCAACGGTGGTGCGGGCATTCTCGACGGCAATGACATCCAGACGATCGAGATCATCGACGCGAGCCCCGACTTCCAGATGACGTTCACCGCGTCAGTCACGCTCGCCAATCCCGTCCCCTATTCGTCAGACGGCGTGATCCAGATGGGCAAGATCACGACCTCGAACGTGATCCGCGGCATCAACACCGTCCGCGGCCCGCTCACGCTCACGGCCGCCCCGCAGGAGATTGAGACCTCCGCGATCCACCTCTATACGTTCAACGACGGCACCGTCAGCGGCAACACGGTGAGCGACCTCGTCGGCGGTGCCGACGGCACGCTCTTCAACGGTGCCACGGTCTCCAACGGCCAGCTCGTGCTCGCCGACAACTCCGGTGCCACCGGGGCGAACGTCCAGTACATGCAGATGCCCGACGGCGTGCTGCCCGACGGCACGACTGCCGCCACGTTCGAGCTGTGGTTCACGGCGTCGAACACGATGTCAGCGTTTGGTCGCGGGTTCGATTTCGGCTCGGGCGACTCGAACTACCTGCTGTTCACGCCGTTCGACGGTAGCAGCAGCCAGGTGGCCATCGCTCAGACCGGCTACACGGGCGAGAAGGAACTCTTCGGGGCTTCCCTGAAAGACGGCAACCAACATCTCGCCACGGTCACGGTCGATGATGCCTCCGACACGATGATCTTCTACGTCGACGGCACGTCGGTGGGATCGATCGCGCTCGACTCGATCAATCTCTCGGGCCTCGAGGCGCTCTACAACTTCCTCGGCCGGTCGCAGTACAGCAGCGACCCCGGCTTCATCGGCTCGATGGACCAGTTCGCGATCTACGATCGCGTCCTGACGCCGTCCGAAGTCGCTGCCAATTACACCGCTGGCCCGATCGCCGGCTCGCTCGCGCCGATCGGCTTCACGCAGACGACGCCGGGCAGCGCCACGATGGAGCTCGAGGGCGACCAGACGACCGTCTTCCCGGTCGGCACGCTGGTCACTGCGACGCCGCTGCTCTCCAACACGACCATCGGCAGCCCGACGTTCTCCACGGTGGAGGCGATCGCGTTCGACGCGAACACGAACCGCACCACGATCACGCTCGCCGGCCCGACCGCCGCTGGCACGACCGCGGGCGCCCTCACGCTCGCCGAGGCGATCCGGCCCGAGTTCCGGCTGACCCAGTTCGTCGGCGTGAACTTCTCGAATCTGAATCTCAAGGACGGCGGCGGGCTCTTCGTCGACGTGGTCGAGGGGGCCGACGCGGATGTCTTCGGCTCTGTCTTCCCGAACGTCGGCATCCTGCTTACCGACGGCCTGCTCGCCTACTCGACGATCGGCATCCGCAAAGAGCTCGCAGCGACTGTGCTGCTCGGCACGAAGAACTCGGCCTCCGTCGATGGCCGGATGTTCGTCGAGTTCGCCACGCCCGAGAGCCTGGTCTATGTCGGCCCGCAGAACCGGACGACCTCGAAGAACTCCAAGTTCCAGCTCACTGGCGGCCCGGCGCCGTTCGGGGCGGGCGTCGTGGTGAACCAGCCGTTCGACGGCGTCGTGAACCTCGGCGGTCCGGCGACCGGCAGTTGGGTCTTCGCCCGTGGCGTCGGCCCGAATGCGGTTCTGAACGCCGATTCGTGGGTTGGTCAGACCGCCGTTGTGCCGTTCGTGGGCCAGCGAGGCGTGCTGGTGAACGGCAACTTCGCGGGCTCGATCAATGCCACGAGTGGCGATGCAACGAACGACGGCGATATCGCGTTGTTCGTGAGCGGTAACCTCGCCGCGACGGCCCGCGTCAATGGCGCGGACGACATCTCGTTCAGCGTGGGCGGTAGCGTTTTGAAGGGGGCCACGATCGCGGCTGGCAACGATGTCTCGCTCCTTGTCGCCAGGAACTTCGCCGGAGCCCTGGCGAACGGTGGTGACCTGAGCGGCCTCATCGGCGGCGATGTCACCGGAGCCACGATCGCGGCGTCGTCCGACATCAGTCTCGCCGTCGGCGGCAGCATCGTGAACTCCTCGCTGTCGGCCGACAGCGCGCAAACCCTCGACGTCGCCGGCAGCATCCGGAACTCGCGGTTCTTCACCGCTTCGGACGACATGTCGATCGACGTGGCCGGCAGCGTCACGAACAGCAGCTTCAACGTCGGCTACGAGTACGACCTCGAGCTCGTCGTTGGCGGCAGCCTGTCGGGTAGCAACCTGCAGGCCGGGAGCGACATCTCGGTCGGCGTGGCGGGCAACGTGACGTCGTCGCTGTTCACGTCAACGTCGAGTGACGTCACGATCGACGTGGGGGGCGACTTCCTCAAAAACAAGGTCGTCACGGGTGACGAGGTCGAGCTGACCGTCGGCCGCGACGCCCTCTCCAACACGGTGATCGGTGACGACGACCTTACGCTCGATATCGGCCGCAACTGGCGGGGCGTTGCCCAGTCGGCCTCGAGCGACATCCGGCTCAACGTCGGCGGCTCCGTGCTCAAGGGCAGCTCGTTCTCCTCGGGCGAAGACACGCTGATCGACGTCGCCGGTAACTTCGACGCTGGCACGACGAGCCGCGACCTGCGGTTCTTTGTCGGCGGCAACGTGTCGCAGGCCTCGCGGATCGTGGCCCAGCGGGTGACCGACTGGCAGGACACCGGTGAGGCGAACTTCGGGATCGGCGGGCGGTTTGACGGCATCGTGAACGTCGTCGAGTTCGACGCGGCGCCGAATTACCAGAACGTCACGCTGATCGGCGGCGGGGCTGGCAAGGCTGCCCGGTTCTACGTCGACCGGTTCGCCACCGACAACCTGTCCTTCAACGGCAACTTCCAGGGCAACCTGCGGGTGCTCCAGGATCTCGTCGCCAACCTGAACTTCGGCGGCAACGTCGATCGGATCACGATCGGCGGCACGGTCGGGTCGTACGAGGTCACGCTCGACAACGGCAACTCCGTGTCCACCGTGGTCCCGGTGTCGATCAACGTGGCTGGTCGGCTGCTGTACCTCAACAGCAACAGCCTGTTCCAGGCGGCCGTCGCCGGCGTGAGCGGCACGTTCTACAACGACACGACGTCGCTGACCTCGTTCCCGTCGCTGCCGGCGACCGGCATTCTGACCACCGGCCGCTATGTGAAGGTCGTGCCGAATCGCCAGACGGTGCCGGTGCCGACGCCCCCGGGGCCGCAGACCTACACCGCTCCGACGGCGCCGCAGAACTTCTCGGCGTCGCCGACGACCGGCCCGGACGGCATCAACGTGTCGTTCGAGGCTCCGTCGAGCGACGGCGGCCTGCCGGTCGTCTACTACGAGTACACGACGAACGGCGGCACCAACTGGCGGCGGTTCAACACGCCGTCCCAGGGGCCGGGCACGAACATCGCCCTGACGGTCGATTCGCTCGGGAGCCCGTTCGTGGCCGGGCCTCCGGGCTACAGCGTCGGCGTGCGGGCGGTGAACGCCATCGGCGGCACGCCGACCACGTTCTCGCCGATCGAGATTCCGACGCCGTAATCCGGGGTCGCTCGCCGGAACTACTCACTGCATCCGCCTGCGCCGTAGTCCACATGCTCCGCATGTGGCCAGCGGTATGAAAGCCACAGGCCCGTCCTTCACCGCCAGACGTCCGCGCGCCCCTTCTCGAATAGCCCGGGCCTGCGGTGTTTCCGCCGTGGGCCGCACACGGAGTGTGCGGACTACGGCGCGGACGTTGTCGGGCGGTTCCGTCGGGCACGGTAGGCTTGTGGCCGTGACCAAGCCCGCCCCACGCGCCGACGCCGCCCAGCTGCAGACCCTGCGGCGCGAGGGCGTGCAGCTCGCGCAGGCCGGGCGGTTCGCCGAGGCCGTCGCGCCACTCGAGACCGCGGCTCGTCTCGATCCCACCCACTCCGCCACGCTCAACAACCTGGGGCTCGTGCTCAAGGAACTCGGCCGCCGCGCCGAGGCGGAGCAGGTGCTCCGCCAGGCCCTCGCTGCCGCCCCCGGCTCGTTCGACGTTGCCAACAGCCTCGGCCTCGTGCTCATGGAGCTGGGCCGGCTCACCGAGGCCGAGTCGGTATTTCGCGCGGGCCTCGCGCTCGCCCCCGACCACGCCGATCTCCTCAACAACGCCTCGGTGCTCCTCAAGCGGCTCGGCCGCCAGCTCGAAGGCGAACCGCTCCTGCGCCGCGGCCTCGTCACGGCGCCCAACGACCCCGGCCTGCTCGTCAACCTCGGCGACCTGCTCGTCACGAGCGGCCGCGCCGCGGAGGCCGTGCCGCTACTCGAACGTGCCGTGCAGCTGGCTCCGCGGTCACCAGAGGCTCGCAACAACCTCGCCCTCGCGCTCAAGGAGCTGGGCCGCGAAGGCGAGGCCACGCCGCACCTCGAGGCCGCGCTCGCTCTCAACCCGCGCTACCTTCCCGCGGTCCACAACCTCGGCAACAACCTCGTGGCGATCGGTCGCGTGAAAGAAGGCGTAGCGCGATTCCTGGAGGTGCTCGACCGCGATCCCCACAACATGGCGGCGCTCTACGCGCTCTCCACGATCACCGACTACACGCTCGACGACGCGGCGGTCGCGATGATCGACGGCCTGCTCGCCCAGCCCACGGTCACCGGCGAGGCCCGTCAGCTGCTGCACATGGCCGCCGCCGCGGCCCGCGACCGCCGCGGCGAACACGACCCCGCCATCCGCCACGCGATCACGTCGGGGGGCCTGCGGCGGGCCCTCGACCGCCGCGCTGGCCGCGGCTTTGTTCGCGACCAGCATGCCCGACTCATGGACGCTCTGATCGCGGCGTTTCCCGGCGTGGGGGCCGCAGTCTCATCGGGCCTCGGCAGCGACGTGCCCGTATTCGTCGTGGGGATGCCCCGCAGCGGCACGACGCTCGTCGAGCAGATTCTCGCGAGCCATCCGCAGGTGCATGGCGCCGGCGAGACCGATGCAATCGCCCAGGCCGCCATGACCCTCGGCGGCGGCCGCATCGATGGCGATGATGCCGCGGCCTACCCCCGCGTGATGCCGCGGCTCACGCCCGCGCAGCTCGCCGCCGCAGCCGAGCAGGTGCTCGCCAGCTATCGCGCATCGGCCGCCACGGCACGCCCCGCCACCGCGCCGGCCGACTGGCCCGCTCGGATCATCGACAAGACGACGATCAACTTACTGCACGTCGGCCTGATCCACGCCCTCTTCCCGCGGGCGAAGATCATCCACACGCTCCGTGACGAACGTGACACGGCCGTCTCGTGCCTCTTCCACAACTTCACCGGCGCCGCCCTCAACTTCACGAACGATCTGGGTTACCTTGGCCTCGTGCTCCGCGGCAAGGAGCGGCTCATGGCCCACTGGCATGCCACGCTGCCGGGGGTGATCCTCGACGTGCCCTACGAGGCGGTCGTGGCCGACGTCGAAGGCTGGGCGCGGCGGATGCTCGACCACGTCGGGCTGCTGTGGTCCGACCGCTGCCTGGAGTTTCACGCGCTCGAGCGACGCGTGAAGACGGCGAGCAACCTGCAGGTACGGAAGCCGATCTATTCTTCGTCGGTGGCCCGCTGGAAGCGGTACGAGCAGCACCTCGGTCCGCTGCTCGATGCGCTTGCAGGCCAGGAGATCGCGGAGCCCACGGTGCCGGCCGGCCTCGATCCGGCGCCGACTGCCGCTGGGAATACCGCGCGGCCGCAGGCGACGCTGATGCAGCAGGGCATCGCCGCCCATGCGGCGGGCCGGTTTGCCGAGGCGGTGAAGACGTTTCGGCAGGCGGTGGCCGCGGCCCCGGGCGATCCGCGGGCCCGCATGAATCTCGGCGTGGCGCTCAAGGAAGCCGGCGCGATCGCCGAGGCGGAGGCGGCATATCGTCAGGCCCTGGCGATCGCACCGCGGTTTCCGGCCGCGTTCAACAACCTCGGTATCCTGCTCGCCGATACGGGGCGTGATCCTGAGGCGGTCGCGTGTTTTGAGGAGGCGTTGCGGCTCGATCCCGGCTTTGCCGACGCCCGCCACAACCGCGGCGCGGCCCTGGCCAATATGCACCGTCATGCCGAGGCGCTCGAGGATTTCCGGATCGCGCTCGCCGCCCAGCCGAACGACGCGGAGTTTCACAATTCACTCGGGGCGTCGCTCGCCGTCACGGGCGACACCGCCGGTGCCCTCGCGGCCTACGAGCGGGCTCTTGCCCTCGACCCCGCGCATGCCTGGGCCCACTTCAACCGCTCGCAGGCCTGGCTGCTCCGCGGCGAGTTTCGGCGGGGCTTCGCCGAATGGGAGTGGCGGAAGAAGCTCCGGGCGGCCGACCGCCGGCAATGGGACAGCCCCGAGTGGCAGGGGCAGCCGCTCCCCACGGGCACGCTGCTCGTGCATGCCGAGCAGGGGCTGGGTGACACACTGCAGTTCATCCGCTTCGCGCGAACGATCCGGCCGCGGGTGCAGCGGCTGGTGGTCGAGTGCCAAGCGGCGCTCGTGCCACTGCTGGCGCGGTGCGAGTATGTGGATGAGTTCGTCGCGAAGGGCACGCCCTTGCCGCCGCACGACGCCCACGCGTCACTCTTGAGTCTGCCCCACGTGCTCGGCCTCGATGCCGATGGGCTTACGGATGGCGGGCCGTATCTCTCCGCCGATCCGCAGCTCGTTGCCCGGTGGGGTGAGTTTCTCGAGCGGCTGCCGGGGCGGAAGATCGGGATCGCCTGGCAGGGCAATCCGAAATATCGCCGCGATGCGTTTCGATCGCTGCCACTGGCGGCCTTCGCGCCGCTGGCGGCTGTGCCCGGCGTCACGCTCGTGAGCCTGCAGCAGGGGGCGGGGCAGGGCTGGCTGGCCGATCCCGCCACGCGGCCCGCGTTTCCGATCGTCGATCCGGGGCCGGAGGTCGATACGACGGCGGGCGGATTTATGGATACGGCCGCGCTCATGCAGGGGCTTGATCTCGTGGTCACGAGCGACACGTCGATCCCACACCTGGCCGGGGCGCTGGGCGTGCCGGTCTGGCTGGCGGTCGCCGCGAACCCCGACTTTCGCTGGATGGATTCGGGCGACCGCTCCCCGTGGTATCCCTCGATGCGGCTCTTCCGTCAGCCGCGGCCCGGCGACTGGGAAAGCGTCTTCACGGCCATCGCCGCCTCCCTGTAGGCCCGTTGCTCCGCAACGGGCTGCCCGTCACGGAGTGACGGGCTACGGCTTTTGCGTGGCGGGCGTCCCGGGGGTAGTGTTTCGCTGTTCGGTCGGCGGAATCTCCCCTCTCACTCCACGCAAGGACTGCGACTCGCGTCGCCACCTCGGATGCTCACGTCCCTCTTCGCTCGTCGTCACGCCGCCCGCTCCCGCCGCACCGCGAATGCCCCGTCCCGGAAGGCCCGCCTCGCGATCGACCGGCTCGAGTCGCGGATCGCGCTCGCCGTCGACACGCTCATGATCGGTGGTGAGACCATCGGCGGCTTCACCGACTTCACCGGTGACCTCGTCACCGTGTCGATCACGGGCTCGGCCGGCACGGCTGTGTTCCGCGACGCGGAGGGCGGCATCGTGAACGACGGCGACAACATCGCCTCGATCGCGATCACCGGAGCGAGTTCCGACTTCCAGCTCACCGTTGGTGCGTCGCTGGGCCTGGTGCCCTCAGGGATCAGCCCGCTGAACGGCGTCGATACGGTCTACCTCGGCCGCGTCACCGCCGACAGCGTGATCCGCGGCATCAACACGGTCCGTTCCGACGGGTTCATCCCGGTGGGCGGCCCGTCGGTCGCGAGGACCGACATGATCCGGTTTGAACTCGAGTCTTTCGTCGGCGTGGACTTCTCGAAGGGGGGCGGCCTGTTCGTCGATCGCGTGACCGGTGGCGTGGACAACGTCGGTATCCTGCTCACGACGGGCTTCAGCCCCTACTCGACGATCGCGATTCGTGAAGAGCTCGACGCGATCGTGGTCTTG
>JBJTIE010000277.1:0-3886 GCA_046094845.1 Planctomycetaceae bacterium | reverse complement strand
GAGCGGGAGTCGTCGAAGGCCACGCCCACCCTGTCGGCGGTGAGGCCCAGGGCCCGCGAGATCGCCGGAGCGAGTCCGGCGGGCCCGGTGACGTTCGCCGTCCGCAGGGCGTCGATCCGCCGGGCGAGGCCAGTGTCGAGCCGGATCAACTCGCCGAGCGGCTGGTTGAGCAGCGGCAGCTCCGTGACGGCCAGCGCCGCCACGTCGAACCGCAGCGTGTCGAAGACGCCGAGCGCCTCGGCCAGGGCATCGGCCACCGTGGCCACGCCGAACGAGCCCTGCAGGCCCAACTCGCCGAAGGCGCCGATGTTCGGCAGGAGCGTGGTGACGCCGTAGTCGGGATTGGCCGCCGGCACGCGGGCAAAGACCTGGAGCCGGTCGCCCACGGCCTTGATCACGAACTCGTCCGAGATGTCGCCAGCCGCGGCGGCGGCGGTGTCGCCCCGCCGGCGGATCGTCGCGCCGCCGGTGCCGCCGCTGCCCGCGAGCGAGGCGTTGAAGTCAGCGACGAGATCGGCGAACGACCCGTTGCCGGCCGCCTGGGCGGCCGTGACCGTGACCGTATACGTGGCCGAGTTGGCGATGAAGACGATCGTGGCGTCGGCGATGAGCGTGAAGCCATCGTCGGCGACGCTCTGGAAGGGAACCGGCACCGGAATGCCGAGCGCCTGGTCCACGATCGTGGTGATGTCGGCCAGGTCGGGCACGCTGATCGCGATCGTGGCGCCGGCGGCGATCGTGGAACTCGCCGAGAGGCTCTCGAGCGTGATGCCGGCCGACGCCGTGCCGGTGCCGTCGGACTTCGTAAGCGTGCGAGTGAACGAGCCGGCGAGGTCGGTGAGCGCGACGGCCGTGGCGACGGGATTCGGCACGGAGATGGCGATCTTCGCATCGATCTCGCCGCTCGAGCCGCCGAAGGCGATCGCATTGAAGCCGAGCATCGTCGAGCCGGAGAGGCTGGGCAGCGTCGTGTCGAGCGTGCCGATGGCGAAGGGCTGACCGTTGGAGTGCTGCGTGATGGCGGCGGTCACGCCCGAGGCACGGGCCACGATCTCGCTCGTCGCGGCCGAGCCACCGTCGGAGAATCCGAGAGCAGTGACGGCCGCGTTGGAGCGGGCCGCCGTGAGCCGAACCGTGGCCGGCCAGGACTCGGCGGGGGGATCGACTGACGCGAGGAGCACCTCGACGCCGCCGGCGGAGGTGGACCGCGTCGTGAAGAAGACGCGGTCATAGAGCGACTCGCCTGCACCGCTGGCGGGCGTGGCGTCGGCGAGGGCCGTGTTGAGCTGGCCGATGCGGCTCTGGAGCGTGTCGGCGACGGCCGTGTCGGCGGCGGGAACCGTGATTGTCCAGGTGCGGCCGGCGTAGGTGAATGAGACGTCGAGGTCTGCGGCGAGGTCGCCGGTGAGACTCGCGGGGTCGATCACGACGGCCGCACCGTCGTTGGCCCGCGACGCGGTCACGAGCTCGATCCGCCCCGAAAACTGCCCGTAGCGGGCCACGAGCCGGTCGGTGGCTAGGAGGTCGACCGATTCCTCGTCGCTGTTCGTCGCCTGACCGAGTGCCCGGTTCAGGTCGCTGACGAGGTCCTGGGGCGTGCCGTTGTCGGTTGTCCAGGCAGACGGCAGCGAGACGGTGTAGCGGTCCTGCATCACCAGGTCGAGCGACAGCGTGGCGTCGGCGGTGAGCCGGCCAGTAGCCACCGGTGCCGAGCCCGCCACCAGCACGGCCGGGCTTGAGGGGCCGATGCCGAACCGGACGCCGAAGTTGAGGCCGTAGGTCGTGGGCAGGGAGACGGTCGAATCGTTGGCGAAGGTCACCGCGCCCAGCGGCGTCGTCTTGAACGAGATGTCCGCAGCCCGATTGACCGTGCCCGAGCCGGAAGCCGCGAACTGCATCGTCACGAAGCCGGGGCTCGTGTCGGTCGGCGGCGTGTAGACCGGCGTGATCGTGATGCCGGGGAAGAGGGCATCGCTCCTGAAATCGTCGAACGTGCGGAGCGCGGCGGGCCGCGGCCGGGCGGCAATGTCGCCGACGAGGAAGCCGAGTTCCACCGTCTCGTTCGCCTGGCCGTCGCTCACGGGGGCGATCGCGAGCGTCGACCACGTGCTCCCGGTGGGACGGAAGAATTGGAGATAGGCCGTGCCGGTGGGGTCACCGGAGATCACGACGCCAGCCGAGGTCACGAGCCGGGCCTGGACGTTCGCCGACACGCCAGCCGTCGCGAGGGCCGCATTCACGGCGGCGAGGGTCTGGACGACCTCGGCATTGCTCTGCGCGGCGACGGTGACGACCGTGCCCACCCCCGAGCCCGACCCGATCCGCAGGCTCGCCGCGGCCGTGGTGGCTCGCAGGGGAAGCGTCGCCGTGAGGCCGGCTGTGTCGGCGGTCTCGAGCACCGCGAGCGGCTCGCCGAGCGGCGTGATGCCGAGGCGGGCGAGCTCCACTTCACCGGATGAGACGAGATAGGTCGAGCCCGGCACCAGCAGCGGCAGGCTCGTGATGCCGTGCCGCGTGGAGCCGAGTGCGATCCCCGTGGTCAGCCCATGCACGCGGACCACGCCGGTCTGGCCGTCGGCGAGCAGCCCGGCATGGACGGCCGCCGCGGCCAGGGGCGTAGCAGCCGAGTAGTAGTTCGTGCCACTCACCACGCCCTCTTTCGAGCCGGTGACCGTGTACCAGCCGGGCTCCAGCTCGCCGACCGTCTTTCCTTCGCCATCGGCCGGCACGAGCCGCCCGGCTTCGACCGCGACCGGCACGATCGCGAACGACTGGACGGCGATCTCGGTGGCCCTGAAGACCAGCTTGCTGGAGACGATCTCGGCGGTGATGCCGATGCCGGAGCCCCCCTCGAGCGCCTCGAGCGCCGCATTGATGTCCGACACCAGGTCGGCGAGCGTGTTGCGGTCACGGGCTTCCACGCTGACGGTGTGCACCGGCCAGGTCTCGTTCACGACGATGCCGAAGGCGAAGCCGCCCCGCAGGTCGGAGTAGAGCGACTGTACCGGCGTCGAGTCTTCGCTGATCGGCAGTCGCCAGTCGAGGAGCTCGTCGCGTCCGGTCGTGTTGAGGATCGGCTGATAGATGTCGATCTTGGAGCCGATTTCGGCGTCGAAGAGCGACTTGAAGTCGAACAGGTCGCCGAGCGACGTGTCGGCGACGAACGGCACCGTCACGCCCAGGAGATCGCTTCCCGAGCTGGTGAGAGAGCCGTAGATGCTGCCCACGTCGAGGAGCTGCTGGATCACCCGCTCGGTCGTGAGGCCCGCGAACCAGCGGACCGTGTCGAAGTCGGTCGTCGTGTAGAGCGGTGGCTCGTCGTCGAAGATGTCGGTGTCGGCGACGACGACCTGCGTGTTCGCGGTGGTCACGGTCGTGCCGTTGATGCCGGCCGTGATCGGCAGGGTGAAATCGGCCGTGCCGGTCGCCGCGCCGAACGAGCTCACCGTAGCGCTGGCCCAGTCGGCCACGGTGCGCGATGCATTGCCGCCGAAATCCAGCGGCAGCAGGACGCCGGCGGAGCCGGAGGCATCGACGAACTGGCCGCCGATCATGCCGATCGCGATGTCGGTCGTCAGCTCCTCGAATGAGAGGCCGCCGAACCCGCCCGTCTTGGTCTCGTCGAAGCTCACGGTGACGACCGACGTCGCCAGGTCGAGCGAGACCGTCATCTTGTACCGGACGCCGCCGCCGACGGTCACCGTGGGGGGCGAGAGGAGCGTGATCCCGAGGTCGTCGGCGACGGTGTCGAGGTCGAGCGGCGTGTCGGCACCCCGCGTGGCGAGCACGTCGAGCGTGAACGTGACGGCCGTGATCGCGTCGCCTGACCGAACCGTGTCGGTCGTCACGGTGACCGAGGATGTCGAGGCGTTGAGCTCGGTGGCAA
>JBJTIE010000276.1:0-4870 GCA_046094845.1 Planctomycetaceae bacterium | reverse complement strand
CTCCCCGGCCCCCGTCGCCGCACGCACGCGACGGCATCCACGCCGCCGCTCGCTCGCTGCTGAGTGCGCTTCGGCCACCTGCCTCCGCTGGTCACCAACGCCGGCTTCGGGGCACGGGCAGCCCCTCACGGCGTTTTGGTTCGCGCCGTAGTCCGCAAGCTCCGCATGCGGAAAGCCGTTCGTCAGTCGCCGTTCACTGTGAGCACGAGACGGCGGGGGCCGCCGCGGTCGCGGTGCTCGCAGAGGTAGATGCCCTGCCAGGTGCCGAGGAGCAGGCGGCCATCCTTGATCGGCACGGTGACGCTGCTGCCGATCATCGAGGCCTTCACGTGGGCCGGCATGTCGTCCGGGCCCTCCATCGTGTGCACATACGGAAAGTCCTCGCAGGCGATCGAGTTGAAGGCCATTTCCAGGTCGCGGGGCACGTCGGGATCGGCGTTCTCGTTGATCGAGAGGCTGGCCGACGTGTGCTGGATGAAGACGTGCATCAGGCCCACGCGGAGCGGGGGCAGGTCGCGGAGGGCCGCCTCGATCTCGGCCGTGATCAGATGGAAGCCGCGGCGGCGGGGAGCGAGTCGCAGTTCGCGTTGCAGCCAGGCCATCTCACTCGTCTCCGCTGGCGAAGCACCAGACCGTGCCGTCGTCGGAGGCGATGACGAGGCGGCCGCCTGCGACCGCGGGCCCCGCGTCAAAGCGGCCCCCCGCATCGAACTCCCAGGCCTTCGCGCCGGTCGCGGCCTCGACGGCCACGATCTTCCCCGCAGCGTCGGCCACGATCGCGACCTCGCGCGGAGCCGGAGCGGCCGCCGTGCCCCCGCTCGCCATCACGATCACCGGCGCCGCATCGACGCGGCCGCGCATGGGCGTCCGCCAGGCCCGGCCGCCGTCGGCGAGCCGAAACGCCTCGATGGCCCGGCCGCGGGAGCCGACGATCGCAAACTGCTCCGTGAGGGCGGCGCTCGAGCGATACGACTGGCCCGGCACGGCCGACTGCATCCGCCAGGCCACCTCCTGCTTTACCACGTCGACGGCGAAGAACCCGCCCCCCTCCGTGCCGAAGAAGACGCGGCCGCCGGCAGCGGCCGGCGTGGTGCCGGTCGGACCGCCGATCGCCACCGCGGCAGTCGCTGTCCCCGTGGCCACGTCGATCACGTGCAGTTTGCCGTCGCAGCCGGCGATGAACGCCCGGGGCCCCGCGGGCGTTTCCGCCACCGTGGGAGCGCAGCGGATCTGATCGGCGATCGAATGCTTCCACACCAGGGCCCCGTCGGCGAGCGCCAGGCATGAGAGCGACGCATCCTGCGAACCGACGAGCACCCGCGGTCCCGCGGCCGAGGTGATGATCGTCGGGCCGCCCGAGATCTCGCCGTCGGTCGTGTAGGTCCACTTCACCGCGCCCGTCTCGCGGTCGAAGGCTCGCACGACGCCCGTATCGTCACCGACGACCACCAGCGGGAAGGCAGGATCCAGCGAGACGGCTGCCGCCGACGGAAACCCCGCCTCGTCGGCCTTGAACGTCCACGTCGTGACGCCCGTGTCGAGTGCGAGTGCATGGAACGTGCCGTCGAGATCGCCGAGGTAGATCATTCCCGCGGCGATCACGGGCGTGGCCCCGAAGGCCGCCTTCTCGAAGTCACGGCGCCAGGCCTCGGCGAGCGGCAGCCGGAGCGTAGCGGCGGACCGGCCCGTGCCGGCGAGGCAGCCCCGTACCAGCGGCCATGCGTCGGCCGGCGCGGCGGCGAGCGGAGCGGCCGGTTCGGCGGCGACGCGTGCGCACATCACGCCGCACGCAAGGTAGGCCGTTACGGCGAGATGAAAAAGGTGCCAGCCACCTTTGTTCCTCATCGGGCGGCCTCGTAGAGCAGGGCGAGATCGGCCGCGGTGACGGGGCGGGGATTGAAGCCAGCCGTCCATTGCGCGGCCGCCGCAGTGGCGAGGGTGTGTGCATCAGCGTGACCACAGCCGCAGGCAGTGAGCGATGTGTTCAGCCCTGACGATTGCAGCAGGGCGGCGAGCCAGTCGGCCAGCCGGTCGCCAGCCTCTGCGGCAGTGGCCTGGATGCCGATGTCGGCCAGCAGTTCCACATAGCCCGCGGCACAGGCATCGCCCGCGGGATTACGACCGTTGAACCGCACGACATGCGGCAGCATCAGGCCAACGGCCTGGCCGTGCACGATCCCGTGGGCGGCCGTGAGCGGATTGGCCAGGGCGTGAGCCGCGCCAAGCATCGCGTTCTCGATCGCAAAGCCGGCGAGCGCGGCCCCGAACTGCGCGGCCTCGCGGGCCGCGATCGTGCCGCCCTCGCCGAACAGGCCCGGCAGGCTGCGGGCGAGCAGCCGCCAGGCCTCGCGGGAGAACGTGCGTGAGGCGGGCGTGGCCGCCCGGCTGACGTGGCTCTCGACTGCGTGCGAAAGGGCGTCGATGCCGGTGAGGGCCGCGAGCGCGCGGGGCTGCGTGAGCGTGAGATTCACGTCGAGGATGGCGATGCGAAAGGCGGCCCGCGGATCGCCACAGGCCATCTTCAGGCCCGACTCGTCGTCCGTGATCAGGGCGAACGACTGGGTCTCGCTGCCGGTGCCGGCCGTGGTGGGCACGGCGATCGCCGGCAGCATCGGCCCGGTGGCCGTGCCGCGGCCCTTGTAGTCCTGCATCCGGCCGCCGCACGACACGAGAAAGTTGATCCCCTTCGCGCAGTCCATCGAACTGCCCCCGCCTAGGCCCACGACGAGATCGGGGTGGAAGTCGCGGGCGAACTGCGCGCCCGCTTCGACCTCGCGAGACGAAGGGTTCTCCCTGAATCCCGAAAACGTGGCCGTGCCCAGCCCCGCCGCCGCGAGCGACTCGATACCAGCCGCCGTATGCCCGGCAGCGACGATCCCTGCATCACTCACCACCAGCACTCGCGTGGCCCCGAGTTCACGGGCCAGCGCACCGAGCCGCCCGAGCGCACCCCGGCTGATCACCAACCGCGTCGGCGCCCAAAGCTCAAAGTCGGAAAGTGCCATGTTCACGCGGTGATGTTCGGCCATCGGCACCTCACGCCCCCGATGCTGAGGAGCCGGTCGGGCAAACCGGAGAAGGAGCGCAGGGATATCCGTAGCTGTGTGCGTGCCATCGGGTACCGGGGTGGCGGGAGGAATCCCGAAGCGACGCCGGAGGTTTTACCGCCGGTGACCAATACGCGCCGCCTCACGACCGCGCACCAACCGCCGCCACCTGCAGCGCCCGCGACCTGTACAGGAAATCGATGATGTTGCCCTCGTGCGGCTGCAGCCAGTCGAGCTTCGTCGTGGGAATTGGCCCGAGGTTGAGCCGGTCGACGTGGGTGCAGTCGATGAGCCGCCGCTGGAAGGCCTCGTCGTCGGTGATGGCCGAGCAGACGAGCGTGGGACCGATCGCGTCCAGCATCTTCTCCTGCGGGCACTCGACCACGCTTACGAACGGGAACATGTATTCCGCCTTGGCGATCTCGGGCTCGGGGCTCACGCAGTGGACGACCGTGGGCCGCAGCCAGCCGCAGCGTTCGCCTTCGACGAGCCGGTCGCCGTACGGTGCCGTGGCGTGGGTCACGCCGGGAGCCTTGAGCCCCACCTCGATCTGTCCCCAGATCGCCTTCGCAGCACCGGGGATCGTGAAGGCGGCGAGCTTCGCGTCGGCGTCATCGGGTGGCTTCACGTCGATCGGCCCGAGCCTCGCCGCCAACGCCTCGGCGATGGCCCGCGTATGCCGGCTGGCGAAGATCGCCGAGGCATTGATGCAGCCACGGCCGCTGTTGATCGCGATGCTCTCGCACATCACGTCGAGGTGCCGTTCCCAGTCGTCCACGCAGTCGTCACCGAGGATGATCTTCGAGAAGCCCGGGCCGTGCACCTGCACGCCGGGATTGCCGCGATACTGGTCCACCGTCTTCGCGCTGCCGAAGATCATGCTCCGGCGGCAGCCGGCCAGGATGCCGGCGCCGACGTCGGTGGCACCGGGATAGAGGCCGATCGCCTCGGCCGGGATGCCGGCCTCCACCATCGCGGCCGCCATGCGGTAGGGCGTCCACGGCTCCTGGCTGCCGGGCTTCATCACGAGCCCCACACCCAGCGCGATCACCGGCAGCCAGAGCGTGTGCACGCCGGGCGAGTTGCTCGGCAGCACGAGTCCGAGCACGGGTGACTGGGCCTGGTAGCTCACGGTCACACCGCGGTGCTCCTGCCCGTAGCCCTGCCAGAGGATCTTCGTGTCGAGCCCGCGGGAGAGGGCGTCGAGGATCCGGTCCATGTTCGAGAGCACGAACATGTTCTTCTGCATGTTGGCCCGGCAGAGCGATTCGGGCAGCCCGGTCGTGGCCGACTGCTGCCTCACGAAGTCGTCGGGCGACTGCTTCGTGTCGCCGATCGTGACGGTGCCATTGGCATAGAGATTCCCGGCCGTCTGCAGCCGCTCGACGATCTCTTCGGGGTCGATCGCGAGCAGGGCAGCCCGCGCCTGCTGCGCCTTCTGCAGGTCGCGGCCCACGATCGCTCCGCCGACCTGGCTCACCTCGGCGACGGGCTCGCCGGTGAGGAAATGCACGAGCGTTTCGCGTTCGAGCGACTCGTAGAGCTTGCCGAAACGCCAGGCGGGCAGGTGCATGGGTGAGGTCCTCGTGGTTCGCCGTAGTTTAGCTGACTGCGAAGTCTACTTGCCCAACCCGGCGAGGGGCTGCCGGTGCCCTCTCGCGGGCTATGGAAGCGAGCGTAGGCAGGATGCCGAAGCGAAGCGGACATGCAGTGAGCGAAGGACAGGATGTCCGTAGCGAACGTCCGCCGAGAGGGCACCGGCAGCCAGTAGCCGTGGACGGCATGGCGCCTGCCCGGGGCGATGTTGTAGGCCGGCATCCCGG
>JBJTIE010000275.1:0-12901 GCA_046094845.1 Planctomycetaceae bacterium | reverse complement strand
CGACGATCTGAAAGACCGCGCAGCGGCGACTTGTACCGCCCCTGAGCCGGCGAGACACCGTTTACGTGTACGACCTCAGCGAGCGTCCGGCGATGGGGCCCCGGCGAGGATGGCGGCGGCGTCGCCGACGCCCAGCCGCGTGCACCCCATGTCGAGATACATGATCGCGTCGTCCCAGGTGCGGATGCCCCCCGAGGCTTTCACCTGCAGCCGGCCGCCGACGGTGTCGAGCATGATCCGCACGGCCGCCGGCGTGGCACCGATCGGGCCGGAGGCATTCATGCCGAAGCCCGTCGATGTCTTCACGAAATCGGCGTGCGCTCGCTCCGAGATTCGGCAGGCCGCGGCGATCTCGGCGGGCGTGAGATAGCAGGTCTCGAGGATCACCTTCACGAGCACGCCGTGCGGGCGGGCCTCGGCCACCACCGCCGCGATGTCGGCCTCGACGGCCGGCTCGTCACCCGAGCGAAAGAGGCCGATGTTCATCACCACGTCGAGCTCGCGGGCGCCGTCGGCGATCGCCAGCCGGGCCTCCAGTGCCTTCACCTCGGGCCGCTGGGCGCCGTGCGGGAAGCCGATCACGCTCGCCACCACCACCGGGCTGCCCGCGATGAGCCGGGTGGCTTCGGCCACGTCGCTCGACCGGACACACAGGCAGCCCACGCCGTGCTCCACGCACATCTGCGCATGCCGGGCCAGGTCGGCCCGCGTGAGCTCGGGCTTGAGCGCCGCATGGTCGAGCATCTTGGCAACCTCGGCGACGGTGCGGGCAGCCATCTCGATCTCGCTCTGGTATCAGCCCGCCGTAGCCGCGAGCCGGCAGAGGGCAGCGATGCCGCGGTCGAGCGTGCGGTCGGTGACGGTGTAGGCGATGCGGAAGTGGGTGTCGGCGGCGCCGAACACGCTGCCGGGCACCAGGATCAGCTTCTCTTCCTCGGCGGCGCGGGCGGCGAAGGCCTTGCCCGAGCCCCCCGGGGCGCGAGGGTAGAGGTAGAAGGCACCGCCGGGCTGCACGAACTCGTAGTGGCCGCGGAGGCCGGCCATGAGCCGATCCCGCTTGCGGCGACACTCGGCGAGCGGAACGTCCATCGGAGCGTCGAGGGCGGCCCGCGCCGCCCATTGACCCACGTGCGGTGCGCAGACGAACGTGGATTGCTGCAGCATCGTGCAGGCGTCGATGATCTCCTTCGGCCCGTGCACCCAGCCCACCCGCCACCCGGTCATGGCGTGCGACTTCGAGAAGCCGTCGATCACGACCACGCGGTCGGAGTGCAGGGCAGGGGAGGCGAACGGGGCGTCGTAGCAGTAGGACCGATAGAGTTCGTCGCTGATCAGCGTCACGCCATGCCGCTCGGCCAGAGTGGCGAGGTCGCGAACCGTGGCGGCGTCGGCCACGAAGCCGGTCGGATTCGCCGGCGTGTTGAGCAGGATCGCCTTCGTGGCGGGCGTGATCGCCGCCGCCACGCGATCGACGTCGATCCGGAACGACGGTGACGTGTCGATCGCCACGGCCCGGCCGCCGAGAAACTCGACGAGCGGCCGATACATCACGAACGCCGGCTCGAAGAGGATCACCTCGTCGTCGGGATCGATCAGGGCCATCAGGGCGAGCACGAGCGCTCCGCTCGAGCCGCTGGTGACGCAGAGCGTCCGGCCGGGCTGGCCCGTTTCACGACGGACTTCCTGCTCCAGCCGCTCGCGCAGCTGCGGGATGCCCTGCGTGGGCGTGTAGCCGTGCTTGCCGGCGTCGATCGCCCCCTTCGCCGCCGTGCGGGCCGCCTCAGGCATCTCGAAATCGGGCTGGCCAATGGCGAGATTGATCGGATCCTCGAGCCGGGCCGCCAGGTCGAAGGCCTTGCGAATGCCCGAGGAATCGAAGGCGGAGGCCCGCCGGGAGATCGGGCTCCGCGGCGGCCTCTGTGGCTGCGGTATCGACATGCTCACGCGACGGGTCTCCAGACGCCGGGCTCAGCCCGCGTCCTTGAAGAGCTCCGCGAGCTTCTCGCCGAGCTGTTCGCCCCGGGCGTTGAGCGTGATCACGTTGCCGTCACGGCCGATGAGGATCAACTGCGGAATGCCTGTGATGCCGTAGAAGGTCGCCAGCGGGTGCTGCCAGCCTTCGCCCCCGGGCTTCTCGAAGAGGACCGGCCACGGCAGCTTCTTCTCGTTCACGAACTGCACGAGGGCGTCGCGGTCTTCGTCGAGGCTCACGCCGACGATCTCGAAGCCCTTCGCGTGGTACTTCTCATACTGCTCGAGCATGTTGGGAATCTCGGCCACGCACGGTCCGCACCAGGTGGCCCAGAAATCGACGAGCACCACCTTGCCGGCGACGGAGGCCTGATTGAACGGCGAGCCGTCGAGCAGCGTACCCTTGATTTCCATCGGCTTGCCGGGCAAGGACAGCCGTCGCAGCGTGCCGGCGAAGCTCTCGCCCATTTGTTTGATCTGGGGATTGCTGCTCTTGGCGAACAGCGGGCCAAACGCCTGCAGCGACGCCGCCGCCAGGTCCTCGCCGCCAGGCAGGTTTTCGAACGCACCGGACAGTTGCATGGCCAGGCTGGCTGTTTCGGCATCGTCGGGATTCGCCGCGAGCAGCGCCGCGGTTCGTTCGACGATCTTCGAGCCAGCCTGCAGGTCGCCCGTCGTGAACATCTGCTGGGCGTCGGCCACGACCATCATGCGCTGGGCATCGGCCGCGAGTTCCGCGTTGGGGCTGGTGGCCAACGTCTTGGCATAGGTCGCCATGTCGGCGGCGGCCTTCTCGTCGCCGAGCCGGCCCAGCATCATCAGGCTCTCGAGCTTGAGCTTCGCGGCCTGCACGCCAGTCGCGTCGGCGGGCTGCACTTGGGCGAGGATCTTGTCGGCCGCCTGCACCGTGACGGTGGCGACGTCCTTCATATACGACATCATCTCCTCCCGCGACTTCGGGCGGACGGTCGGCTGCCGCAGTCCCTCTACGAAGGCGAGCAGTTCGGCCGGCGTGCCCGCAGGCAGCGGCGGCACCTTCAGGCTGCCGGCGGGTGCCTCGGCCGTTGCAGGCTGCCGGGCAAAGGCGGCTGAACCTCCAGCGAGACCAGCCGCGCCGACGAGGCCACCGGCCACAATGGCCGCCGAGAGAAGGAATGAACGCTGCGACATGAATGCCTCGGGGAGATCGCCCACGGGAGGGCAGGGGAGGGGAGGAACCAGAGAGACGAAATGCTACCCCGGTCGGCAACCGGGCCGCAACTTTGCGGTTCTTACCGGACGAGGGTGCGGAACCGCACGAAGCCGCTGGCACCGACCGGGAGCGGCTCCGTGAACCGCCACTTCACGACGGTCGAGCCGTCGTCGGCCGTTTCGGTGGTGATGGCGGCGGGGAGGTTCGCGGCCGCCGAGCCGGGGATGTAGTCGAGCCGTTGTGGCACGGCATCCACGAGCACGATGTCGGTGAGCGGCCGGTCGCCCGAATTGAGCAGCACGATCGTGAAGTCGAGCTCCTCGCCCGGCTTTGCCGTATCACTGCCGGCCCGCTTGCAGAGCGTGAGTTCGGCTCGGCCGGGCTCCTCGAACCGGAGTGTGGCCGTGCCGCGGTCGGAGGCCACGATGCGGGGCTCGCGGCCGGCGGAGAGGACGTTGGCGGCCTGCACGCGAGTCCATGCAATCGGCACGTCGAAGCCGACCACGGCGAGCGGCCGCCGCGACGTGCGGGCGAGTTCCGCCGCGTCGTCGAGCGCGTGGGCGACCGGCTGCACGACGTTGTCGTCTTCACGCGGCATCGTTCCCTGATCGACGGCGAGCGGGCCGAGACGTTCCTCGAGGGCCACGCCCGGCAGCCTCTTGCGGGTGAGCTGCGGCCCGACGGGCAGCGTGCGGGCGAGGGGGGGAAGCCGTTCCGACTCCTCGCCGACTCGCTCGTCGAGCGCGAGCCCGCGGGGCCCTTCGGGCCTGGCATCCTCGAAGGGCTTCACGATCTCGCGGACGGAGGCGAACCGCGGTGCATACACGCAGGCACAGCTGGCGACGGCGATGTCGACGCAGTCGGCGTCGGGACCCTCATCAGCGGGACGAAAGCGAGCCACGGTGTCGCCGGCCGTGAGATTCGCGAGATCGGCATCGCCCACCGGCTTGGCGGGTGCGCCATGATCGCCACCGTCGTAGACGAGGCAGGGGCGGACGACGGGCACCGGCCGCGGCGGGCAGACACAGGCCACCGGGCCGCAGGTGTCGCATGTTTCGCACGGAGCAGGAGGGCAGCCGCCGGCAGCCACGGGCGGCAGGCTGCGGCACGACGCGAGAATGACGGCGGCCAACGCGATCGCGAGGATTCGCAGCCACCGCGTCGAACCGTCCGCTGCGTCGTGTGTCATCGGCCTGCGTTCGTCGAGGGAAGTCTGTTGCCGATCACGAGCTCGGCGACGGGGTCGCCGAGGGTGGCTGCCACGGCCAGGGCATCGTGACCCGGCTTCACGTCGAACCAGGCAGCTGGCAGGATGTCGGGCTGTTCGGCATCGCAGGCGGAGTAGACGACCCGCCGCACGTGGGCCCCATCGAGTGCGAGCCGCAGGTCATCGGTGTCGATCGTGACTTCGATGGGAAACCGCCAGGCCTGGCCGGCCGGGGTGGCGAGCTTCGCGAGCACCCTCAACGACGGAAACACTTCCTGCCCCTCGGAGCCCTCGATCCCGCCGATGCGGATCCGATAGGCCTCGCCGACGACGAGGCCCATGCGGTAGGGGGCCGGCTTCAGGGGCGACCAGCCCGAGGCCGTTTCGATCGAGACGAGCATGCCTTCGGGGCCGCGGATCTCGACGGGCTGGATGAAGTCGGGGCACACCGATTCCGGACGGGGACCGAGCTGAGACCCATGCGTGGCGCCAATCGCTCCCGGTTCTGCACGCACGGCGATCCGCTCGAGTCGCTCGGTTGCCGTAGCCGGGCAGGGAATGCCTGCCAAGGCCACGAGCACGAGCAGAGTGATCGCCGGCTGCCAGCACGGGTTCAGCAGCACGGTCCCTGTCCGGAAAAGGTGTGGTGTGTCGATTCGTCTCCAGCGTGTGGGCACGGGTGTCACTCCATCGGCTCGGGCGGGCAGGGGGCCCCGCCGAGGATCAGGCCCGGGCCGAGGGCGTCGGGATCGGGGCCACCGTTGCCGACGAACCGCGTGCGGTCTTCGGGCGGCTGACGGAGTTTGATGTGGGGCACGTCGTGCCGCTCGGCGACGTAGGCATGGCGGGCCGGCTTCGGGTAGCTCAGGCCGGGGGCTTGCTGCACGTGCAGGCCGACCGACCGCGACGGCGGCGGGATGTGCATCTTCGTGTGGTTGGTGATCGAGTGCCGCTGCAGGCCGGCCGGGATGCCGAGTGGGATGTGGGCCGGACCGGGCAGGCCGATCGGTGTGCCGACCCGCGGCATGCCGTATTCGGGAGCGGTCATCCCGGCGACGAACGCCGGCGGCAGCTGGGATGGATCGCCGCCTGCGGGCATGCCCATGGGCGCCGCGATGCCGCAGGCCTCGCCTCCGGCACCACCGCCTCCGCCGCCGAAGCCCGCTGCCGCGAGGCCGCCGCCCGCGCCGGCCGAGCCGGGTGCTTGGAGATCCTTGTTGCCGATGCGGATGATCGCGAGGATCGAGCCGCGACGGTCGGCTTCGACCACGGGATCGCAGCCCGGATCGAGCCGCGTGCTGACGAGCGTTTCGACGCCCGCAACCGCGAGTTCCTGATATTCCGCGTCGGGCAGGTAGACGACCTTCGTGACGAAATTGCCGGTCGTGACCTGGTCGAGGTCTTCTTCGGTGAGCTGGAACGGCACCGCGTTGTGGGCCAGGTAGGCAGCCGTTCGCGGCGTCACCGGAGCGACCTCG
Source organism: Planctomycetaceae bacterium (assembly GCA_046094845.1). Lineage (GTDB taxonomy): Bacteria > Planctomycetota > Planctomycetia > Pirellulales > UBA1268 > QWPN01. The sequence goes on along the minus strand of JBJTIE010000275.1, from coordinate 7,053 downwards.
AGCGACGGATAGAGTTCAAGGCCTTCGCGGCCGGGCACGTCGGTGAGCTTGAGTCGATAGATGCCCCCTTGCGGGAAGTCGTAGCGACCGGGGCTCACGAGCGGCGGCGAGTCGAAGCCGCCGGCCGTCGAGATATCCCAGCGCACCTGCATCCCGTCGGGGCCCATGAAGCCGATCTGTGACGTGGGGGCGAACGCGGCTCCCATCGCCGCGCCAGCGCCGCCAAAGCCACCGGGGCCGCCACCGGCGCCCGACGCATCGAGCGCGGCCTCGTAGGAGGCGGGGGTGATGATGCCGGGGCCGGGGCCTTCCACGCCCGGACCGGGGTGCTGCAGCATCGCCGCCGGCGGCAGCACGTTGGTATGCGGGGTCGCCACGGGGCGAATCTGGGCCAGGCCGCTGAGCGGAGAGTTGGCCGCGATGTGGCAGCCGGTCAGCGAGGCCACCAACGACATGCCGACGAATCCCTGCAGACGTCGGTTCAGCATGAGATCACCTCCGGGCCTGAAAAACGGGTTGCGCCGGCCGCGACCGACGGTTTTGCCCACGGTTTCGCCGTGGGCCGAACCAGCCTCGATTCCGTACACTCCCGGCCCGCCAGCCACGGTGGCCGTTCGTGTGCGACTCGATCGCTCCGACGAAGGTATTTCGACGTGGCCGCGGCGGATTCTTTGGCAAAATCCTCAAACTCGACGTAGCCGTGTATCCCTTTGTCGCCCCCTCTTTTCGCAGACTCCCCGGCTTGCCATGGCGGCTGCTCGTGCCGGTGTGGGCCGCGGTCGTCGGCGCGCCGGGCGGAGTCTGGGCGGATCCGCCGGCCGCGAGCGTGTACAGCCGCCGACCGGCCACCGCCCTGGCCACCACGACCACCCCGCCCGCGCCGCCGCGACCCGCTGTCGAGGCGGTGGCCGACGCCGCCGACAGTCCCCAGGCGGAGCGAATCGTAGCGGGGGCGCTCGGGGTGATCTCGCGGGCCGACTCGTTTTCCGCGCGGATCAGGCAGAAGGCGCGGATTGGGGATCGCGTGCTCGTCGGCGCAGGACGCTACGTGCAGGCGGGGCAGGGGGGAGAGCAGCGGTTTCGCTTCGAGTCGACGTTGAAGTGCGACACCGAGACGTTCGAGCAACTCGAGGTCTGCGACGGCCTGTTCTTTTGGCACTATCGCCGCAACGGACCCGAGCCGGCCCTGCTCGAGCGGGTGGACGTCCGTCGCGTGCTCGATCAACTCGACCAGCTGAAGGCACCGGAGGGCAGCGATCCCGCGCCCTACCTTGGCGGGCTGCCGCGCATCCTCTGGCTGCTGCGGGAATCATTTCGCTTCACGGCTGCGACGGCCGCGGACTTCGGCGGTGAGAGCGTGTGGATTGTCGAGGGCTTCTGGATCCCGGATCGGCTCGCCGGGCTGATGCCCGATCTCGCCGAGCAGGCGCGGCAGCCCGAAGGCGTCGCTGCCGCCGCGCTCCCCGACGGCACGCCCTGGCGGGTTCGTCTGGCGATCGGCCGCAACGACCTGCTCCTGCGCCGCGTGGAGTGGCATGGCATCCCGGGGCCGCGGCCGGCCGCTGCGAACGCGGTGCCCGAGCCGATCGCGGTGCTCGACATCGACGAGCCGCAACTCGGCGGCCCGGTCGACACGGCGGCCTTCTTCTATCAGCCGGCCACGACGGGCCTGATGGACGTGACCGAACAGCACGTCAAGACGCTGCACCTGATGCGGCCGTGATCCCACTACCTGGAGCCGCAGACTGGCAATCTGCGGTTGGCGACCGTGTGCAGACTGCCAGTCTGCACCTACGGGGGCGGCCAGCCGGCTCGGACGAGTCGCTCGGCGGCGTCGATCGCGGCGAGCATGCTCGCGGGATCAGCGGCGCCGGTGCCCACGATGTCGAAGCCCGTGCCGTGGGCCACGCTCGTCCGCACGAGCGGCAGCCCGAGCGTGACGTTCACCGCCCGGTGCATTCCGAGCAGCTTGATCGGGATGTGGCCCTGATCGTGATAGAGGGCGACCGCGCCGTCGAACTCGCCGCGGCTCGCCCGCAGGAAGAGCGTGTCGGCTGGGAGCGGGCCGGTGGCGTCGAGGCCCGCGGCGCGGAGTTCGGCCACGGCCGGCATGACGAGCCGGGGCTCCTCGTCGCCAAACAGTCCCCCCTCGCCGCCGTGTGGATTCAGCGCGGCCACCGCGATCCGGGGCGGGCGGCCGAGCAGGGGGGCAAGCATGGCCGCAAGTCGCCGGCCGGCCGCGACGATGCCGGCCGTCGAGAGCCGTGCGATCGCTGTGCGGAGCGACTCGTGGAGCGTCACGTGCACGACCCCGAGGCCGGCATGCGAGCCGGGCGCCTCCGCCATACAAGCCCTGAGCGGGAGCGAGGGGATCGTGCCGTCCGCCTGCTGCGGCAGCCAGAGCATCATCGAGGCCGCGGCATCGGGCAGTCCGCAGGACCGCGCGAGCAGCTCCGTGTGGCCGGGCACGTCGTAGCCGGCCGCATGCAGCGCCTCCTTGTGGAGCGGGCCGGTAACGATCGCCCGGGCGAGTCCGTCGCGCACCAGTGCGTGCGCGGCGAGCACGGCCGTGGCCGCCGCGCGGCCGCCCGCGGCCGTGATCCTGCCCAGCGGGATCGAGTCGGGGCCTGATGCCGGGGTCGGGACGTCGATCACGAGCAGTTCATCACGCGACGATGCTCGCGGATCGTCGCCGGTGAGCGACGTGATCCGTAGGCTGGGAAGGCCAGGCCGTCCTCGGATGGTCGCGGCGAGCTGGGCGGCATCCCCCACGACCCGCAGCCGCGCGCGGCCGTGGGCCGGCGTGGATGCCCAGGCGTGCCAGACGATCTCGGGGCCGATGCCGGCCGGGTCGCCACAGGTGAGCAGCAGCACGGGGTGATCCGCGGCCGAAACGGAGCTTGCAGGTGGTGGGGGCATCCATCACAGCCTATAACGATCGCGGCTGCGGTGCAGCGCCGCAGTCAGGCTCGCGGCGACCAGCAGCCGAGGCAGGCAGAGGTGGGCATGGCGACGGTTTTTTCTCGGGCGGCGTGGTTCGCGGTGGCGCTCATGGCGGCCACCGCCGGCCTCGGGCTCTGGCTCGGCGATCTGCACGGCGTCACCGATCCGCAGGTGCAGCGGTGGGGCACCGTCCACCGGCTCTCGGGCGTGCTGGCGGCGCTCGTCGTCGTGCTCGTCAACAGCATGGCTGTCACCTACTTCATCGGCACGAGCCGCTGGTGCCGCGAAGTCGTCGAGACCTACCGCCTCGACGCAGCGCTGCTCGACCGCAGCAAGCGGCTCAAGCGCAGGGCCTTTCCGTTCGCGCTCCTGGGCATGCTCGCCGTCGTCGGGATCGTGGCCCTGGGCGGCGCGGCCGATCCGGCGTCGGGCCGCAAGGGCACGCAGGACTGGGTGACGCCGCATCTCGTCGGCGGCATCGGCCTGGCGGCGGCCATCGCCTGGCTGTTTCAGGCCCAGGTGCCGCAGATTCGCCGCCAGCAGGATCTGATCGGCGAAGTCATGGAGGCGGTGCGGCGCGAACGGCTCGCCCGCGGGCTCGACGTCGAGCGGGGTCAGTGAGCGTCGGGTGCGGTCGCCGCCGAGTGGGCGGCATGGGAGTGGGACGACCGTTCGACGAGGCTGATGCCCCAGGCGAGTGCCAGCCCCAGCGCGAGTGAGGCCGTGAGCAGCACGCGATCGTGGCTGTGAAACTGCACCTCCGGCAGGAGGTCGGCCGCGGCGATGCAGAGGAAGGCGCCCGCAGCCATTGCCATCGCGATCCCGAGCACCTCCGTTTGGTGGCCGCCAAACAGCTGGAGGCTGGCCAGAAAGCAGGCCGCACCCAAGGGCACGACCAGGGCGTAGGCGACGTTGACGATCGTGCGCAGCCGTGGGGCGGTGTCCGCCGAGGCCATGAGCGTGGCGATGATCGCGGCGTCGAACGGCTTGTGGAGCAGAATCGCGAGAAACGTCGCCAAGCCGGAGAGCAGGCCGCCGCCGTGCGCCGCGTCGGCGTTCACCGAGGCCGCGAGCGCCGCACCGTCGGCGAGACTGTGGAGCGCGAGCCCGGCAAACGCGCCGCACCAGGCCCAGGGAGACGTCGGAACCGCGTGGGGGTGAGCGTCGTGGTGGCCGTGATCGTGGGCATGATCATGCCCGCACTCGTGCCCGCCATCGGCCGTGTGGTGGGCATGCCCATGAAATGCCCGCTCCAGCAGGAACATGAGGAAGAAGCCGCCGAGCGCCCAGCCGGCGGTCGTCTCGACATCTCCCCGCAGGGCCAGGCAGGCGTGGGGAAAGAGGTGGAGCATGCCGACGCCCAGGAGCACGCCGCCGGTGAGCGACAGGAGCACCTGCATCGGCCGGTGGCCGAGCGAGAGGAACGCGACCGACGAGCCGCCCGCAAAGGCCGCAGTCGCGATCAGGGCGAGGTAGAGGACGAGACCGGTCAGTGCCGGGGCGTCAGGCAGCGAGGCGGCAAGTAGCACATCCATCAGTCACCGTTGTCGGGAAGCGTCCCATCGTACCGGCTGGCGCTTCTACCGGCGGATTTGCCACTGCTGCGGCGTCTGGGGGTAGTAATACGTGCGGGCGGCCTGCTCCATCTGCTGTCGCACGTTGGCCATCTTCTCCGTCCAGGCGGCGTCGCCCGCGGCCAGCATGCCGAGGATGATCGCGAGCGCGTAGGTGAGCAGGTTCGGCCACAGGTCGGGGCCGTTGAACTTCAGGGCCGTGCCGAAGGATTTCTTCACCTTCGGCCCGAACCACCCCATCTTCACGCTCCATATCTCGTCGAGCACGAGGTGCGTGAGGAAGCCGAGTACGACGGCGCTGGAGACGAAGTACCGGCGGAGCGGCTCCTCGGCAGCGAAGGCGAGAAACGTGGTTTGGCCGGCGATCGCCGCCGCGGGCAGACTATGGAACATTCCGCGGTGATGCGAATAGTTTTTGAGCAGCCAGGAGAGCCCGAAACGGATGGCGAGGTAGATGCCGGCGCCCGCGAGGATGATCGCCTCGAGCGGCAGGCCCAGTTGCTGGAAGCGGTGGATCATCATCATCGGCACCACCGCGGCGGCGAAAGCGACGCTCTCCTTGAGCGGGATGCCCGGGCCGCTGTCGAGGTCGGGCAGCATGCCGGCCACGGCGCAGAGACCGCCGCCCAGGGCGCAGGTGACCGGGTGCATGTCGCCCACGTACCAGGCCGCTGCGCCGTAGGCGACGCCCACGATCGACGACCCCGTGATGTGCACGCGGAACCCCGGCACTGCGACGATCCCCCTTTGAACACCGCTTCGAGCTGCTGCGCTGGAGCGCAGCCATGCCGAAGGCACGACGCAACGCGGGCCCATCGGTCCTCGTGCGCAGTACCTCGCGACATCTATCGACAAACCGCCGGGCGGCCGTCAGCGGACCAGCCGGCATCCCCTGCACTTCCCCACCGCTGCCAGATCGGCGAGGGAAAGCAATGCGTGGAGAAGAAGGGTCGGTTGAAAAAAAAGAGCTGGATAAGAGGCTTGTTGCGGATAGGGCGAGTGGGTTGCTTGCGTCGAGTCGGTCGAATGTGCTTGTTTTTGGGCTTCGGAATTCGTGGCACGGCGTCTAGACTCCCGCCCCCACACGCGGCTCTTTCTCACCCCCTCGGATCAATGCGATGGCGGTCGAAGGCTACGACTTGATGATGCTGGGCATCCTGGCTGCCGCAGCTCTGCTCGGATATTTCAAGGGCATCGTCTGGCAGATCGCCTGGATTGCAGGCATCGCGGCCAGCACGTTCGTGGCGCTGCGGTTCGCCGGTCATCTCGCGCCGTTCGTCGGCCAGCAGCCCCCGTGGAACCGGCTGATCGCGATGCTCGTCCTCTACGTGGGCACGTCCCTCGTCGTCTGGCTGCTCTTTCGCGTCGTTTCCGGGGCCATCGATGCCGTGCATCTCTCGGCCTTCGATCACCAACTGGGCCTGTTGCTCGGAGTTGCCAAGGGAGCGCTCTTGTGCATCGTGATCACCTTCTTCGCCGTCACGCTGGCCCCCGCCTATCGCCCGCAGGTTGTGGGCAGTCAGAGCGGCCGGATCGTGGCGGAGGTCATCACGCGGGCGGACGAAATCCTGCCGCGTGAAATCGCGGAGGCCGTCAACCCGTTCGTCAAGCAGTTCGAAGACACGCTCCGTAATGGCGGCGATGCCACGCATCCAGCCGTCCCTGGCCAGCCGTCGGCATTGGCTGCGATCTGGGAGGGCGTGACGTCGGCGGCCGCCTGGACGGGCAGCGGGCCGGACGGGCAGGGGGGGCAGCAGGTCGGAGGCGGTGCAGCCGCGTTCGGCGGGCCAGCGATGCCGGCCGGATGGAACGCACCGGCCGCCGCCCAGCCGGCGTCGGGCTTCGTGCCGCCACGCCCTGCCGCGAGCGGATTCACCGCGCCGGCTCCGGTCGCCACGCCCCCTGCAGCGTCGGGCTTCGCGCCTGCCGGTCCGCGGTATCAGGCTGTCGCGCCGCAGCCGTTTCCGGTCGGCGCCCAGAGTCCGCTTCCGATCCGCTGATGGGCAGGGCAGCGAGTGAGGTGATCTGGCATTCGTCACTAAAAAACAGGGATGAAAGCAGGGGAGCCCGAAACGGACATAAGAGACATTATCGGACGTAGGGGAGCGGTTCCGTTTTCGGCAGCCGTAGTCCGCACACACCCTGTGCGGCCCACGGCCTGAAAGCCGCAGACCCGGCTATTCCTCCGCAGGTCGACCTCCTGTGGTGATAGTTCGGGGCTGCCCATGCCCCGTCGCCGGACGCTCGCTTCGGACATCCTGTCCTTCGCTCGCTCGGATGCCGCCTTCGCTTCGGCATCCTGCCTGCGCTCGGCGGCATACGCCGGCTCCTGGGGCACGGGCAGCCCCTCACGGCGTAGTGGTTCGCGACTGTCGTCGGCCGCATGCGCCGTAGTCCGCACACTCCGTGTGCGGCCCACGGCCTGAAAGCCGCAGACCCGGCTATTCCTCCGCAGGTCGACCTCCTGTGGTGATAGTTCGGGGCTGCCCATGCCCCGTCGCCGGACGCTCGCTTCGGACATCCTGTCCTTCGCTCG
>JBJTIE010000274.1:0-4760 GCA_046094845.1 Planctomycetaceae bacterium | reverse complement strand
GCCATATGGAAGCAGATCAAGCGGACCAGGCGGACACAGACTTCCCTCCCGACCAGGAAGACGAACGGAACGACTCATGAGCGCAGCGAAGCGCCCGCACGCGGGCAAATCAGGTTCGGGCAAGTCTTCTTCCGCCAAGGCGTCCGCGCCGAAGCCAGCGGCCAAACCCGCCGCCAAGCCCGTTGCCAAATCGACCGCGAAGCCCGCGGTTGCTGCCAAGCCGGCTCCGCCCGCCCCTCCGGCCGTGAAGCAGCCGGCTCGTTCGGTGCTCGTGCCGAAACTCATCAAGGCGCTCAAGTCGCAGTACAAGCCCGTCGCACCGGTGACCACGCGGCCGGTGCTCGACCAGGTGCTCTTCGCCTGCTGCCTGGAAAACGCGCCGGCCGCCGTTGCCGAGAAGGCGGTCGCCAGGCTGGTCGAACGGGCGTTCGATCTCAACGAGATCCGCGTCACCACGGTCGCCGAGCTGGCCGAGGTGCTCCACGACCTTCCCGATCCGCCCCGTGCCGCACTCGCCCTCCGCCGCGCCCTCCAGAGCGTGTTCGAGTCGACCTACACGTTCTCGCTGGATCACGCCAAGAAGCACTCTCTGGCCCACGGCCTCAAGACGCTCGAATCGCTGCACGGCATCTCGCCGTTCGTCGTTCACTACGTGGCCTCGGCCTCGCTCGGCGCCCACATGATCCCGCTCGATCAGGGTGCCCTGGCGGCGCTCTACCTCTGCGGCATCATCACGCTGCCCGAATACGATTCCGGCAAGGTGACGGGCCTCGAAAAGCTCATCCCGAAGAAGGCGGCCGCCGAATTCAGCTCGCTGCTCCACCAGTTCGGCATCGAGTGCCTCACGAATCTGCACGGCGCGACCGTTAAGAAGATCCTGCAGGCCGTCAATCCGACGGCGAAGGATCGATTCCCGAAGCGGGGTGAGCCCCTTCCGGCCCCCAATCCGCCAGCGCCGCCGGCGACGAAGGAGGGCCAGAAGGCCGTCGAGGCTGCCCGAGCCTCCGCCGAGGCCAACCGACCTGCCGGTCCGCAGGCCGCCGCGCGGCCGGCGGGCAAAACGCCGCTGCCTCCTCCGGGCTCGGGCCCGAAGCGCACCGCCGACGGCAAGCCGGCCGGCGGCAAGCCTGGTCCCAAGCCGTTCGTCGTCAAGCCGAACATGGGCAAGCCGCTCACGATCAAGCCGGAGGCGGCCTCGCCCCCTCCTCCCGCGAAGCCCGCGGCTTCGGCCAAGGCGGCGAAGCCGGCCGACGCAAAGCGGCATTCGCAGGAACTGACCAAGAAAAAGCCCCGCTGATTCCACACCCATGGCCGGACATTCCCATTGGGCGAACATCGCCCGCAAGAAATCCCTCATCGACGCCAAGCGGGGCAAGCTCTGGAGCAAGCTCGCCAAGGCGATCATCGTGGCCGCGAAGCATGGCGGTGCAGACCCCGACGCCAATCTGCGGCTTCGCTACGCCATCGACGCGGCCAAGGCCGTGAGCATGCCCAAGGACAACATCCAGCGGGCGATCAAGACGGGCACCGGCGAGTTCAAGGGGGGCGACCTCGAGGAGTCCCTCTACGAGGGCTACGGCGCCGGCGGCGTGGCGGTGCTCTGCGAGATCCTCACCGACAACAAGAACCGCACCGCCCCCGAGATCCGCAAGATCTTCGAGATGTGCGGCGGCAAGCTCGGTGGCACCGGCTGCGTGGCCTACCTGTTCCAGCGCAAAGGCCTCGTCCGCGTGCCGCAGCCGGCCTGCGACGAGGATCGGCTCATGGAGATCGCCCTCGAAGCCGGCGCCGACGACGTGAAGCTCGCCGGCGACCGCTGGGAAATCACCTGTGAGCCGACCGTCATGGCGGCGGTGATCGACGCCCTTGGCCAGGCAGGGATCGCGGTCGATTCGAACGAGCTCGTGCGAATTCCGACCAACTCTGTGGACGTGGAAGACGTCGACGCCGCCCGCAAGGTGCTCGATCTGATGGAGCGGCTCGACGACCACGACGACGTCCAGTCGGTGGCCGCGAACTTCAACATCCCCGAAGCGGCCATGGCCCAGCTGGGCTGACGCCCGTGGTCCGCACACTCACCCCGTAGTCCGCACACTCCGTGTGCGGCCCCCGGTCTGAACACCGCAGACCCGGGCTATTCCGCAGAGGCTCGACCCGCTGTGGCGGGGGTTCGGGGCTACCCACACCCCGTCGCCGGACGCTCGCTGCAGACATCCTGTCTTCCGCTCGCTCGATGCTGACGGCGCTTCGCCATCCTGGCTGCGCTTGTCAGCAAACGCCGGCTCCGGGGGATGGGCAGCCCCTCACGGTCCCCCGTAGGCCTGTTGCTCCGCAACGGGCTGCCCGTCGCATGTCCACCTTACGGCGCCGTCACCGCTGCCTTCGCGTCCGTAACAGCGTCGGGCTTCTCGGGGTCGTTGTGCTCGACCTGGGGCCAGTAGTCGTCGAACTCGAACTGCGGACTGTTGTCGAGGTCGTGGCACTCGAGGCAGTTGTTGATCGCCTTCTGCTTCCCTTCGGGGGTGGCCAGGGTGAGCACGAGTTCCTGGCGGAGGCGGTCGCGTTCGATGACGCTGGCACGCACGTCGCCGCGTTCGACGGCGGTGTGGGCCGCCGCCGGGCCGTGGCAGTTTTCACAGCCCTGATGGGCGAGGTGGGGCGTCGTGGCCATGCCCGCGAAGCCTCCCTCGAACGGCTCGAACCGCTGCGGCGCCCAGCCCACCACGTGGCAGGAGAGGCATTCCGGGTCGCTGTCCCGGCGCGGTTTCTGCTCCTCGAGCGTCGTCAACGCCGTCGCGTGCGGCGTGTTTTCCCAGACCTCGAAGGCATGCTTGTGGCAGTCGGCGCAGGCGGCGCTGCCCGCGAACCGACGCCCCGTGGGATGGCGGATCGGCGTGAGGCCGAGCCCTTGGAAGCCGAGGGTCTCGAGCTTCGTCTGATAGGTGGCCAGAAGCGCGATCATGTCTTCCGACTCGCCCCAGCGGGCGTCGAGCGGCACTCGCTGCGTCCGCACGGGCCGCTTCGTGTCGGCGAAGAAGCCGACGGCCACCGCGAACATGCCCTTGTGACCGAGCTCGACCAGCAGGCTGCCGCCGGGCAGTCGCCGGGGCTCGAGAGGCGGCTCGTCGGCGCCGCCGTGCGTCACCACGATGTCGAATTGCGGATGGGCCGCGGCGAGGGCGGCTGACTCCTCTGGGGACATCCATGCCAGCAGGATCTGGTGGTCGCATTTTTCGACGGCGAGCTTCGGGGCGAGCTCCGCCAGCGCCGTGCCGGCGGGCACGACTTCAATGTCGGGGTTGCGGAACTGTGAGGCCTCCTTGTCGCCGAGGATGCTCGTCACGCCGATCTTCAGGCCGCCCAGCTCCGTGACTCGGAATCGTGGCGTGATGCCGGCGTCGATGCCGAGCAGGCCGACGTTGCCGCCGACGAACGGCGTCGGCTCGTCTCCCACCTGGGCGACAGCGGCAACGAGTTCCTCCGCGGGCAGGCGCAGATCGCCCGGGCCGAACCCGACCGCGGCATACTTCATGGCCCGCAGGCCGTCGACGATGGATTGGAACTTCGCCTCCGTCTGGCGACCGAAACGCTTCACCTGGCCGCCCAGATCGACCGCCATCGAGGGCCAGCCGGCGGCCGAGATCGCGCGGAGAAAGTTCTGCCGGCGGCTCAGGCCGCCTTTTTGATTCTCCTTGCCCGTGCAGCCGCAGGGCTCGATGTAGCCGTCGAGTTCGCCGGTGATCACGAGCACGGCCTTCGGTGAATCCCAGTCGGTGAAGATCCGGCCGTTCCGCTCCTGAAACTTCGTCACGACCGCGTCGTCCACTCCAGCGCCACGTTCGGGAGAGGCGGCACGGCAGACGACGGACAACGCCATGACAGCCAAGGCGACCATGGCGACGGCGTGGGCCCGTGGACGGGCGTGGCGGGAAACGATGATTGGCATGATGTCAGGGACCGATGGCCACACACACGGGGATGTCGAGCGTCGGAGAGTCGGGATGGCCTGTGTCGAGCACGATCCTGCCCGCCGGCCCCTGCTCGGAGCAGAGATGATTCGCGGCGCGGCTGCCGGCCGGGATCACCACCGACACAGGAATCCGCACGGCACCACCTTCGCCAATCGGCACGGGCTCTCCGATCGAGACATCCAAGGAATCGGGCACGACCTCACGCACGACGGGCTTCACGCTGTCGCGGTGTGGGCCGCGGGCGGTAATGAACATCTGGGTGCGCAGTCCCTTCCTGCCGGAAACCGTCCCCAGCAGGAGCGACTGCCGGGAGGAATCCCATGCCGCGCCCGCAAGCACAAGATCGCCTCCGACCGTGGCCTCCACCGGCACCATCACGGCGACCGCGTCGGGCAGCTGGAGCACCGCCTCGATCGACGTCCGCAGCGTGCCCAGTGGCAATCCTGGGCGGATGGTCAGCGTGAGCAGCAGGCCACCTGTCGCCCCGGGCTCGGCTGCCAGGTCCGCGGCAGTGAGGGGCGACTGGGCGAGCGAGAAAAACTGGCCGGCCTGGGCATGGTCGATCACCAGCCGCTCGGCCACCGGCGGCTGCGTGCCGAACGTGAACAGCCTGACCTCCGCGCGTTCCCCCGTGGCTGACGACACCCTGGGCAGCAGCACCGCCTCCGGCACCGCCTTCCACGTCGGCACGACCGTGCCCTCCACCACGAACACGACCTCGGGCCGGCGGGGATCATCGGTGAGGATCGTGGCCTGCTGTCGAAAAGGCCCCCCCGCCCCCTTGCCCTT
>JBJTIE010000273.1:0-18631 GCA_046094845.1 Planctomycetaceae bacterium | reverse complement strand
GGGCGGGGCGGCCGATCCAAGAGCGTGGGCCGCGGGCGTTTGCGTCCGGCGGGCGACGGGTGGCTGGCTGCCGGGGAGCGAAGACCAGATGCGGGTCATGTGGGCCGTCTTGCCGTGGCTGGCCGCGCTCGTCGCGGCGCCGGCCGTGCGGGCAGACGACGCGACCGATGCCCGTCGCACCCCGATCGTTCGCGCGATCGAATCGCAGCGTGACGCCGTCGTCAACATCCACGGACAGAAGCTCGTCGGTGGCTCGGCCGATCCCGACGGCGAGCTGCGGCGGGTCAACGGCATGGGCACCGGCGTGATCGTCGATCCGCGGGGCTACATCGTCACCAACTACCACGTCGTGGAGGGCGTGCGGCGGATCGAGGTCACGCTCTCGTCGGGCCGCACCACTTCCGCCTCGCTCGTCTCCCACGATCCGCGGACCGATCTGGCGGTGATCAAGATCGCCACCGACGAGCCGCTCCAGGTCGTCACGCTCGGCACCTCCAGCGACCTCATGATCGGCGAGACCGTGCTCGCGCTCGGCAACGCCTACGGCTACGAGCACACCGTCACTCGGGGCATCGTCTCGGCGCTGCATCGCAGCGTCGAGGTGAGCCGCACCCAGCGATATGACGACCTCATTCAGACCGACGCCAGCATCAATCCTGGCAACTCCGGCGGGCCGCTGCTCAACATCAACGGCGAGGTGGTCGGCATCAACGTGGCCGTCCGCGCCGGGGCGCAGGGCATCGGCTTCGCGATTCCGATCGATCGCGTGCTCGACGTCGCCACGAAGCTGATCTCGGTGGAGCGAGTCGACAACACCTGGCACGGCATCGTAGCCCGGTGTGCCGGCGGCCGCGGCGTGGTGGTCGAGGCGATCCACGGCGAGAGCCCGGCGGCCAGCGTAGGCATGAAGGCGGGCGACGTGATCGTGAGCGTCGGCGACGTGCCGGTGGCGCGGCAGTTCGACATCGAGCGGGCGCTGCTCGGCCGCAAGGCGGGCGAGGCGGTGTCGGTGACGGTGGTGCGGGCGGGGGCCGAGGAGCGGATTTCGCTGCCGCTGGCGTCGGTTCGTCGCGATGCGGAGTCGATCGACGAGCGGAGCTGGCGGGAACTCGGCGTGCGGCTGGCCGGGCTGCCGGCGACGAAGGTTCAGAAGCTCCAATCGCAATACCGCGGTGGCCTCTCGGTGGTGGAGGTTCGCCCCGACGGCCCAGCCGCGGAGCAGGGCATCCGTGCGGGCGACATCCTCGTGGGGCTTCACATCTGGGAGACGATCGCGCCCGACAACATCGCCTACATCCTCGACAAGGCCGAGGACGAGCACCTCAATCCGATCAAGTTCTACGTGCTCCGCGGTCGCGAGACGCTCTTCGGCCACATCGTCTCCGATTCCGTGATGCGGTAGTTCACGGAGGCTGCGAGCCAAAAACGCCGTGAGGGGCTGTCCGTGCCCCAGGAGCCGGCGTATGCCGTCGAGCCGCAGGCAGGATGCCGGAGCGAAGGCGGCATCGAGCGAGCGAAGGACAGAATGTCCGCAGCGAGCGTCCGGCGACGGGGCATGGGCGGCCCCGAACTCTCGCCACAGCAGGTCGGCCCGCGGAGGAATAGACGGGCCTGCGGTATTCGGACCGCTGCCCGCATGCGCATGCGGACGACGGCTGCGGTAGAGTTACCGGGCCTCCGGCGGCTGATACTCCAATGGAAACCGATTTCGTCAACTGGCTCCTCGCACGGATCCCCGCCGATCCGCGGCTCGAGGTACCCCCGGGCGACGATGCCGCCGTGATCCGGCCCCCCGCAGGCCGGCGAACCGTGGTCACCGTGGACATGCTGATGGAGGGCACGGACTTCATCCTCGGGCCCAACTGCACGCCGCAGGCGGTCGGCCACAAGGCGCTGGCGGTGAACTTGAGCGACCTCGCCGCGATGGCGGCCCGACCTGAAGCGGCGGTCGTGGCCGTGTCGCTGCCCCGTCACGGCGGCGACGCCCTCGGTCGCGGCCTGCTCGCGGGCATCGAGGCCCTCGCCGCGGAGCAGGGCGTGACGCTCGCGGGGGGCGACACGAACGCGTGGGACGGCCCCCTCGTGATCAGCATCACGGCGCTCGGGAGCGTCGCCCCTGGGGCGGCCTGGCGGCGCGACGGGGCCCGCCCCGGCGACCTGCTCGTGGCCACCGGGGCCTTCGGCGGCAGCCTGCTCGGCCGGCATCTCGCCGTGGCGCCCCGGTGCCGCGAGGCGCTGGCGATCGCCGCCGCCCATACCGTGCATGCGGCGATCGACGTGAGCGACGGCCTGGCCCTCGACGTGTCGCGGATGATGGACGCCAGCGGCACGGGGGCCGTGCTCGATGCGGCACGGATTCCGCTCCATCCGGATGCCGTGCGGATGAGCCGCCGTCCCGGAGACGGCCGCACATCGCTCGATCACGCGCTGGCCGACGGCGAGGAGTTCGAGCTCGTGATGGCGCTCGCGCCGGAGGCCGCCCGCGCCGCCGTGGCACGGGGCGTCGCCCTGCCGCATGCCCCGCCGCTCACGATCATCGGCGAGGTGATCGCAGACCGCGGCCTCTTCCTGCGCCAGCCCGACGGTGCGCGGGCCCCGCTCGCCCCGCGGGGCTACCTCCACGACTTCGACGGCTGACACGTCTGCCATGACCACGTTCATCCATGCCGTTCCCGACGAGTCAGCCCTGCCCCGCCTGGCCGCGGCCGTCGCCGCCGCACTGCCCGCGCGGGCGTTCGTCGCCCTGCACGGCGATCTCGGCGCGGGCAAGACGACCTTCGTCAAGCAGGTCGCCGCCGCCGTCGGCATCGACCCGACGGAGGTCGTGAGCCCGACGTTCGGCCTCATCCATGAGCATCACGGGTCCGACCGGCGGATCGTCCACGCCGACATGTACCGGCTCACCGGCGCGGCCGACCTCCCCGAGACCGGCTGGGACGACGCGGTCGCCGGGCCCTGCCAGACGTTCGTCGAATGGCCGGAGCGGATCGCGGCGGCCCTGCCGGCCGACCGCCTCGACGTGGCGATCTCAATCGACGGCCCCACGGCCCGCACGTTCTCGTTCACGCCCACCGGCCCGGCACACGCCGCCGCGGTCGTCCGCCTTCGCGACCTCCTTGCCGTATGATGCCCGCCATGCGACTCGCGCCCGCCACGTCCCTGCTCGCGGTGATCGACGTTCAGGAGCGGCTGCTCGCCGTGATGCCGGAGGGGGATCGCGTCGTCGCCCGCTGCATGCGGCTGGCCGAGGCGGCCCGGATCCTCGGCGTCGAGGCGGTGCTCACGGAGCAATATCCCCGGGGTCTCGGCCCGACGCCGGCGGCCCTGGCGGCGGTCCTGCCGCCGGCCGCGACGAAGATGTCGTTCAGCTGCTGCGGCTGCGGCGGGTTCGACGCGGCGGTCGCGCCGGCGATGTCGGCCGTCGTGCTCGCGGGCCTCGAGACCCATGTCTGCATCGCCCAGACGACGCTCGACCTCCTCGCCCGCGGGCTCGGCGTGTGGATCGCGGTGGATGCCGTCACAGCGCGGCACGCGATCGACCACGAGGTCGCCCTGCGGCGTCTCGAAGGGGCGGGCGCGGTGCTCACCACGACCGAGGCCCTGCTCTTCGAGTGGTGCCGTTCGGCGGAACACCCGCAGTTCCAGGCGATCCGCCGGCTCGTCACGTCAGCCTGATCCGCCCGCAGCGGCCGGCTCCTGCGTGAGATCGACCGTTCCGCCGGCCTGCGGCTGCGTGGCCAGGGCCCGGAGCCGGCCGAGCTTCACCGCGGCCGCCGGCTCTCCCGGCTGCTCCTGTCCCGGCGGCGAACCGAACCGGATCGTGCGGCCCTCGGAACCGATCAGCTCCCAGGTGCGGCCGTTCGGCGCGTCGGCGGCCCGCACCTCGCGGAGTTCCAGCTGCTTCCAGTCGGGGCCGATCGCCGCCGCCACGGCCGCCGCCTCGTGCACGAGTGGGTCGCCCCACCGCGAGCCTTCCACGCCGAGCGGGCTCGACTGCACGTTCATGACGCGCGGGTATTCGGCCGCGGCCTCGGCGGTGAAGTCGGCGCTCGGCAGCACCACGCCCTCGGCGTCGACGGCGAGCAGCCCGCCCGGCACGCCCACCATCGCCACGGGTTCCCGGCACCGCACGTCGATCGTCGCGGCGGCCGGCTCGCGCAGCGTCACCCGCTCCACCTGCCGCACCCACGGGTGCATCGCGAAGGCCCGCTCGAGCCGCTGCGGTAGCTCGGGGTCGTCGAGCGGGAGGCCGCCGTCGAGGCTCGCGTTGCGGAGCGCCTCGGCCTTGAGGTCGCCGCGCACCCAGGCCGCGACGCCCCGCACCTCCACCGTCTCGGGAAAGAGCGTCATGGCCGCGTTGGCCCGCACGGCGTCGGCCGACCGCTCCCAGAGCTGCCAGCCCCCCACCGCAGCTGCCGCGATCACGGCGATCGCCCCGAGTCCGGCCCGATGGGCGGTCAGGAAGTCGGCCACGGGCGCAGGCCGGGGCGGCTCGTCGAGCGGCGGACGGCGGCGCGGTGGTGCATTCATCGGTCACGAGCCAACAAGCGAGAACGAGCCGCCATGATCGGGCCGCTCACCAGACCTCGATCTGCGGTGCGAGATCCACGCCGACCGCGTCACGCACGCGGGCCCGCACCTGCTCGACGAGCGCCCGCACGTCCTGGCTCGTGCACTGCGGCCCCGCCACCACGTAGTTCGCATGCGGTCCATACACGGCCGCGCCCCCGACCCGAAGATCGCGGGCGCCGGCCTGCACGACGAGCGACTCGGCCGTCATGCCGAGCGGATCCTTGAACATCATCGCCACGCTCCGCGTGCCGCTCGGCTGCTCGGAGCGGCCCACGATCCACTGCTTCTGCATCCGCTTCGTGAGCAGTTCGGCCGGCTCGGCGTCGAGATCGAGCCGGCAGCCGAGCACGATGCAGTCGTCGAGATTGCTCCAGCGGGCCTCGAAGGCGAGTCGGGAGCCGTCGCGGGTCTCCACGGTCCCGTCGGCGAGCATCACGGTCACGTCGGCCACGAGCGCGCCGATATCGCCCCCCTTGCCGCCGGCGTTGCCGACGAGGGCGCCCCCGACCGTGCCCGGCACGTCCACGAGCGTCTCGAGTCCGGAGAGTCCCGCCTGCACGGCCGCCGAGACCACGTGCACGAGCTTCGCGCCGGCGCCCGCACGCACGCTCGGCGGCGCGACGTCGATGCCACAGAAAGCGGGGGCGGACAGCCGCACCACCATCCCCGCGACACCGGCCGCCGACACGAGCACGTTGGAGCCGCCGCCGATCACCTTCACCGGGATGCCCTGCTCATGGCAGCGGCGGATCACGCGGGCCAGCGCCTCGACGTCCACCGGCTCGCAAAAAAACCGCGCCTCACCTCCGAGGCCGAGCCAGGTGTGGTGGGCCAACGGCTCGCGACACGACACCGCCACTCCCAAGTCATCGAACGGCGTGGCCCCGTGCCGGCCCCCGTCGGTCGTCGGAGCCACATCCGACGTCGTCGCTGCCTGACCGCGCTTGCTCATGAATCAACACTTCCGGAGACGTGACACGTGGGCCGCACGGCCCGTGGATCGTGATTGTGCCGCACCCGGCGGTCCCGCGTCCATCCGAGCGGCCCGCCGCGCAGTTCGTCAGGCCGCCCGCCGCCGGCCGACGGGCCGTGGCGGATGGGCGAGTTGTAGCCAGCCGTCGATCACCCGCGGCAGCGACGCCGCCCCCACCGGCCGTCCCGGCCCCGGACCTGCCGTGGCCGGATCGCCGATCACGAGCACGCAGTCCTTCGCGGCCGACCGCGACAGCAGCCGGTCGATCGCCGCATAGGCGGCCAGATCGGCCTGCCCGGGGTGCAGGTTTTCGTCGTCCATCATCGTGGACGGCGCCACCACCGACTGGTCGCACCAGCGAAACACCGCCTGATCGAAGGCGGCCCGGCCCACCTGGTCCACGGCCCGCTCGTCGGCGATCACCGCCAGCCGCCCGTGCGTCAGCCGGCGGAGGCTGCGGAGCGTGGCCCGCAGCGCGTGGCCGCTCGATGGCGCGTCGATGAACACGGGCACGTCCTGACCGCGATCGAGCCGCTCCATACGGCCCGCCACGCTGCCCGCGGCCTCGAGTCCGGCGACGATCCGCTCCAGCGGCAGGCCGTGCCGCAGTCCGATCGCGGCCGCGGTCAGCGCGTTGCGGGCGAACGACGTGATGGGCGCGTCGACGTGCACCGGCAACGACTGTCCGCCCGCGGAGAGCAGAAACGTCTGGCCGTGGAGGCTCCGCTCGATGGCCCGGGCCCGCAGGTCGCAGGCCGGCGTGAGGCCGACGGTGAGGCAGCTCACGTCTCGGTCGAGCCGCGCGGCGCGGGCCAGCAGCGGGTCGAGCCCGCCATCGCCGTCGGCCACGAGGCAGCCGCCGTCGGCCAGCGAGTCGAGGATTCGCCCCTTGATCCTGCGGTAGGCCTGGAGGGTGCCGTGCTCGTCGAGGTGCGCCGCGCCGATGTTCGTCACCGCGACGGCGTCGCACGGAACGCCCGCGAGCGCCTGCGCGGCGAGCATTCGGCTCGACACTTCGACCACGACGTGGCTCGCGCCCCCGTCGGCGAGCCGGGCGAGCCACCGGGCGAAGACCCGGGGGTCGGCGTAGTCGTCGGGCTCGGGCGTCGTCGCCTCGGCGTCGAGGCAGCCCAGGTCGGAGAGCACGCCCACGCGGAGCCCCGCTTCCGCGAGCACGGCGGCTGTCAGCCAGGCGGTGGTGGTCTTGCCGCTGGTGCCGGTGATGGCGATCACCCGCATCTCGCGGGCCGGATCGCCGGCGAGGGCGTGGGCGAGTCGGGCGTAGGCCCAGTCGGTGTCGGGCACGAGGGCGAGCGGCCTGCCGGCGGTGGGCACCATCCGCTCGGCGATCACGCCGGCGGCGCCGCGGGCGATCGCCTCCGCCACCTCGTCATGCCCATCCCCGTCGCTCGTCATGCGGGCGACGAACACGTCGCCCGTGCGGCAGCGGGCGGCAGCGTCGGTGATTGCCCGGGCCACGATGTCGTCGCCGGCGAAAAACCGCGACTGCGGCAGGATGCGGGAGAGAACCACACCGCGGCTGCGCAGCCCGCGGGCATCGTCGTTCGGCGTCATGATGGCCTCCTGCCACTCACACGATCGTCCCGTCGCGCTCATCCTTGAATGCGACAGGCGGGCATTGTCCGCAGCGACCAAAGCGGGTCAATATCGTCTTTCGTGGCGCCGCCCCCGCGCCGCCCGCGGCCTTGCCCTGCTTGCCAGAACCCCGCCGCCACGTTGCCCACCCCCCTGCGGTGCGACACGTGAAGCCCGCCGTCAGGCTGGACAAAATTCCGGCTGGCACCGAATCTGACGACCGTCATCCGCGTCGCGGCCGAGGCCTTTCTGCATGCTCGCCACTCACCCCTCGCTGCTGCCCGCTGCCTCCGGCCGCCTCGTGGCCTGGATCGGAACGGCACGCGCGCCGGAGCTCGCATGGGCCCGCGACGGCGTGGCGGCCCGCGCCGTGGTGATCGAGGCCGACCATCCGGGCGAACTGGCGGCTCGGATCGATCCGGGCGCGGGTCCGTGGCCAGTGCTGGCCGTGCTTGCCAGCGACATGCCAAGCCGCTGGACGCTCGCCGATGCCGTGGCCGTGTCGCGGTGCTGGCCGCTCGCGCCGGTCGTGTCGGTCTGCACGCCGCTCGCGGATGGTCGGCGCCGCAGCGGCCCCGCCTTGCCGGGCGTCGAGGAGGTGTCGTGGAACGAGTTGCCGCTGCGGCTTGCGGCCTGGTTTGCCGACCTCGACGCCGGACGTCCCGGGGTGCTCGGCCTGCCGGCGGCATCCCGCCGGGAGGATCGCGTCCTCGAGGCTGCGGCCGGCCTGCGGGGTGCGGCCCAACGCGACGGGGAGTCGCTGCGTGTGGGCGTGGCTGCCCGCCGGGCGGTGGATCTCGACGGCGTTGGGGCCCTGCTGGCGGCGACCGGCGCGACCGTCGTCGAGCGGATGGTGGGGCGACCG
Organism: Planctomycetaceae bacterium; assembly: GCA_046094845.1. GTDB lineage: Bacteria > Planctomycetota > Planctomycetia > Pirellulales > UBA1268 > QWPN01. Next base: position 10,625 of record JBJTIE010000273.1, on the reverse strand, counting down.
CGGCTCGACATGGCCGCCGATCTCGTCGTTTGGGATGTCGAGCAGATCACGGCCGACATGCTCACCTGGCTCCGCATGCTCACGATTCAGCAGCCAGGCCTGGCCGTCGTGCTGCTCGATTCGTTTCCCCGCAGCGACACGAGCCTGGCGGCGTTCGCCGCCGGCGCCCGGGCCGTGCTCGGCCGCCCGCTGGCCGCGGAATCGCTCGCCGGCCTGCTGGTCGAACTGGCCCCGCGGCCTGCACCGGCCGCCGAATCGCCCGCCGGCACCGACCCCCGCCGGCACTGACCTTGGAGCGGCCGGGCGAGGCCACTAGCATCCGGCTCCGATGCAGTCCCCTGCCCCCACCACCGCGGCCTCCTTTCTCTGCCGTGCAGCCTGCTGCTGCCTGGTGGCCTGCGCCGGCGGCTGCGTGCATTTCGTGGGCGTCGATCCGCTCGCGCCGCAGGTGCGGTCGCTGCAGCAGGCGGTGGCCCTGCCCTGGCTTGAGCCCGATGACATGCCGGGCCGCTCGGAGATCACCGCGGGCCAACTGGTGGTCCACGCCGACTTTCCGGTGGCCCATCAGCATCGCCTGATCCGCGAACTGGAGTCGCTCCGGGTGGACGTGAGCCAGACGCTCGGCCTGCCGATCTCCGACGAGCCCGTGCATCTGTATCTGTTCGAGAGTCCGACCCGCTACGACGAGTTCGTCGCCAAGCGGTTCCCGGGCTTTCCGGCCCGGCGTGCCTTCTTCGTGGAGACCGACACGTCGCTCTCCGTGTTCGCGGCCTGGCAGGATCGCGTTGCCGAAGACCTGCGGCACGAGACCACGCACGGCTACGTGCATGCGGTCGCGCCGGCGGTGCCGCTCTGGCTCGACGAAGGCATCGCCGAATACTTCGAACTGCCGCGGGCACAGGGGGGCGAGCATGCGGCCCACGTGGCCCACCTCGCCGGCCGGCTCATCGAGGGCACCTGGCAGCCCGACATGCAGAAGCTGGAGGCGATCACGTCGGCCGCCGAGCTTTCCCAAGACCACTACGCCGAGGCCTGGTGCTGGGTGCACTGGCTGCTCGCCGCGCCGGATCGTCGCACGGTCGTACAGGAGTATCTGGCCGACGTGCGGCGCGATGCGACGACACCTCCGCTCTCGCTCCGGCTGCGGCACACGCCGGGCCTGCCCGCGGATCTCACTGCGGCAGTGAGGGCCCACGTGGAATCGCTCGCGGGCGAGTCGGCGCTCGCGTCCAACCCCTAGCCGCTTTCCCCGCACCCCTGTAGCCGCGGAGTGGCACTCTGCGGATTGCGGGTGGCGACGCCGTCCGGCCACCGCGATACCGTTCGATGATGCCACCGTGTGCAGACTGCCAGTCTGCACCTACAAGCGAGCCCTGTAGCACAGAGTGGCACTCTGTGAAATCCGGCCCGCCACCGTGTGCAGACTGCCAGTCTGCAACTACATCGCTCCGCGGCGCCTACGGCTTGCGAAACAGGGTGCCGTGCTCGACGGCCTGGAAGCCGAGTTTCTCGAACAGGCTCATGGCGGCCGCATTGCCCTGCGACACGTGCGTTTCCACGAGCGACACCCCCTCGCTCGCGAGGTCGTGCATCGCCTCGGCCACCAGGTAGCTGGCGAGCCCCTGCCGGCGGCGGGGCCCCTCGATGTCCACGTGCATCAGCCCCGCGGCCATCACGCCCCAGGCCGAGGCCAAGGGCTCCATGTCCCACAGCGTGGCACTGCCCAGCAATTCCTCGGCCTGATTGCGGAGCACGTAGCGCCGCAGCGCCAGCCCCGTGGTCGTCGCCGCTTCCCACCAGCTTCGCCGCGAGGGTTCGTCCACGACCCGCAGCGTCGTGGAGCGGCGGATGGCGAGTTGGAGCCGATTCACCGGCGGTCGAAACCCGGCCAGCGGCCGCCGCAACACGGCGATGCGATCGGCCGCCTCGTAGCCGGCCCGCTGAAACGCCCCCTGCATCGCCCCCGACGAGTCGAGCACGCCGGGCACGTCGGAGCCGCCGTAGAGGCCGAGATAGAAGCCGCCCAGGTCGGGCGCCCCGCCGCCGAGGATCACCGTTGCCCCACGACTGGCGAGATAGCCCTCGCATCGCTCGATCAGTCCCGCCGCGATCGCCTCGTGCTCGGCATGGGGCACCACGACCACGAGCAGCGTCGTGCCCTTCGAGGTGTCGAGCGCGGACCGCTCGGCATTCGGGCCGAAGGCCGCATGGGCGAAGCCGACGGCCCGGTCGTCGTCGACGGCCACGAACAGGCCGTGGCGGTCGAAGTAGGGCTTGGAGAAGACGGCCGCCTCCAGCAGGGCCGCGGTCATCGGCTGCATCGCGCTCGGGCCGAGGTCGGCGGTGCGCCAGACCTCGGCCAGCCGGGGCGGGTCATCGTTGCGAAAGCAGCGAAACTCGATCATCCGCCGGGCTCCCCACCGGCCGCGAGCCGCACGTAGATCTGCCCCTGCACCTCGCGCACCTCGTGTACCACCTGCCGCATCGTGGCCGAGATCGTGTGCCGCCCGGTCGCCACGTCGAACTGCCAGCCATGCCAAGGGCAGGTCAGCACCGTGCCGCAGAGCACGCCCGTGCCGAGCGGGCCGCCCTGATGCGGGCAGAGGCCGTCGATCGCGTGCCACCGGCCGTCCACGTTCGCCAGGGCGATCATCCGACCACCGGCCACCCGCTCGATGCTCCTGCCGGGCGGGCATTCGTCCGCGGTGGCGATCTCGATCCACTCGGACATGACGACGGCGGGCAGGTGGGCGGGGATGTCAGGCCGCCGCGTGACGGTCAGGCGACGGACGCTTGACTGTAGCCTTTCCGGGCTTGCCCCGCCAACGACGGTGGACCCACCAATACTGGGCCGGCTTCCGCCGGATCACCTGCTCGAGGATCGAGGTGTACCACTGGGAGAGCTCCTTGATCCCCGCCGTCTCGGGGCCGCCGGCGGCGGGATCGGCCGTGCCGTCGATCCGCAGGTCGTAGTCGAAGAGGCCGCGCCGCCGCGTGGCGGAACAGACCATCACCGGGGCCTCGGCCGAGAGGGCGAACACGCCGATCGCCTTGTGGACGCTCGCGGGCTTGCCGAAGAACTCCACCCAGCAGCCCTTGGGGCCGGCCGCCTGGTCGCCGAGCAGGCCGATCGCCCCCCGCTCGTCGAGCACGAGGGCCACGTCGGGCGCGCTCCCCTTCTTGGGCAGGATCACCTGCCCCCGCGACTCCCGAAACTCCGTGACGAACCGGTCGAGCCACGGGTTGTCGAGCTCGCGGGCCACCGAGAAGATCCGGAAGCCGAACAGCCCGAACAGGTAGGCGGCGATCTCGAAATTCCCGTAGTGGCCCGAGAGGATCACCTTCGGCCGCTCCAGCCACAGCGTGCGGACAAACTCGTCCATGCCGTGGATGCGGAGGTGCTTCCGCCAGGTCGTCTTGTGGATCACCCGATTGGCATGGGCGATCTCGACCACCATCAGCAGCAGGTGCTCCCACATCGCCCGGGCCGTCTCGCGACGCTGCTCGACGGTGTAGGCCGGAAAGGCGAGCCGGAGGTTGTCGCGGACGACCTCGCGGCGGATCCGCAGCCGGTTGGCGAGCACGTGGGAGAGCCGCCGCGCCCCGCGCTCGCAGAGCGGCCGCGGCAATGCCTGCACGATGCAGATCGCCACCCGCACGGCCGCGTAGGCGGCCAGGTCGCCGACGTTCGTCAGCAGCGTTCGCCGCCGCTTGGGTTTCTGGGGTTTGTCGTCCATGACTGTGAAATTGTCGCGAGAATCGGCCCGGCCGACCAGACGAATTTCAGGCGGTCGGTACCGTAGTCCGCCCCCGTAGTCCACATGCTCCGCATGTGGCCCACGGTGCAAACACCACAGACCCGAGCTACCCCCTTGCAAGCCCGCCAAGCTCACCACAAATAGCCGGTCTAACGGCCTTCGCACCTCCAACCGCACACGGAGTGTGCGGACTACGGAGGACTGAAGCTCACGTCACGAGGAGAATCCCGACGCTGATGGCGTTGAAGAGGGCGTGCACGAGAATGCAGGCCATGATCGACCCCGTCTGCCGGGTGATCAGGCCGAGCACGAGCCCAAACGGAAATAGCGGCACGTAGGCCAACCCCTGGCCCTGATGCGCGAGGGCAAAGGCAGCCGCGGAGAGCACGACGGCCGTCCAGCCACCGTCGGACAGCCGCCGTTCGAGCCAGCCCTGGAGCACCCGGCGAAAGAAAAACTCCTCGGCCACCGGGGCCGCGACGACCGCCGAGCCGATGACCACCGCCAGGGCCACCGGATCCCGCCGTTCCGCGAGCAGATCGACGAGCGGATGCCGGTAGGGCACGAACTGATCGAGCAGGCCGGCGAGGGCCAGAAGCGGCGCCACGAGCAGCCCGAGGGCCGCCGCGGCGAGCCGGAGGTCATCGGGCCAGCGGCCGCGAAAGCCGAGCGCGTTCCAGGTGGCTCCCCGGGCCCGGAGCACGGCCACGCCGAACGCCACGGCCGCCGCCAGCGCCACCGAGTGGACGGCCAGCCGGCGCACGAGCGAGGCCGGTTCGCCGACGAGATCCTGGCCGAGGCCGGCCCCGAGCAGGTAGGCAAGCAGCACCGCCGCCACGTCGGCCCCGGTCCAGGGCACCGCGTCGTGCGGCCGCCAGGCCACGAGCGGCTCGCCACGCCGCCAGCGGCTCCACGCGAGCGTCACCACCCATGCACTCGCCGCCACGGCGCCGGCCGCCAGCGCGAGCGGCCCGGGCTCCAGCCACTCGCCGGTCGTCACGGGCTCCGGATCAGCACCCTGCATCGCAGCAGATACTCCAGGCCCGACCAGACCGTGGCCACGATGGCCGCCCAGGCGACGACGCTCGCCGCGGGCCGCAGGGCGATCCCGCCAAACGCCAGCTCCGGCCAGGCCCGCGCCGCCAGTTCCAGCCCGATGGCCAGACATTGCAGCACCATCTTGAGCTTGCCCGCGGGTCCCGCCGAAAAGTCCTCGCCGATCCGCTCCATCTCGGCCCGCACCGCCGTGACGACGAGCTCTCGCACGATCACGACGACGGCCATCCACGGCAGGATCGCCGACGCCCCGCCCCGCTCCGCCAGCAGGACATACGCACCGCACACGATCACCTTGTCCACCAGCGGATCGAACATTCGCCCCAGCCGGCTCACCTGCCCGAACCGTCGGGCATACCAGCCATCCACCCAGTCGGTCGAGGCCGCGACCACGAACAGCCACGTCGCCGGCCCCCACGCCCCGCGCTCCATCACCACGAAGAGCACGATCGCCAGCACGAGCCGCGCGAGCGACAACAAATTCGGCACGGTCAGCACGCGGCCAGAGGCCATCAGCCCTCCACCGGCACACCTGCCAGGTCGTAGCCGCTGGCCGCCACGACCTCCACGGGGATGATCCGCCCCGTGAGCGGCGCCGCGGCCGACGTGCCGGGGGCCGTGACGTAGACCACGCAGTCGATGTCGGGCGCGTCGGCGGCGGTTCTCCCGATCCAGACATCCTCCCGCTCCTCGCTCTGCCGGTCGATAATCACGGGCTGCACCCGGCCCACCTGCCGCTGGGCATGCTCATGGGCAATCCGCTGCTGCACCTGCATCAACTCGTCGCGGCGGGCCTGCTTCTCCTCGTCGGGCATGTGGCCGTCGAGCCGGGCCGCAGGCGTGTCGGCTTCGAGCGAATAGGTGAACACACCCACCCGCTCGAACCGCCACTGCCGGGCAAACTCCACCAGTTCCTCGAACTGCTCCCGCGTCTCGCCGGGAAAGCCCGTGATGAACGTCGTGCGGAGGACGAGATTCGGAATCCGGCCGCGGAGCTTCGCGAGCAGCTCTTCGGTCGCGGCCCGGTTCACCCGCCGCTGCATCCGCTTGAGCACGGGGTCGCTGGCGTGCTGCAGCGGCATGTCGAGATAGGGCACGATTTTCTTGCTGGCGGCGATGTGATCGACGAGCCGGTCGGTGAAGTGGAGCGGATAGAGATACATGAGGCGGATCCACTCGATCCCCTCCACCTGCTCCACCGCCTCGAGCAGCTCGACCAGCCGCGGCTCGCCGTAGAGATCCATGCCGTAATAGGTCGTGTCTTGCGCGACGATCACCAGCTCCCTCACGCCGTCGGCGGCCAGTTCGCGGGCCTCGCGGACGACCTCCTCGATCGGCTTCGTCGCATGCTTGCCCCGCATCTTCGGGATCGCGCAGAACGTGCACGTCCGGTCGCAGCCCTCGGAGATCTTGAGGTAGGCCATGTGCCGCGGCGTGACCCGCATTCGGCCCGAGTCGTCGAGGGCCCGGGCCGGCGCTGGGCGAAACACGCTCCGCTGTTCGCCCAGCCGGCCGATGAGCCGCTCGGCGGTGCGGGCGATCTCGTCGCGGGAGAACACGCCGATCACGGCATCGACCCCCGGCAGCTCGTCGAGCAGGGCTTCCTTCTGCCGCTCGGCCAGGCAGCCGGCCACGATCACGCCCCGCGTGGCCCCCGCCTTCTTGAGGTCGAGCATCTCGTTGATCGCGGCGTACGACTCGGCCCGCGACGCGTCGATGAAGGCGCACGTGTTCACGACCACGAGATCGGAGCCCTGTGGATCGGGCACCAGCTGCCAGCCGTCCTCCCGCAGGAGCCCGAGCATGCGCTCGCTGTCCACGAGGTTCTTCGGACAGCCGAGGCTCACCATCGCGAACGTGCCGCGGCAGGTGGCCGGATCGACCGGCAGCACCGCCGGCATGACCGTCGTGCCGGCACTGCACGTGCCGCCGGCCGCGTCGATGATCTGCAGTTGTGCCGTCACGACCGCTCCGCAATGATCGTGTCGAGCTCGGCCCGCAGCTTGGGCAGGATCTCATCGTAGGGAAACGCGCCGAGCTCCGTGCTCCGTCGCTTGAGATTCACGTGCGTGGGCCCGCACCACAGGCCGAGATCGGCGTCATCGGTCTCGCCCGGGCCGTTCACGCGACAGCCCATGACGGCGATCGTGATCTTGTGGTCGCTGGCGTAGGCCGTCATCTCCTTCACCTGCTTGGCCAGCTCGATGAAGGCCTCGTTCTCCACCCGCGAGCAGCTCGGGCAGGAGATGATGTTGAGCGACGAGAGGCCGTAATCGACCACACTCCGCACGCGGCCGGCCGCGATGTCGGCGAGGATCGCATTGGCGGCCGCGATTTCCTGCGGCTTGTCGGCGTTGGGCACGGTGAGCGACACGCGCACGGTGTCGCCGATGCCGCGGCTGATGAGCTGCTCGAAGGCGATCCGCGTCTTGATGATGCCGTCCGGCGGCATGCCGGCCTCGGTCACGCCGAGGTGGATCGGCACGTCGGGCCGCACCTCGGCGAACCGGCGATTGACCTCGATCACCTTCTGCGGGTCGGAGTCCTTGAGCGACACGCAGTAGCGGGTGAAGCCCAGCGAGTCGAGCAGCTCGCAGTGCTCGAAGGCGCTCGCGAGCATCGGGCCGATCGAGTCGTCCTCCGCGAACTGTTCCTTCTTGGCCGGATCGACGCTGCCGCAGTTGACCCCCACCCGCAGGGCGCAGTCATTGGCCGCGGCCACGTCGGCGATGAACCTCACCTTCTCCTGCCAGGGCTTGGTGGGCTCATGGTGATACAGATGGCCGGGGTTGTACCGCAGCTTGTCCACATGCGGGGCCACCTCGACGGCCAGCCGATAGTTCTCCTGGAGGTCGATCGCCAGGTTGGCAGGGGTGCCGGCCCGGATGGCGGGCAGGGCCGCGGCATCCTTCTTCGAGTCCACGGCGATCCTCACCACGCCGGCGCCGGCGGCGTGCAGGGCGTTCACCTGGGCCAGCGTGGCCTCCACGTCCTGGGTGTGGGTGGCCGTCATGCTCTGGGGGGCGATCGGGTGGACCGCCCCGATCGTGATCCGGCCGATCTTCACCGCCCGCGTCGGATTTCGCTTCAACTCGACCACGTCCGCTCCTCACGCGACACTTTGTCCGCCGGACTTTTCGTCGGCGTTTCGACACCCAAACAATAGCAGACCTCCCCCCGCCGGCGAACGCCCATGCGCTACGACCCCGTTCTTCATATCGTTCTCCACGAGCCGGAGATTCCCCCCAATGCCGGCAACATCGGCCGCACCTGCGTGGCCATCGCCGCCAAGATGTGGCTCGTGAAGCCGCTGGGGTTCGCCGTGGACGACTACCACCTCCGGCGGGCGGGGCTCGACTACTGGGATGAGCTGGAGTGGGAGGTGGCCGACTCATGGGACCACCTGCAGACGCGGCTGCGGGAATCCAACGCCGGCGACCAGTGGCTCTTCTCCGCCCGGGCCGTGCGGTCGTATACGTCGGTCAGCTACCGCCGAGGCGACGTGCTCGTGTTCGGCCGTGAGTCCACCGGCCTGCCGCGATCACTCACGACGCCGTTGGCCGATCGGCTGCTGACGATCCCTTCGCGGCCGCAGGTGCGGAGCCTGAACCTCTCCAACTGCGCCGCGATCGTCGCCTACGAAGCACTCCGCCAGTGGAACGGCTCCAGCCAGTAGCCGTGGACCGCGGCGTCACTGGGCGTCGGCGTGCAGCGGGAGGTGGCGGTAGTAGACCTCGAGCATGAAGGTGCAGAAGCAGGTCATGTACAGCCGGCCGCCCCATGGCCCCCACTTGTCGAGGGCCGGATCCCACGAGCCCGCCTCGCGGCCCCGCTGCACCTGGGCCTCCGGCACCACGTCGCGCATCACGCTGTTCCACCGGTCCCAGGGCTCGCCCCCGAGGTGATGCACCACCTGCGTGATGTAGTACCAGGCATAGACGTCCTTCTGCCCGGCGAAATCGATGCGGTTCGCCTCGAGCAGAAGTTCCACGCCGCCAATGAGCCGCGGGTCGCGCCGTGGACACCCCAGGTATTGCCGGGCGAGCAGGCCCTCGGCCGTCACGGCCGCGGTCACGGGACCAGCCTGCCGGTTGAATGCCTCCCGATCGTCTTCGTCCACTGCACCGGCGGGCACTTCGAGCCTGTAGCCGAACCGCTTGCCGCCATCGACGGCCACCGTGTCGAGAAAGCGACCGATGCCCTCCAGCGTCGCGGTGGGGAACTCGATGCCCGCCATCTCGGCGCTCTTGAAGGCCATGATGTACCAGCCGGTGACCGACATATCGCCAGGCTTTCCCGGTTCGTATCGCCAGCCGCCATTGGGCCCCTGGGCCCGGGTCGCAAACGCCAGCGCCCGCTGGGCCGGCTCGAGATAGGCGGCATCCTTGGTCATGCCGTAGAGCTCGCAGATCGCGATCGTGGCCTGGGCATGGGAGTAGAGCGAGTGATGGCTCGGCATCGGCTCCACGTCGAACTGGCCGTCGGGTTGCTGTGTGGCGAGCAGGCCTTTCCATCCCTTCTTCACCGCCGTGCGATACTTGCCCGCGGTCGTGGTGTGGCCGGCTCCCTGGAATGCGAGCAACGCCATGGCGGTCGCTGCCAACTGGTTCTCCTGCGAGCCGCCATCGAGGTACGGACCCTGGATGCTCCACAGCCCCGTCTTCTTGTCCTGGTGGCGGGCCAGCCAGCCGAGGGCCCGCGCGACGGACGCCTGGGTGGCGTCGCTGCCGCCGAACGCCTTCACGAGCTTGGCCTGGCTCCCCTCGTTTCGCCCGTCGAGCAGCGTCGTGATCGCCGTCGCCTGCGAGGCCGCCTCCACGGGCTCCGCGCCCGGCGCATCGGCGACCGCCGCAGGGGGCGGCGGCTCGGGCGCGGGCGCGGGATCCTCGACCGCCGGCTGCTCCGTTTTCACCTCCTCGGGCTTTGCTTCTTCGAGTGTCACCGGAGCCAGATCTTCGCCCGGCTGCGGCGCTTCGACCTCGGTCGCCGGGGTAAACATCATGTCGAGGGCGATCGTCTTGTCTCGCTCCGCCCGCACGATGAACAGGGCGAGCGCGAGGAGCACGACGAGATGGGCCGCGAGGCTCACCGCGAGCGCCGGGCTTTCGCGGACCCACGCCTTCGCCCGCGCCCAGGCATTCGCCCGCCACTCGAGCACCGCCGCCACGTCCTCGTCGCCGAGGTAGTTCGACAGCCAGTGCTTCCGACCGACGGTCGCCGGCTGCCGGACGGGCTGCGGCCTGGATGACGATGATGGCGGTGGCGCTGCTTGCTCCCATGGAAGCCCACCCACCAGTGGCCGGCGTCCCGGGCCCTGCGGCATGCCGTCGCCCGGCGGGGGAACCGGCCGATGGGGAGGCGGTTTCATGCGTGGTCACGCTCTCAAAACGAACAATTTCACGGGCCGGAGCAGTCTCTGCTTCTCTTGCCGCGATCCGTAGGCTATTATTACCGAGTCGTCGGTTTTGCGGGAGAGCATCTCGCGGAGCCGCCTCGATAACCACCGCACACTGACGCGGGGTGGAGCAGCCCGGTAGCTCGCGAGGCTCATAACCTCGAGGTCGTAGGTTCGAATCCTACCCCCGCCATTTCTTTGTATGCCCGCAGGGTCCGCCATGGACCCTGCGGGCTTTTTTGTGGTTCTTCGGGGATTTTCGTGGCACTGGCCAGTCGTTTCTTGGGCGTCCATGCCGTAAGTTGCCGGGATGGACGCACTTTCTTCGCATTATGCCCGTCTTTTGGGGCTGAACGAATCCTGGCGAGTCGATGCCGTTGACCTTCGGGTCGATGAGCGGCGAGTCGAAATCCGCT
>JBJTIE010000272.1:0-2464 GCA_046094845.1 Planctomycetaceae bacterium | reverse complement strand
ATGATGGGGCAGGTCGCCATGGCCCCGGCCGGGGGCGTCGTCAACCGTGCGGTAGCGGGCTTCCAGAATCTCAACGAAAATGGTCCGGGCTGGCTTTATTTCGGCATCAACGCCGCCGACCGTGGCCTTGGCTACCGCGGCAGCTATATGACGCTCGGCGGCTTCATCCCCTACGCCGAAGACGATCTCGGCGGCTTCTGGTCCGCGGATCTGCGAACCCATCTCTCGAACTACGGCGGCTTCTTTGCTCATCGGAGTCGACTCCCTGACGGTGGCCGGCGATCCGGGCAGGGCAGTCCCCGCGCCGAAAAACCGGCATGATCGTCAGAGGTGATCGACTGACCGTGACCCGATCCATGAGCATTTTCGGTATATGGCCCCGTATTGGAGGGGTTTGCGCAGATTGCCGGGGTTGCCGAGGCGGCCTTTTTTTGCAGGCAGCTGGGGTCTGCGGTGTTCGAACCGGGGGCCGCATGCGGAGCATGCGGACTACGGTTCGGAGGGGGGGCAACGAGCTTTCGTTACTCGTCGACGCGGAAGCGGCTGACGGTGGCGGTGAGGCCGTCCACCGCTGAGACCATGTGCTGCGAGGCGTCTTTGAACTCGCGGAGGGCTTCGGCGGCGGCGCGGGAGCCGTCGGTGAGCGTGGCCAGGGCCTCGGTGATCTGCTGGGCCCCGGCAGCCTGGGCCTGCATGCCCTCCTTCACATGGTCGAACCGGTCGGAGAGGCCGTGCACCTTGTCGATCACCTCGGCGAACTGGCTGCTGATCCCGGCCACCCGCTCCACGCCCGTCTTCACCTCGGCGGCGAACCGATCCATCTGGTCCACGCCCGCGTTCACCGCCTGCTGCATCTGCTCGACGAGCCGCTCGATGTCGAGCGTGGCCACGGCCGTCTGATCGGCCAGCCGCCGGATCTCGCGGGCCACCACGATGAAGCCCTGGCCATACTCGCCCGCCTTCTCCGCCTCGATCGCCGCGTTGATCGAGAGGAGGTTCGTCTGGTCGGCCACCTTCGTGATCGTGGTGATCACCATGTTGATGTCTTCCGCCCGCTGACGGATGGCGGCGAGCCGCTCCGAGAAGTCGGTCGTTGATTGCTCCAGGTGGGCCATCGACTCGCCCACCTCCGCCAGGTTCTCCCGGCCCGCGTCGGCCACGTGGGCCGTCTCGGCTGCCACGCTCGCCACCTCGTGCATCGTGCCCAGCAGTTCCCGGCCGGTCACCGAGATCTGCCGGCTGGCCACGGCCGCTTCGCTCGTGCTCGCCCCGAGCGACGCGATCGCCGACTCCTGCTGCTTACCGGCGGCGGCGAGTTGCCGGGCCGTCGCATTGAGGTCAAGACTCGCCTGTTTCACCTGCGACACGATCCCGCGGAGGCTCGTCGTCATCGCGCCGACGTCACGGAGGAGCTGCCCCGTCTCGTCACCGCCGCGGATGTCGATCATGCCCGTCAGATCGCCCTGGGCCACGCGCCGCGACGCGGCCACGGCGCGGCCGATCCGCTTCGTGAGATTGCCCGTGAGCCAGAGCATGAGGCCGAGCATGCCGGCCATGCCCGCTGCCGCGAGTGCGGCTGACATGAGGAGCGGCCACTGGATCCGGCCGACGAGATCGCCCCGCTGCATCTGCATCACGACCGTCCAGGGACCGCTCGGCACCTTCGCCGATGCATAGAGACACTCTGCGTTCGTGAACGGATCGGCAGCGACCAGCACGCGATCGCTCGCGATCGCTGCGTGGAAGTCGCCCAGGATTCCTGCGTAGGGCGTGTCGGCGACCGGCTTCGTGCGGAGATCCTCTCGCTTGACGGTGCTTGCGATCACCTTGCCCATCCGGCTGATCAGAAACACCTCCACGTGCCAGCCGGCGTCACGCTGCTGCCGCTGGATCGCCGCGAGGTCGTGGGCCACCTGATCGAGCGCCCGATCGACGCCGGCCACGCCCGCGAAGCGGCCGTCGATAACGATCGGCACCATCTGCTCGACCATCAGCCGGCCGTCGTAGTCGTAGGGCTCGGTGACGAGCGCCTTGTCGGCCTGCCCCGGATCGAGAAACCGCTCCTTCGTGCCGACGTAATAGAGGCCGTCGAGCATCACGAGCCGGTTCAGTCGCAGCGTGGCGGGATTCGCGGCATCGCGGCTCCAGTAGGGGATGAACCGGCCACCTTCGCCGAGGGCGTCGGCCGGCACGTCGGGGCTTGGCCTGCCATCGAGGCCGTCGGCATTTGGCTCGAGGCCGAGCGATACGCCGGTGAACTGCGGATACGAGTCGAGCACGTCGCGGGCCAGGCGGATCGCGTCGGCCCGGCGGCCGTGATCCTGGCTGCCGTGCTGGCGGCCAACTTCCTGCGGATGCGGAGCCTCTTGCTCTCGTTCGGCGAGGAGATTCTGCGCGACCGCGTGAAGGCGATCGCCGCGGGAATCGACCGCGACACCCGCGAGGCCGTGACGGTGGCCCGCGG
>JBJTIE010000271.1:0-5748 GCA_046094845.1 Planctomycetaceae bacterium | reverse complement strand
GCATGTCGCCGGTCGCGATCACGTCCACGAGTCGACTCGCGCTCACTTGGGGCCTGGTTGCCACGCTGCTCCTTCCCGTCGTGCTTGCCGTCGTGCTCGGCCTCGGCGGCCTGCTCGCCGCCGTCGGTGACGAGTCGGGGGCACGGGCGTGCCGCCGGGTGGCCCTCGCGGCGGGAGTCGTCTGGCTCGTGGCCGTCGTCGCCACGACGGCCGCGTCGGCCGTGGCCGTCCTGGAGCGGCCGGAGCCGCCGCGGCATGCCCCGGCCAAGCGGATGCGGCTCCGCCGCCGCGAGCGCGATCTCCGCGGGGCCGGCACCGAGCCGGGCGCACGCAGCGGCTGAACGCCCGCAACCCTTTTCCTTGGAAGCAGCGGTCTCGGATGCCCTTCTCCCTTCGCTGCATCGGCCGCCGCGCGACGCGGCACATGCCCATCCGCCGGGCCGGCGGCACCGTGCCTCGCATGGCACGACATCGGCTCTGGATGGCGGCCGCCGCGGTGGCAGCCGGCTGGCCCGTCGTCCGGTCCGCCACAGCCGAGGTCGTTGGGTTCTCCACCCACGTGGCTCCGCTGTTGGTGAAGCACTGCGGCAGCTGTCACGTTTCCGGCCGCCGCGGCGACTTCCAGTTTTCATCGTACGACACCCTGATGAAGTCCGGCATGGTGCAGAAGGGCCAGGGGAGCGCGAGTCGACTCGTGGACGTGATCGCGACCGGCGACATGCCGCGGGGAGGCGGAAAGGTCTCGCCGGAAGAACTGGCGATGCTCTCCTCGTGGATCGACCAGGGAGCGAAGCTCGATCTGCTCCCGGAAACATCCTCACTCGACGACGTGACGGCTGCGGGGCGGGCCCGATCGCTGCCCGATGCCGAGCTCGGGCAGTTGCGGGTCAAGGCGGGCATGGTGCTGTGGCGGATGGCGATTCCAGATGAAGAGCCGGTCGTCGATTCGCGGGGGCGGTTGCACGTGATCGGCAATCTGCCAGCCGCCGCCATGCAGGAGACGGCCGACCTGGCCGTGACGGCCGAGGCCGCGGTGCGGAAGGAGCTCGCCGGCGACGCTGACCTGCTGCGAAAAGGGGGCGTCGTGCTGTACGTCTTCCGCAAGTCGTATGACTACTCGGCGTTGTGGCAGCAGGAGCCGGGAGGCGAGCGACCCAAGGGAATCTCCGGCCACGGTGGCACGACGGGAGACCTGGTCTACGGTGCCGTCTTGCTGCCGGCGGCGGCCCCGGACGAAGCCAGTGTGGAACTGCTGCTTGCGGAGCAGCTTGCCGCCGCCGCCCTCGCGGGCCGCGGCCTGCCGGACTGGTTCGTGAAGGGGGCGGCCCGCACCGTCGCCATGCGGGCGGTGCCCAAGGCGAAGCTCGTGAAGGACTGGAAGCGGGAGTCGCCCGCGGCCGTTCGCACGATCGGCTCCGCAGCCGAATTCTTCTCCGTGAATGCAGATCCTGCGGCGGTCACTCTCGTGAGCGGTGGCTTTGTGGGAGCGATCGTCACGCCGTCAGCCAAGCTTCGGCAACTGCTCGGGCTCGTCGACGGCGGACAGGACTTCGAAGCCGCCTTCACGAGCGTGTTCCACGGCACCCCCCAGGCTCTGTTCGACGCCTGGGCCCGAAAAGTGTCGAAGAAGAAAGAGACGCCCGGGAGCGCGGGGCGACACGTTTTCCACCGTAATGCCGTGGTGTCCTGGGATGCGGAGAGCTCGTTGAAATAAAACCGGGGTGGCCTTGGATCCCGGGGCAGGTGATCCGGACGGCCGACAGTCGAAGCTGCCGGTGCCGGCGTGACCCGCAACCAGAACCAATAGTCGGCCCCCAACGAGCCTCGTTAAGAGCTCACCGGCATGGAGTGGACCGCATCACGAACATGGCAGAAAACGTATCGCCGCACGCTCCTTTCGCGGGTCAGGCATCCATCGACTCGCGGCCGTGGGGCTCGAGCGACTTTGTGTTCCGCTCGAGGGCCATCACGATCATATGCCGCCGGGAACCATCTGCCGAGCTGGCGATGATCGGCAGCACCTGCCGCTTGTTGGGCAGGTCGGCCCGCACCCGGAACGTGCCATCCGGCTGCACCTTCACCGGTTCGCCCTGCAGGGTGACGCGGGCATTGGGCTGCGTCGCGCCGTAGACGATCACCTCGGCATCGACCTCGAGTTGGAAGGCGGGCCGCAGGACGGCGTCAGCGTCTTCGTCGTCGGGAAGACTGCGGACCGCCGGCGGCACCATCGGCCGCTGGAGCCGTTCCTCGAAGAGTTCCTGCAATTCCGTGCTGTTGTTCTCGGGCGAAAAGCCGCCGCTCATCGCATAGATGCGGTCGCAGTCGCCGACGATTTCCCCCCAGTGGGTGTCGAGCGTGTCGCTTTGCGACGCGGCCGGCGTGGAGACCGCATTGCTGCGGCCCAGCGCGTGAAAGCGTCCCGACGCCGTGAGGTACCCGATCTCCACGCGGCACCGCATCGGTTCGCGAACATCGATGAACCAGTTCTTCACGCCGCCATGCACCTCGATCTCGCGGACGACCTGGGCCGAGGCCGATCCCTCCAGGCCGGTCTCGATCCGCAGCACCCGCAGCACGGGGCGAGCCGCGTGCCATTCGGGGCCGAGTGCCGCCTGGGCCCGGGCCACGCTCCGGGGCGTGATCTCCCAGAAGGCGTGGAGCCAGTGCGGCCCGCGCACCATCAGCACCATCCGATCCCTCGGCTGACGCACCGCGCGGCCTCCTTCGGCCGCGGTGACCAGATTCTTCGCCTTCGCGAGCCGCTCCCGGGCCTCGGCGATCCGCCGGGCGACTTCGGGATCGGCCGGCTTGGGCGCGGCGATGGCGGCCGGCCGCGAGGCTGCGGCCACGCCGGTCGCCTGTCGGGCGAGGCCTGTCTTGGCGCGACGGACGAGGGCGCGGATGAGCTGATCCTTGCGCATCGAGTGCCAGCCTTGCACGCCATGCTGTTTGGCGAGGCGGGCCAGATCGCGAACCGGCTTTTCACGAAGGGTGGCTGTGGTCATGCGCGTGGTCCTCGACGCTTCAGCGGATCCTGTCGCTCCGGCGGAGCGAATCGTTCAACCGCTGAAATCGAGGCTACCCAGAAACCCCCGGGCTGGCAAACATTCGGTCTGCCGCGGCGTGCCGCAACTCGTTGCCGGGCAATGGCTTGCGGCGGCGGCCCGTCACGGAGTGACGGGCTGCCCGTTGCGGAGCAACTGGCCTCCAGGGCGTGGCGTCAGTCGCCGCGGAGCCGCAGGCCCCGTTCGGTGAGCTTCTCCCGCACCTCGTTGAGGCTCGTGACGCCGAAGTTCTTGCACTCCAGCAGGTCCTCGGCCGTTCGCCGCACGAGGTCGCCGATCGTGTTGATCCCGAGCTTCGTCGTGCATTTCCGGGCCCGCACGGAGAGGTTGAGCTCCGTGATTGGCTGCGAGTAGATCTCCTGTTCGTCGGCCGAGGTCTCGACCGGCTCCGGCTCCGGCTCGACGACCGGGGCCGCCGCCGCCATCTGCCCCAGGCTCAATCCCTTGGACGCGAGCATGTCCTTGATCTCGACGAGGCTGGTCTCGCCGAAGTTCTTGCTGGCGAGGATCTCCTCCTCGGTCGTCCGCGCGAGATCCCCGAGGGTGTGGACGCCCATCTTCTGCAGACAGTTGCGGCTTCGCACCGACAGCTCGAAATCGCTCACCGGCAGGCTCAACACCTGGTCGAGGCGGTCGCGCTGTTTCGCTTCCTGCTCGCCCGTCTGAATGTCGCCGGCGGCCGACGAATCCCGCATGAACAGCCGGGCCCGCGGATGATCGGGAATCGCCTCCAGGATCCGGCGGTAACACTGCTGGGCGCGGGTGAAGTCGTTCTTGTCTTCGAAGATGATGCCGAGATTGATCAGGCTGCCGAGCGTGGGCGGATACCGCTCCAGCGACTTCTCGTAACAGGCCTGGGCCTCTTCGTCGTTGCCCAGGCGGTCGTTGATCACGCCGAGGGCGAACAAGGCACCCGGGTGGCCTGCATCGCAGCTCACTGCCTTCTCATAGGCCGCGGCCACTTCCTCGATCGGGGCTCCCGCGTCGGCCAGCAGGGCTCCCTTGGCGGCCCAGAAGTCGGCGGAGTGGGCGGCTTCTCCGGCGATTGCGTCGAGCTCCTTGCGGGCGGCGTCGTGCTTGCCGCTCGCCCGGAGCGACTCGGCCGCGGCGGCCACGCAGGTCGCGGCGTCATAGCCTGCCTTGCGGGCGGCCGCCAGCGTCTCGCAGGCCTTGTCGTGGGCCGCAACCGCCGCATGCGCGAGCCCTTGGTGGAACAGGGCCAGGGCGCCGCCATCACCCGAACGCAATGTCTCGAGCGCGTCCTTGGCGCGGCCGAGCAGACGCTGGCAGACGCCGAGCCGAACCGAGGCGGCGGGACTGCGGTCCGGGCTCGCTTCCAGTTCCCGCACCGCCGCCTTCAGTTCACGGTGGGCGGCAGCCTCACGGCTCAAGGACTCCACGAGCGCCTTCACCTCCGTCGGGCCGAACGGCCCGTTGCCGAGGATCAGATCGCGGATGTCGGAAGTGGCGGTGGCAACCATGAGCGGGCACCCTCTGTCGGTTAGCGGTTCACATCACGAAAGCCAGCGGCGGGAGTCGAACCCGCAACCCCCGCATTACGAATGCGGTGCTCTGCCAATTGAAGCTACGCTGGCGAGATGGGCGGCCGAAAGACCCCGGTGGGCACCGGCCGCAGCCCCGCAAAACTAGCGCACGCCCTGCTCGATCGTCAAGAGAAGGCCCTTTTTCGGCCCTCGGGAGGGGGTGGTCTGCACGGCGGGGCGAACGGCCCCCACGACAGCAGGCGTCGGGCCTCCGACCCGGCAGGAGCATCCTGCCGAAGCAATGCGGGTCAGGGGCATGACGGCCGCACGGCTCGAATAAGTCGGAGGCCCGACGCCTGGTGCGGCGGGCCCGGCCGGACGATCGCCGGCTGGCATCGATGAAATGCACGGACCGTGCCAAACGCGCTGGAAACCACCAGCGCTGAAATCACGGCCGCGGGACGCGATATCGCCCGCTCGGGTGTCGTGACGGGAAGGCGCGCACCCGTTTGATTCCGCAACACCTGCGGCGCGAAATCGAACACTGCCGGCGACGCCGAATCACCTGCAACGCGGCGTCTGGCGCGTGTCAGGGTCGCGGACAATCCGTGTGTTCAGCGGTATGATGCCGGCGTTCAGCCGGGCGCTCCGGCGCGTGGCAGCCTCGTTTTGGAGATCGGCCGATGAATCCTCGACTGCCGGCGTTCATCGGTCGGCACCGCTGCGGCCCCGGGTTTCCGCTGACTGTCATCGCCGGTCCGTGCGTGATCGAGAGTGAGCAGCTCTGCCTGCGAATCGCCGAGACGCTGGCTGCGATCGGGGAGGAGCTCGGCGTGCAGGTGGTCTTCAAGGCCTCCTACGACAAGGCCAACCGCACGAGCGGGACCGCGTTTCGTGGCCCCGGCCTCGACGAGGGGCTCGGCGTGCTGGAGCGGGTGCGGGCCGCGACCGGGCTACCCGTCACGACCGACGTCCATCTGCCCGAGCAGGCCACCGCCGCCGGTCATGCCTGCGACATGCTGCAGATCCCAGCCTTTCTCTGCCGGCAGACCGACCTGCTCCTGGCCGCGGCCGCCACCGGCAAGGCGGTCAACGTCAAGAAGGGGCAGTTCGTCGCGCCTGGTGACATGAAGCACGTGGTCGCCAAGCTGCTCGCCGGCGGCTGCGGTGACGTGCTGCTGTGCGAACGAGGCACGTTC
>JBJTIE010000270.1:0-14514 GCA_046094845.1 Planctomycetaceae bacterium | reverse complement strand
GCCGGTGGCGCCGCGATGGGTGAGGTTTTCGAGCAGTTCGAGCCCCTGCCGCACGATGCGGTGGCTCTTGCGGCCATGCATGTTGACGACGAAGCCCACGCCGCAGGCGTCGTGCTCGTTGGCGGGATCGTAGAGGCCCTGCTTGGCGGGCAGGCCAGGGCGGAGCGAGGAGGCGGGGCGCGTCATGGCGTCGTCTGCATCAGGGGGGAGGGAACCGAAGACTCTGAATGAACGGTGGTGGGGGGCACATCGACGTCGTGCGCGTGGCCGCGGAGCAGTTCGAGGAATCGCCCGGCCGTCGGCGGTAGTGGCTTGCCGCGGCCATGGATGATGCCGAGCGGCCGCACGAGTTCCACGCCGGCCAGCCGCACGGTGGTAAGCGTGCCTGCGGCAAGTTCGCGCCCCACGGTCGGCTCCGGCAGGAGCGCCACGCCGGCGTCGATCTCGACGGCCCGCTTGATCGTCTCGATGTTGTCGAACTCCATCACGACGACAGGCTCGGCGCCGTGGGCGGCGACCGCGCGATCGAGCTCATGCCGGATGACGAGATCGGAGTCGAAGCCCACCATCCGCTGGCCATGCAGTTCGCCGAGCCCGATCTGCACGCGGCCCGCGAGCGGATGCGTGGGCGCACACACGAGCACGATCGGCTCCTCGCGCCACGGCTCGGCCTCGACCGTGCGGGTGCTCCGCGGGTAGCTCACGATGCCGATGTCGGCCTGCCCCTGCTCGACGGATTCGAGCACCCGATCGGGATGGAGGTATTCCAGTCGCACGTTGGCCTTGGGGTGACGGCTCATGAACTCCTGCACGTAGCGGCTCATGTGGTGCAGGCCCACGGAATAGATCGCCGCCACGCGAACGCGGCCGGCGACTTCCTCGTGAAGCGTCCGCACCTCGTCTTCGAGCGCGTCGTACTGCGCGATCAACTTGCGGGAGCCGTCGAAGAACACCTTCCCTTCGCGGGTCGGCACGAGCGGCCGCTTCGACCGCTCGATGAGCTGCACGCCGAGCCGGTTCTCGAGCTGGCTCACCACTTGGCTGGCCGCGGACTGCGAAATGCCGTTGTCCTCGGCCGCGCGGGAAAAGCTCCGCCGGGAGACGATGTCGCAGAAGATTTTCAGGGACTTGATGTTCATGGGCCCCGCGCGTCCGCTGCCGGGATCCGGAATTCCGCCTCATCCCTGATAACAAATCCAAATGATGCCGCCGTGCATCATTCGCAAAACAAATACAAGGTAGCCGGTGCCCGCAGGCGGTCAAGTGGCGGAATCGCATGATTTTCGTAGGGAAGCCGTCGGCCTCCGGTTGAAGAGCTGTGGGCCGGGAAATAAAGGCGCCGGCTCGGGGGCGGTACAAGTCTCGTCGCGGAACCTCGAAGACTCGGTCCAAATGCTCCTCGAGCTTGCACCGACCCCCTCGCCTCCCTGCCCTTCCCTCGCTCGGATGCCGCTTTCGCTTCGGCATCCTGCCTGCGCTCGGCGGCATCCGCCGGCTCTCGGGGCATGGGCAGCCCCCGAGCCTACCCGTTTTGTCTTTTGGACTACCTATCTTTCCTAGGCGGCAAAGATTGCAGGATCGGCACATCCGGAACCGATTGTGATGGTGCACCGGCCTGCCCGCCGGACGCCTTTCGGGCTCCGTTTCGATGCCGCATGTCCGGCGACGCTCTGCCGCGATTGCCTCGCTTGCGGTCGCGGTCTGCGCCCTCATCGGCTGCGTTTCGCCTGCTGCTGCGGACACCGACCTCGCCCTCCTCCTGGAAGCCCCAGGCGCAAGCCAGGGGATCCCGCCCTCAATGGAAGCCCCAGGCGCAAGCCAGGGGATAGCCGCCGACGCCGAGCACGCCTCCTTTCAACAGGTGCTCACCGAGGAGCAGCTCCGCGAGGAGATCGACCAGGCCGTGACCGCGCGGCTCGGCAACATTCCGCGGCCGCGGTACATCCCGGCCACCGACCTCACGCCTCCCAAGGGACTCCTGCTCTTGAAGCAGAGCCCGCGGCGCGGCGATTTCCCGTTCGGCCTGGCGCTCGGCGGCTACATGCAGCTGCGGTGGTTCGAGTTCGCCCGCGGCGCGGAGACCTGGACCGACGCCACGGGCGCCACGCTGCCGATCACGAACATCAACACGTTCAACATCAACCGCTTCCTCCTCTCGTTCCACGGCTACGTCGTGGACGAACGGCTCGTCTACAACTTCGCCCTCTTCGGCACGACGAACGTGGGCATCCGGTCGGGCGTCGTGCCGATCGGACTGTTGGGCTGGAAGTTCAGCGACGCCGCCACCGTCGGCGGCGGCATGACGCCCGTGCCCGGCACCCGCGAGTGGATCGATCCCACACAGTGGACGATCGGCGTCGATCGCAGCATGGCCAACACGTTCTTCCGCCCCGGCTTCAGCCCCGGCGTGGCCTCGATCGGCACCCTCTTCGACGACACGGTGCACTATCAGGCGGGCGTGTGGAACGCGATCGACGGCGGCACGACGGGCGTGCTCCGCCGCGGCACCTCGATGGCCTGGGCGGGCAACACCTGGTGGGAGCCGCTCGGCCCCTTCGGACTCGGCGCCTCCGACATGGAGCACCGCGACGACGCCGCGATCCGCGTCGGCTGCAGTGGCGTCTACGCCCTCACGAATGCCCTGCCGATCGTGGGCAACAACCCTGAAGACACGATCGTCCGCCTCTCCGACGGCACGCGGATCACCAAGACCGGCGCCCTCGGCCCTGACAGCGTCCTCGAACAATTCGTCTACCAGCTGGCCACGGTGGACGCGGCCTGGAAATGGCGGGGCATCGGCCTCTTCTGCGAGTACTACTTCCGCCTGCTCAACGACTTCCAGGGTCAGGGCACGTTCACCCGTTCCAGCATCTTCGACCACGGCGGCATGGGCTACGTGTCGTGGTGCTTCGTGCCCCGCACCTACGAACTCTACGCCCGCTCGAGCGTCGTGACCGGCCCCTACGGCACCGGCCAAGAATACGGCGGCGGCCTCAACTGGTATCTGAAGGAGTCGCGGCAGGCCCGGCTCACGCTCGAAGCCCTCACGATGAACCGCAACCCCGCCCAGAACTTCCTCTACCCCTACCGCGCCGGCTACACGGGCACGGCGATCCAGACGCAACTGATGGTGATCTTTTGAGCGGTTTTCCCGGCGTATTCATTTCCCGACCCGATGCTAAAATCACGGGTTTCCCCGCCCTCGAAGGACCGTCCGCGACCGTGCCCGCCACTCCGTCCGTCACCAAGGCCCAGCAGAAGGCGATCCAGAAGGCCGACACCCTGATCGAGGCCCTCGGCTGGATTCGCAAGTTCCGCGACACCACCACCGTCATCAAGCTCGGCGGCAGCGTCGTCGAACATCCCGAATCCCTGCGCCACCTGCTGCTTGACATCGTCTTCATGTCCACGCTCGGCATGCGGATCGTGGTCGTGCATGGCGGCGGCAAGGCGATCAGCCGGGCCATGGACGAGGCGGGCCTCGAGCCCCGCTGGGTGCAAGGCCGCCGCTACACCGACGATGCCACGCTCGCGATCGTCGAGCGGGTGGTGGCCACGGAGCTCAATCACGATCTCGTCGCCAAGCTCGAGGAGTTCGGCGGCCGGGCGATGTCGCTCAACTTCCTCTCCACCAATGTGCTCTACGGCGAGCGGCTCACGCTCGACGGCCCGAACGGCGAGCCGATCGATCTCGGCCACGTGGGCGAGGTGACGCGGGTCGACCGGCTGACGATCGAAAACCTCTCGTACGCCGGCCAGGTGCCCGTGATCCCGTCGATGGCCATGACGGAAGACGGCCAGAAGCTCAACGTCAACGCCGACACGGCCGCCACCGCCGTGGCCGCGGCGATCGGTGCCGAGAAGCTCGTCGTATTGAGCGACATCCCGGGCGTGCTCCGCGACGTGAAGGATCCGGAGAGCCTGATCCACTCGCTCACGGCCTCCGAGGCCCGCCGGCTGATCGCCGATGGCACGATCGCCGCGGGCATGATCCCGAAGATCGAGGGCTGCCTCGAGACGCTCGATCGGGGCGTGAAGAAGATCCACATCATCGACGGCCGGCTCCGCCACTCGCTCCTGCTCGAGATCTACACCACCAGCGGCGTCGGCACGGAAGTCACCCGCGATTCGGCCCAGGCCTCGTCGGCCGGCGCCGCCGCCACGACCGCAGCCCGCTGATCCCCCCGCCCCGGAGGACCCCATGGCCACGATCGACTCGACCACGACCGCCATCGGACCGAAGACGCAGTCGGTGATCGACGTCTTCGATCGCTATGTCGTGCCCAACTACAAGCGGTTTCCGGTCTGCCTCGTCCGCGGCGAGGGCTCGAAGGTCTGGGACGCCGAGGGAACCGAATACCTCGATCTCTTTCCGGGCTGGGGCTGCAACCTGCTCGGCCACTGCCCCGAGCCGGTGGTGCGGGCCGTGCAGGAGCAGGTGGCGAAGCTGATTCACGTGCCCAACACCTGGTACACCGCGCCGCAAGGGGAATGGGCCCGGCTCTTGGCGGAGCGGTCGTTCGGCGGCCAAGCCTTCTTCTGCAACTCGGGCACCGAGGCCAACGAGGCGGCGATCAAGCTCGTGCGGCTGCGGACCGACGGCCGCAAGTACAAGCTCGTCACGTTCAAAGGCGGCTTCCATGGCCGCACGATGGGCAGCGTGACGGCCACCGCCCAGCCGAAGTATCACGAGGGCCTCGGCCCGATGCTCGCGGGCTTTCAGTACGCCCCGCACGGCGATCTCGACGCCGTCGAGAAGCTGATCGACGACCAGACGGGGGGCATCCTCGTGGAGCCGATCCTCGGCGAAGGGGGCGTGGTGCCCGCGCCGGAGGGCTTCCTGCAGGGGCTGCGGCGAATCTGCGACGAGCGGGATCTCCTGCTCGTGTTCGACGAGGTGCAGTGCGGCTGCGGCCGCACAGGCAAGTGGTTCGGCTACCAGCACTTCGGCGTCACGCCCGACGTGATCACGCTGGCCAAGAGCCTGTGCGCCGGCATCGCCGGCGGCGCCATGCTCACCAGCGTCGAACTGGCCAAGCATCTTCGTCCCGGCATGCACGCCTCCACGTTCGGCGGCAATCCGATCGCCGCGGCGGCGGGCATCGCCGCCATCGAGATGATCGAGCAGGAGAAGCTGCTCGACCACGTGGAACACACGGCCGCCGTCTTCCGTGAGCGGATGCTGGAGCTGAAGCAACGGTGCGACGTCGTCCGCGACGTCCGCGTGCTCGGCATGATGATCGGCATCGAGCTGTCGATCGACGGGGCGGCGGTGGTGCAGGCCTGTCTCGACAGGAACCTGCTGGTCAACTGCACCCAGGGGCGTGTCATCCGGCTCCTGCCGGCGATGACGCTCACCGAGGCGGAGGTCCACGAGGGCTGCGACCGTCTCGCCGCGGCGATCGTCGAGGTCGCCGCCCGATCCGAGGGCTGATCCATGCGGCACGTCATCGTTCCTGAAGATCTTTCCGCGGCCGAGATCGAGGCGGTGTTCGCCGTCTCGCGCGACCTGGAGACGAAGTTCACCGCCGGCCAGCGCGACGCCCTGCTGCCGGGCCGCGTGCTCGGCCTGATCTTCGAGAAGCAGAGCCTGCGAACGCGCGTGAGCTTCGAGGCCGCGATGGCCCACCTCGGCGGATCGAGCCTGTTCCTCGGCGCCGACACCGGCTTCGCCTCCTCGCGGGAGAGCATCGCCGACTTCGGCCGTGTGTTGAGCGAGTACGTCGACGTGATCGTCTGCCGTTCGAAGGCCCACGACACGATCGTGCGGCTGGCGGAGGTGTCGAGCGTGCCGGTGATCAACGGCCTCTCCGACTACTGCCATCCGTGCCAGGCGCTGGCCGACATCTACACGCTTCGCCAGCACGTCGGCCGCGTGGCCGGCCTCACGCTTGCCTTCGTCGGCGACGGCAACAACATGGCCCGCTCGCTGGCGGTCGTGTGCGGTCTGTTGGGCATGAAGTTCGTACTGGCCGCGCCGCCGGCCTACCAGTTCGACGCCTCCTTCCGCAGGCATCTGGCGACGATCGTGCCGGGGGCCGAGATCGTCGAGACGACCGATCCGGTGGCGGCGGTCAAGGGTGCCGCGGTCGTCTACACCGACGTCTGGACGAGCATGGGCCAGGAGCAGGAGCGGGCGAAGCGACTGGCCGACCTCGCGGCGTATCAGGTGAACGATCAACTCATGCAGCACTGCCCCGAGGCGCTCTTCATGCACTGCCTGCCTGCCCGGCGAGGCGAAGAGGTCACCGACGCCGTGATCGACGGCCCGCAGAGCGTGGTGGTGGAGGAAGCCGCCAACCGCATGCACGTGCAAAAGGGCCTGCTCGCCTGGCTCCTCGGCCACGCGTAAGGCGTAGACGTTCCCGCCGAGCCCGCCCGCCGCTCCCACCGTAGTCCACATGCTCCGCATGCGGCCCACGGTCGAAACACCACAGGGCCGAGCTATTCCACCGGAGGTTCACAAACCTCCGGACGAATAGCACGACCCCTCGGCCTTCAGGCCTCCAACCGCACACGGAGTGTGCGGACTACGGGCGTCCCGTGCGGACTACGGGCTGCGTGTGCGGACTACGGTCGACCCCTACCCGCGCGAGTGCAGGCCGCATTCCGTCTTCGCGCTGCCGCTCCAGCGGCCGGCCCGCTCGTCCTCGCCGGCGCCGATCGCCCGGGTGCAGGGCTGGCAGCCGATGCTCACGTAGCCCTGGTCGTGCAGCGGGTTGTAGGGGACGTCCTCCCGCATGATCGCGTCCCACACCTTGGCCTTCGTCCAGTTGGCCAGCGGCGAGATCTTCACCACGCCGTACTTGTGATCCCAGCCCACGATGGGCGCGGTGGCGCGATCCGGGCTCTGGTCGCGCCTGATGCCGCTCATCCAGGCGCCGAACCGGGCCAGCACCCGCTTCACGACGGCAAGCTTGCGGTCGCCGCAGCAGCGGTCGGGGTCGGTGCGGTAGAGCGGCCCGCCGTGCAGGCGCTCGTACTCCGCCACGCTCGTCTCGGGCTGTTCGAGCACGACGTCGATGCCATAGCGTTTCAGGATCCGCTCGCGGAGGGCGAGCGTCTCGGGAAACTGGTAGCCCGTGTCGAGGTTGAACACATACGTTCGTGGCGCGACGGTCGCGAGCCAGTGGATGATCAGGCAGCCCTCGGGGCCGAAGGCCGTGGCCATCGTGAGTTGGTCGCCGTAGCGCTCGGCCGCCCAGCGAACGATCTCGATCGGCTCGGCCGCCTCGAGCGAGCGGCTGGCCCGGGCAAGCTCCTCGCGAACGGCTGCGGACGGCACGGCGGGCTCGCCTGGAATCGTCTCGGGCTCGCCGGCCATGAATCTTCCAAACGCGGTGGGATCGGACCGTTCAGGATATGCCGTGCGCTCCCTTGCATCGACCCCCGGCAACCGGCCGACACACTCCGACCGTCCGAAACCACAAAGTTTCACCCACCTGCGCGAAACCCGCCAGTGCCCGCCCGTAGAGCCCCGCCAACCACCGTATAGCCGTGTACCATGAAGCCACGCGCACCAGACCGGGAAGGCGAGGGGGTCGGTGCAAGCTCGAGGAGCATTTGGACCGAGTCTTCGAGGTCCCGCGACGAGACTTGCACCGCCCCCTCGCCGGCTCTTCACACGACAGGGATGCGCTCGGAGGCAGGAGCAATGACACGATCAGTGGCTTTGGCAGTGGATCTCGGCGCATCGGGAGGCCGCGTGGTGGCCGGCTCGTTCGACGGCCGGCTGCTCGAACTCGAGGAGATTCATCGGTTCGAGAACGGCCCCGTGGCGCTCGGCGGCCGGCTGGTCTGGGATCTGCCCCGGCTGTGGCAGGAGGTGGTCGAGGGACTGCGGCTCGCCGGGGGTCGCTACGGCACGAGCGTGTCGAGCGTGGGCGTGGATACCTGGGGCGTCGACTTCGCCTTCCTCGGCGCTGATGACGAGCTGCTGGCCAATCCCGTCTGCTATCGCGACCCGCGCACCCGCGGCATGTTGGCGAAGGCGGAACAGATGGTGCCTCGCGCCGAGATCTTCGCGGCCACGGGCCTGCAGTTCATGGAGATCAATTCGCTCTTTCAGCTGCTCGCCATGCAGGAGAGCCGGTCGAGCGTGCTCGCGGCGGCGGACCGGCTGCTGATGATCCCCGATCTGGTCCACTGGCTGCTCAGCGGCGCGCGGTCCAACGAACGGACGAATGCCACCACGTCGCAGTGCTTCGATCCGCAGGCCAACGACTGGGCCTTTCCGATGCTCGAACGCTTCGGCCTGCCGCGGCGGGTGTTCGGTCCGATCGTCGAGCCCGGCACGAGCCTGGGGCAGCTGCGTCCGGAGCTGGCCACCGAGACGGGGCTCACTGCGGCGCGGGTGATCGTGCCCGGCACGCACGACACGGCCAGCGCCGTGGCCGCCGTGCCGGCCGTCGATCCGCCGAGCGCCCGGCCCGACTGGTGCTACGTGAGCCTGGGAACCTGGGCGCTCGTCGGAGCCGAGCTCGACCGGCCGCTCGTCACGCCGGCCTGCCTGGCCCGCAACTTCACCAACGAAGGGGGCGTCGGCGGCACGACCCGGCTGCTCAAGAACGTCTGCGGCCTGTGGCTCGTGCAGCAGTGCCGGGCGGCCTGGCAGCGGGCCGGCAAGGGCTGGACCTGGGACCAGCTCACGGCGTTGGCCGCGGAGGCCCCGCCGCTCGTCACGCTCCTCGATCCCAATCATCCGTCGCTCGTCGCCCCGGCCGACATGCCCGAGGCGATCCGGGCCCTGGCCAAGGCCGCGGGTGAGCCGGTGCCGGAGACGACGGCGGCGATCGTCCGCACGGCGCTCGAGAGCATGGCCTCGGCCGTGCGTCGGACGCTCACCGAGCTCGACGAACTGCTGGGCCGTCGCGTCGGCCGGATTCACGTGGTGGGCGGGGGCGTGAAGAACCGCCTGCTCTGCCAAATGATCGCCGACGCCTGCGACCGACCGGTCGTGGCCGGCCCGGTCGAGGCGACGGCGATCGGCAACCTGCTCGTGCAGCTCACGGCCCGCGATGACCACGAGGTGGACTTGCGGGGCGTGCGCACGATCGTCCGCGACAGCTTCGAACTCGCCACCTACGAACCCCGCGACGCAGCCCGCTGGCATGCTCGGCTTACTTCTGGAACCACTGCGGGTTCGAGCCGATGACCGCCAGCACGATGAACGAGAGCACGATGAAGATGGCGGAGTAGATCGCCCGCCAGAGCCACTTTTGGGCCCGCTCCTCATCCTCGCGGGCCCGGCGCCGGGCCGCTTCCTGCTTGTACTCCAGGCTCGCCGTCTCCTCGAGCACGAACACCTCGTTGCACGACGGGCAGACCACCTGCTGGTCGAGCATCGATCGCTTGGCCTTGAGCACGTGGCCATTCGGGCACGGGATCCTGACGATGCCACCGCTTTCGCGAGTGGCCGACGCAGGCCCGAGCGGGCCGCCCGCACCCGGCCAGGGCGCGGCCGCCGGCGCGGGCCGTGCCCCCGGAGGCGGTGGCATCCGCAGCCCGCTCGGCGGGGCAGATGGCGAGGGGACCCTCGGGGCCGGCGGTGACGCCACGAGGGGCGCCGCGGCGGGGGCCGGCGGTGAACCGGCAGCCGCGGGCGTGCGGCAGATCGGGCAGACGACCGAGCCGCCGTTGGCGATCCCCGCACCCCGGTATCCGCACCCGCAGGAAATCATGGCTGTCATGGTTGAGATTCTAGCACGGGCCGCTCACGCCGCCCGATGCTGGGTCGCGGGCCGTTTGGTCACGTGGCCGTGCTCCACCTCGATGATCGCGTCGGCGAGTGCCAGCGTGCTCGCCCGATGGGTGATCATGATCACCGTCCGGTTTTCGACGTATTTCGCGAGGGCCTCGTGGATCAGCCGCTCGCTCTCGACGTCGATCTGGCTGGTGGCCTCGTCGAGCACCAGGATCTCGGCGTTGCGGAGGAACGCCCGGGCCAGCGCGATCCGTTGCCGCTGACCGCCCGAAAGCCGAAAGCCGTTGGGGCCGACCATCGTGCGGTAGCCGTCCGGGAAATCGGCGATGAAGTCGTGGGCGTGGGCCTTGCGGGCGGCCTCCTCGATCTCGGCGTCGGTGGCGTCCCAGCGGCCATACTTGATGTTGTAGTGGATCGATTCGTTGAAGAGTTCGGTCTGCTGCGTGACCATCGCGATCCGTCGCCGCAGGTCGTGCAACGCGATCTCGGTGAGGGGCACGCCATCGAGGAGCACGCGGCCGGCGGTCGGGTCGTAGAACCGGCAGATCACGTTCACGAGCGTGCTCTTGCCGCCGCCGTTGGGCCCCACGATCGCCACCCGCTCGCCGAAGCGGATCGTCGTGTTCACGTCCTTGAGCACCGTGTCAATGCCGTCGTAGCTGAAGGCGACGTTCTCCAGCCGGATTTCCCGGTGAGGCGAGGCCACCTGCCGCGGTTGGGCCGGCTCGGTCAGCTTCGAGGGCGTGTCGAGGAGCGGGTAGAGCGCCTGGGCGCCCACGGTGCCCACGTTGAGCCCCGTGATCACGCCGGAGAGCTTGCGAACCGGATCACTCGCCCCGATCAGAAAGCCGAAGAAGATCATGATGCCCGGCACGGTCATGGGCTGATCGGTGATCGTGATCCCGAATATCCGGGTCTCCTGGTTGATCACGAGCCAGGCGCCCACGGCGATCGAGGTGGCGACCATGCCGATGCCGAGGATCTCGGTGATCGGGTTGGCCAGCGCGTGGTAGAAGGTGTGCCACATGCCGGTGCGGAGCATGTCGGCGGTGCAGGTGCGGAACCGCTGCCGCTCGAACTCCTCCATCGTGTAGGCCTGCACGGTGAGCACGTTGTTGAGCGCCTCGAGCAGCACGTGGTGGAAGCCCTTCGACCGCGAGAGGATGTTCTTGGAGATGCCGCGGATCCGGCGGTTGAGCCAGACCATCAGGAAGCCCACGACCGGGGCGAGCAGCAGGCAGGCGAGCGTCAGCCGCCACGACACCATCATCGCGCAGCCGAGGCAGGCGAGGATCTTGAGCGGCTCCGTGACCGCGCCGCCGTAGACGCTCGTGATGCCGCTGGCCAGCATCTCGGAGGTGCTCGTCACCTGGGCCATGAACCCGGCCGAGCCGTGCCTCATGAACTGGGCCCGATCGAGTTCGAGGGCCTTGTCGAACACCTTGAGCCGGATGTTTCGGCTGATGTTCATCGCCACCCAGCCGACGAGGAGCGTGCTGCCGAGCAGCAACACGTGCTTGACGAACGTGCTCACGACCACGAAGCCGACGACGAGCAGCACCGTCTGAAAGGGGTCGCGGGGCAGGAACCGATCGAGCCAGGGCTTCAGCCGCTCGCCCGAATAGACGATCGCCTCTTCGCCACGCCGGTTGAGCTCGACCGTGTCGAGCTTGTTGCGGAGCTTCGTCGTGGTGGCCACGTCGAGACCATCGGCGGCGAGCTTCGTTCGGATGGCCTCGCAGTCGGCCTCGGCAGCCGTCACGCGGCCACGGGCATCGACGATCCGCCGCTCATTCCACGACTGGAGCGACTCGCCCCGCAGCGTGACCTCGATGATCGGAAAGAGCGCGGCGATGTTCGCGCCCCAGAGGGCGGCGACGCCGGCGGAACAGAGGAGTGCCGCGGCAAGAAGCGGCCAGCTCTTGGCTGCCTCGCGCAGGGCCCGCAGGAAATAATGCATGGGTGCTGGTGTCTCGGTCGTCCGTGCGAATCGGTTGCCCGTGTGAATCGGTCTGGCCGATGCCGTCAGCCCACCGACGATCCGCTTCGGACCGCCCACGGGCTTTGCACACGGACAGGCAAAGTGGGCATTCCAGCCCGTCCGTGCAGTCCATGCGGGCGGGGAGGGTACCGAGGCTCCCGGAGTCGGGCAAGGCGGAAATCAGGGCCGTTTCTCCTGCTCGCACTACGCCGTGAGGGGCTGCCCATGCCCCAGGAGCTGGCGTATGCCGCCGAGCGCAGGCAGGATGCCGAAGCGAAGGCGGCATCGAGCGAGCGAAGGCATGGATGCCGAAGCGAGCGTCCGGCGACGGGGCATGGGCAGCCCCGAACCCACGCCACAGGAGGTCAACCCGCGGAGGAACAGAGGGGCCTGCGGTGTTCAGACCCGTGGGCCGCATGCGGAGCATGCGGACTACGGGTGAGCATGCGGACTACGGGTGAGCATGCGGACTACGGGTGAGCATGCGGACTACGGCGCGTGCCGGAGTTCGGCGGCCAGGAGCGTGTTTGAGATGAGCATGGCCACCGTCAGCGGGCCGACGCCCCCCGGGACGGGCGAAATCCAGCCGGCCACCTTCCTCACCGACTCGAAATCGACGTCGCCCACGAGCCGGCCATCGACCCGGTTGATGCCCACGTCGATGACGGCGGCACCCGGCCGCACCATGTCGGCCGTCACGAGGCCTGGCCGCCCCACGGCGGCCACGAGGATGTCGGCCGAGCGAGTGATCATCGGCAGGTCGGCCGAGCGGCTGTGGCAGAGCGTGACGGTGGCATCACCCCCCGTGCCCTTCGCCGCGAGCAGGAGGGCCAACGGCTTCCCCACGATGTCACTGCGGCCGATGATCACGGCATGCCGGCCGGCCGTCTCGATGCCGGCATCGATCAGCATCCGCTGCACACCCGCCGCCGTGCAGGGCACGAACCGTGGCCGCCCCTGCGAGAGCAGCCCGGCGTTCTCCGGATGGAAGCCGTCGACATCGCGATCGGGGGGCACGGCGTCCAGCACGGCGAGCGTATCGACGTGCTCGGGAAGCGGGAGTTGCACGAGGATCCCGTCGGCCGGGCCGTGCTCATCGCGGGCGAGCGACTGCACGAGGGCCACGAGTGTTGCCGTGTCGGCGGTCGCCGGTACCCGCACCACCTCCGCATCGATGCCCACGCGGGCCGCCGCCGCCGCCTTGCTCTTCACATACGAGGCACTGGCGGCCATATCGCCCACGAGCACGACCACGAGTCGCGGCCGCCGTTTGAACATGTCGGCGAACGTTTCGACCTCCGCACGGAGGGAGTCTTCGATGGTGGTGGCCAGGGCGCGGCCGTCGAGCAGGAGGGCGGTCATTCGGTTGTCATCGGGGTGGCGGCCCAGGTTTTCCAGCGGTCCTCGATCGCCGCGGCCGCCGCGTCGCCGAGGTGAAACACGAAGCGGTATCGCAGCGTCAGCGACTCGCCCGCCGGAATCGTATGGTCACCGGCTCCCGCGGGAGCGCCGGTGAAGTCGTGCAGGCCGAAGGGGTTCGCCGCCACGAGGCCGTAGTCGCGGGCATGCCAGTGGGTGGGATGCCGGAGGTTCGCCGGATGATCGAGAATCGCCACGCCCTGCACCTGTCCCTCGACCGGCCCCGAGGAATCGACCCACCGCGCCGCCTTGCCCCACACGTCGGCGTCAGTGCGGCCCTCGGAATCGGTGATCCGCCCCGCGGCGCCCGTCGAGCCGTGGGCATTTTTCGGTTGCAGGGCCGGACGCACCCGCAGGGCCATCGTGCCCTCCTTCGTGTCGCCGAACGTCACGGGGCCGTGATCGGCCCGGATCGTGATCGCGACATCGATCGTTCGCGCATGCTCGTCACCCGCGAACTCGAGCCGCCGCACATCGGTACATACCACCTCGCCATCGGCCTTCATCCACCGATTCTCCGCCTCGATCGAGGCCGGCTGCCCCGGCTCGCTCATGTCGATCTTCGTCTGCTCCACCCGCGGGCCGCTGCGGTGATCGGGCATTCCGGCCTCCGGATGCGACATCCAAAAATCGAGCCCGTTCACCTTGCCGTGCGAGAACCAGAGCGACTCGTGGTGCGGGTGGTCGTGCGGCTCCCCGGCCACGTCCTTCACCATCGGCCATTGCCGGGTCAGCCCCGTCCCGGCCGGGCTCACGATCGGAAACAGGATCGGCTTGCAGTGGCCGATGAACCGATACGACGTGAACGGCTGCCCGTCGATCGTCACGCCCACCCGGTCGTCATGCCGCTCGAGCCGCACATCTCCGGTGCCGGCGCCGGCGCCGATGCCGAGCACGATCGCGATGACAACCAGAGACCGCATTCCCGCTAGTCCTTCTCGGCCAGGATCTGCATCCGCAGCTGGTGCTGCATCTCTTCGAGCACCCGCCGCTCGTCTTCGGTGAGGTTCCCCGCCGTCTTCTGCTCGAGCATCTTGAGCGTGTCGACGAAGTGCCGGGCCGTGGCGAGGTTCTTGTGCGTCTTATTCGTGATCGGGTTCGGAATCCGCCCGAGGGCCATGAGCGCCTGGGTGAAAAGCGTGTGAATCAAGAAGTCGAACGTCGCGGGCGGGCCTTGCTGCTCGGGCGTGAGGTCGTCTGTAGTCATGCTGGGTTCTCGTGTGTGTTCGACCTAGTTTAGCCCAAGCCGGCTTCGGGGGCGGTACAAGTCTCGTCGCGGGACCTCGAAGACTCGGTCCAATGCTCCTCGAGCTTGCACCGACCCCCGAGCCTCCCCTAGTACAGGGAGCCTCGGGGTTGCCCGTGCCGTGGAGCCGGCGTTGCTGACAAGCGAAGGCAGGATGCCGAGAGC
>JBJTIE010000269.1:0-8484 GCA_046094845.1 Planctomycetaceae bacterium | reverse complement strand
CCCTGCTCGCCCTTCCCCTGCTCGCCCTTCCCCTGCGCACCCTGCCCCTTCTGGCCTTCCGGCTTTTCAGACTGCTCGCGGCCCCCGCTGGCACCTTCCGGCGCTGCCTGACTCCCCTTTTCTTGATTCCCCTTCTCTTGTTGTTGTCCCTGCTGCCCGCCCTGGGCCCCTTGCTGCTCCTGCTTGCCGCCGTTCTGCTGCGGTTGCTCTTGCTTCTCGCGTGGCTGCCCTTGCTTCTCGCGCGGCTGCTGGGAGGGATCGGGCCGCGGCGTGGGCGGAGGAGGAGCGTCGGGGTCGATCTCGAGCGACCGCCATTCCGTCCGCGCGACGTTCGGCGTCTCCGGCCGGTTGTCCATGGCCACGGCCCGATACTCGAGCACGCTCCCGGGGCCGGCCCCCTGCTGCGCTGGCACGACCGCCGCGTCGATCTTCAACACGCCTGACTTTTCGCCGCGAAACACCTGGATCTCGGGCTGGCTCTCGCCCCCCTTGAGCCGCGTCTCGATCGCCACCCGCGCGAGGGCGAAGTCGGGATCGATCGCCCGCACCCGCACGGTCACCGCCGCATCGGGCGGCACCCGCAGCACCTGCTGCCGCGGCTCCTCGATCGTCACCTCCGGTGCCAGATCAGCCGTCACCTCGATCCGATGCTCGAGCTTCTCCAGGACCGCCTCCTCGCGATCACTCGCTCCCGAGCCGCGCGGCACGAATCCGAGCCGATACGAGCTCGCAGCCGGCCCGGTGCGGTCGGCATTCAGCCGCAGCGCGAAACTGCCCGTCGCCCGCGCCAGGTCGTGCTGACTGATTCGCAGCGGCACGTCCTTCTTGCCGTCGCAGCCGAGGTCGACCCAGGCGGCGTCGAGCGGGCGATTGCCCTCCGCGACGATCGTCACGCGGGTGCCCTCGACCCCGCGCAGGTCTCCCTGCCAGGCGAGCGTTTCGGATGGCCGCCGCGTGTAGTCGGGGTAGTCGTACGTGACCTCCCGCACCAGGAGCGCGGGCGTATCGACCACGGCCACCCGCAGCCGGTCGCTGGTCGCATCTCCCGCCCTGATCACGAACTCCAACCCGTGATCGAGGCCGCGCGACGCATCGGGCAAGACCGCGATCTGCCGCCCCTCCGCGTCGGGCGTCATGGCCACCCGCCAGGCAGGCGTCGCCGTGTCGATCGCACCGTCGTCGCCGACGCGACTCACGAGCACCTCGGCCCGTTCATCGCGGTCGAGACCGTGCACCCGACTCGTGAGCACGAGTTGCCGGCCGCGGACGACCGTTACCGTGCCACCGATCGCAGCGAGCGGATGCGCCGCCCCGCCCGCATCCGCTGCGGCGCCGGGATGCCGCCAGGCGAGTTGCGGCGGCTCGATCCGCACCCGCGTCGGCGGCGCGACGGCGGCCCAGGGCGCGATGAGCCGAGCCGCCGACACGAGCAGGCTCTTTGGTGCTGCGATCTCATACAGGCAGGCGGCGGCCACGAGTCCTGCCAGCGCGAGGGCGAGCTTGAGGGCGAGCCCCCGATCCACGACGCCTTCGGCCGGCACGGCGGAGAGCCGCTTGGCCGCCCGGCGCTCGAGCGTCCGCACGACCGCATGCGCGTTGGCATCGGCATGGGCCTTCACGAGCACGGCGTTGACGAGATCGTTGTGGAGATCGGGGTGGTCGGCCTCGATGGCCCGCGCCGCGTAGACGAGATTCACGCGGTAGCGCAGGAGAGGCACGACCCAGCGGATCACGGCGGCGGCCAGCGCGACGGCGGCCACGGCCAGCCACACCCAGCGAAACGAGCCGGGCAGCCCCCCCGGCACGACCCAATGCTCGACCACGACGCCGAGCAGCAGCCACAGCATGCCGACCACGCTCGCCGCCAGCAGAAACGTGAGCGCCGCCACGCCCTTGTAATCGGCGGCGGCCGCGGCGAGCCGCCGGGCGAGGTAGCGATCCGACTTCGAGCCCTCGGGCCCCGGAACGGCCCACGAGCCCACCGCCAACGACTCGCTACTGGTGGGTGCCGTGGCCATGGGTGCTGCCTGGGATTGCTTCCCGGATTATATCGGCATTCAGAGGCGACGGCCTCGCAAAACCGCTGGTATCGTGGGAGCCTGCAACTACCCGACCGAGGCCCGCGGATCGCTTCATGTCGCTCCTGCCCGACGCCGACACGTTCAAGCGCCTGGTCGACGGCTCGATGAGCGGCCCCGGGCCGGCGACGATCCGGGCCGCATTGGCCGGTATCGCCGCCCCCTACCGCGGCATCATCGCCGCCCGCAATGCAGCCTACGACGGCGGCCTGTTCAGGGTTCACCGCGGACCCGTTCCCGTCATCTCGGTCGGCAACCTCACGCTCGGCGGCACAGGCAAGACGCCGCTCGTGGCCTGGATGGCCCGCACGCTCCAGGCCGCGGGGCACCGACCGGCGATCGTCAGTCGCGGGTATGGCGCGCGGCCCGGCGAGGTGAGCGACGAGGCGGCCGAGCTGGCGGTCGTCGTGCCCGGCGTTCCGCACGTCGCCGACCGCGACCGCGTGGCGGCCGTCCGCGCGGCAGTGGCGGTCGGCGTCACCGCCGTCGTCCTCGACGACGGCTTCCAGCACCGCCGCCTCGCCCGCGACCTCGACATCGTGGCGCTCGACGCCACCGATCCGTTCGGCTGTGGCCGATTGTTCCCGCGCGGACTCCTCCGCGAGCCAGCCGCCGCCCTCCGCCGTGCCGGGGCCGTCGTGCTCACCCGGGCATCATCCGTATCGACCGAGCGACGCGGGGAGATCGGGCAGGCTGTCGTCGCAGCCCGTGGCGGACAGCCTCCCGCAATCTGGGCCGAGGCGACCCATCGACCGGTGGCGCTCCGCGATCATGCTGGTGGTGTTCACGGCTTGGAGCAGCTGCACGGCCGCCGCATCGCCGCCTTCGCCGGGATCGGCAACCCGGCCGCATTCCGGGCGACGCTCACCGACCTCGCCGCCGATGTCGTGGCGTTCACGGCCTTCGCCGATCATCATGCCTATCGCGCGGGCGACATCGCCTCACTGGCCACCGCGTGCCGCCGGCAGGGCGTGGACCTCGCTGTCACGACGCTCAAGGATCTCGTGAAGATTAGCTCACTCGATCTCGACGGCATTCCGCTCGTCGCCCTCGAGATCGCGGCCACCTTCAGCGCGGGCGAGGCACCGCTGCGAGCCGCCGTCATTGAAGCCGCACGGCACGCAGATCCCCTCGCTTCCGCTCAGGGCTTGGATGGGCGATAGAACGAGGCCCGGACCTACTTCTTCTTCTCGTTGTGCACGGTGTGCTTCCGCAGCCGTGGCGAGTACTTCTTCACCTTCAGCTTCTCACCCCCCGACTTCTTGCGGAGCGTGTAGTTCTGATCGCCGGTCTCCTCGCAGACGAGGTGCACCACTTCGAGTTTTTTCTTGCCCTTGGCCATGTGCGACGGGTTCCGCGTGCTTCCCTCCCGGGCGCGATACCGGAGGCGACCACTTGGCCACCTGCCGCACGGACTCCGCCCGGGGAAGGGATCGAGAATCTACCCCGGAGAAACCTGCCTGACCAGCGCTCACCTTTGGCCCCGGAATTGGATAGTATTGTGGAGGTGGAGAGGCCACCCGGCCGATTCCGCTGGTAGGAGAATCTGTCCGGCAGCACGCCGGACTGTGCTGGCACGGGGAGTCACATCATGGCGAGCCACATCCATCCCGATCCCAAGCAGAAGGGGGCGGCGAAGCCTGCCTCTCCGCCCGCCAAGCCGGTGGCGGCCAAGCCGGCCGCGCCAGCCAAGCCGGCGACCGCGCCGAAGCCCGCCGCCGCACCGCAAGCGGCTGCGGGCAAGCCAGCCGCACGTCCCGAAGCGGCCCACCAGGAGCAGGCCGAGCGCCGCGGAGGCGGGGCGTTCAATCAGGTCATCGCCTGCGGCATCAGCATGCTCGTGCACATCGTGGCCCTGCTCTCGATGGCATTGATCGTCACGGCGACGCCCGAGAAGGAGAAGCCACGCGAGATCGTCTCCTCCGCCGCCGAACCGGCCGAGGAGTTCGAGGACCTCGCCGAGCAGGAGCCCGAGCAACCCCAGAGTGACGCGCCGCAGTCCAACGACATGGTCGTGCCGACGACCGACGTCTCGGTGGTGCCCGACGTGCAGGTCGTTTCGACCGCCGACGCCATCGAGGCCGCGCCCCTCGCCGTCGAACTCACCGACTTCGGTTCCGAAACCGCGCCTGCGACCGACCTCGCGTCCTCGCTCGGCGCCATCGGGGGCAAAGGCACCGGCGGCGGCTTCGGCGCCCGCGGCAACCCCGGCCAGGCCGCCGCCAAAGGCGGCGGTGGCGGCGACACCGAGCAGGCCGTCGATGCGGCGCTGAAGTGGATCGCCAACCATCAGCGGCCGGACGGCAGCTGGCATTTCGATCTCAAGCAGTGCCCGTCATGCCAGGGCCAGTGCTCCCACGGGGGCACGTATCCCGATCCCTCCGGGGCCACGGCGATGGCCCTGCTCCCATTCCTCGGCCGCGGCTACACCCACCGCGAAGGACCCTACAAGGCCCAGATCGAGCAGGGCATCGCCTATCTCGCCCAACGGGCCCTGGCCAACCAGGGGAAGGTCTACGGACCCGGCAGCCATTCCATGTACGTCCAAGGCCTCGCCGGCATCGCCCTTTCCGAGTGCTATGCCATGACCCAGGATCAGCGGTTGCAGGCACCGACGCAGTTGGCGCTCAACCACATCATGGACGCTCAGGACCCCCGCGGCGGCGGCTGGCGCTATCAGCCAAAGGACGCGGGCGACACGTCGGCCGTGGGCTGGCAGATCATGGCCCTCAAGAGCGGCAACATGGCCTACCTCCAGATCAATCCGCTCACGATCAAGAAGGCCTCCGAGTTTCTCGACTCGGTGCAGACCGGCGACGGGGCGTTTTATGGCTACGCAGGCCCGGGCAATCTGCCCGCCTGCACCGCCGTCGGCCTGCTCTGCCGGATGTACCTGGGCTGGAAAAAGGATCACCCGGGCCTGCAGAAGGGCGTGGAGCATCTCGCCAAGCTCGGCCCCTCCAGCGATCTCTATTTCAACTACTACGCCACCCAGATCATGCACCACTTCGAGGGCGACATGTGGATCGCCTGGAACAACAAGATGAAGGGGATGCTGCTGAAGGCCCAGGCCCGGCAGGGCCATGAGACGGGCAGCTTCTACGAGGGCTTGAGTGAGGGGCACGGAGGCCACATCGGTGGCCGCCTCTACTGCACCGCCCTCTCGGCGATGATCCTGGAGGTCTACTACCGCCACCTCCCGATCTACAAGACCGAGAGCGTCGACGAAGAGTTCAAGGAATAGGGGTTGGCGGCCGGCCTTCAGCCGACTCCACGCCACAGCCGATGACTCCAGGGGCTGACGAACCGCCGACGTGCGCCGCGGCCTCACCGTCACAGTCGCCCCGCTCCGCACGATCCGCTGCATCCGCACGGTCGCCCACATGCCCGCCGCACCGTCAGCCCGGCCGTGGATCGAGCGGCTGCTCGCCAATCCGGCCGTGCGGGGGGGCTACGCCAGCGCGGTCGCCCACGTGATCGTCCTGATCCTGCTCGCGCTCCTGCTCACGCCGGCATCACCAGGCCCTCGCGACGCGCCGCTCGTGCTCGTGCTCGCCGACGAGGCCTCGCCGCCGGCCGAGGAACCGGGGCACCCCGCCCTGAACGAGCCCCCCGTCACGATCGTGGCTGCGGACCAGGCCGCCGTTCTGCCCCCCGCTCCTGCGAGCGACGCAGCGGTTCATTTGCCCGAGCCACTTGCCGAAGCGCTGGTGGCGATTCCCGAAGCTGCTCCCGCTGCCGAGCCGATGGAAGACGCCACCGCACCTCGAGCGCGGCCGGCGTCACTGTCGAACTCCGCACCGCCAGCCCGCTCCGCACTCCCGGAAGGAGCCTTCTCCACACGGCAGGGGGAGGCCCGCCGCCGCGCGGCCCGCGAGCGGGGCGGATCCGCCGCGAGCGAGGCGGCCGTCGAGCGCGGCCTCGCCTGGCTCGCGCTGCACCAAGGGGCGGACGGGGCGTGGCGGTTCGACCTCTCCAACTGCCGCTGCGCCGGAGCCTGCAGCCACGCGGGCAGCATCACGAGCACGACCGCCGCCACGGGCATCGCCCTGCTGCCATTCTTGGGCGCGGGGCACACGCACCTCGACGGCCCCCATCAGGAAACGGTGTCGCGGGCGATCTACTCCCTCATCGGCCGGCTGCAGCCCACGCCCCGCGGCGGCGATCTCACCGAGGGCACGATGTATGGCCAGGGCGTGGCCACGCTGGCGCTCGCCGAGGCGCTGGCGCTGACCCGCGACGAGATGCTCGTGCGGCCGGTGACCGATGCCGTGAAGTTCATCGTCGCGTCACAGGATCATTACGGCGGCGGCTGGCGCTATCTGCCCGGCCAGGCCGGCGACACGACCGTCACGGCCTGGCAGCTCGCGGCCCTCAAGAGCGCGGCCCTCGCCGGCCTCGAGGTGCCCACGCCAACCTTCGACGGCGTGTGCCGGTTTCTCGATCGCGTGCAGACACGCGGCGGCGAACGCTACGGGTATCTCGGCCCGCAGGCGAAGCCCTGCACGTCGGCCATCGGCCTCTTCTGCCGGCTGCACACGGGCTGGGATCAGCGGGCAACGCTCGACCGCGGCCTCGCGACGCTCGCCAGGCCGGGGCCCGACCCGGCGGCGGTCTATCAGAACTTCTATCTCGCCCAGGCGCTGCTCCAGGCCGACCATCCATCCTGGCCGCGGTGGAACGCCCGCAACCGCGACCAGCTCGTGGCCCAGCAGGCCCACGGGGGCCACGAGCTCGGCAGCTGGTTTTTCGCCGACCGTGAAACCGCCCCCGGCGGCCGCCTCGCCCACACGGCCCTGGCCGTGCTGACGCTCGAGGTCTACTACCGGCTCCTGCCGCTCTATCGCCCCGAAGCGGTCGATCGCGGCCTGTAGATGTCCGCAGGGGGCTACAATGCTCGCCAGAGGAGCTTCCCGTGCGGACGGTCACCTATTCCTGGCTGGCGGTCGTGATCGGCGTGGCCTGCGCCGCCATCGGCTGGCTCG
This sequence comes from Planctomycetaceae bacterium, assembly GCA_046094845.1. Classification (GTDB taxonomy): domain Bacteria; phylum Planctomycetota; class Planctomycetia; order Pirellulales; family UBA1268; genus QWPN01. The sequence goes on along the minus strand of JBJTIE010000269.1, from coordinate 1,421 downwards.
GCATCGCCGGCTGGATGGCCGTGGCCGTCGTGGCCGCCAGCATTGCCGCCCACGTCGCCGGCAACGCCCTCGGCACGAAGCTGCGGGAGGCGACCGACCGCGACCTGTTCAAGACGGGCCGGCGGCCCCATGCCGTGCCGCTGCCGCTGCCGCTGCCTCCCGCCAACCTCCAGCGGCGGGCGAGTCTCGGAAGCCTCGTCGTCGTGTCGGCCGCCATCGGCGGCGGCTGCGGCGGCATAGCGGGCTCGGTGATGCTCTACTGGCTGGCCGCGAGTTCCCCCGCGGGCGCGGTCCTCGGCGGCCTGTCGTCGGCGGTGATCGGCGGCCTGATCGGGTTCCTCGGCGCCAGCTTCGTGGAGATCGTGCGAACGAGTCTCCGCGAGGCGATTCGGGCCGAACAGGCGGCCGCCGCAGGCGTCGAACAGCGGTGATCCCCGCCCGCTGCAGCGGTCGTCATCCGGGTGGCGGGGCCGGACGGGGCGTGGTACAAAACCGGGCCCCAGTTATCCCGGCAGTCCCCGCCAGAGGAGTTTCCCATGGCCAAGCCCCATCGCTCGCTCAAGAAAGCCAACCACGGCGCCCGGCCCGCCAACAGCAAGGCGCGGAAGGCCAAGCGCAAGCACATCAAGACGTAGGCGGAGGGATCGCCGTGGCCCCGCGCGACTACATCATCCACCCCAGCGAGTACGACCTGAATCGGGTCATCGCCGACATCCACGAGATCCGCCGCTGGAACCAGCAGCGGTTCGAGATGGAGCAGCTCACGGCGATCGTCCACGAGGATCAGGAGCGGGGCCTGTGCGTCGGCTACAAGGACGTCACGCCCGACGAGTTCTGGGTTCGCGGCCACTTCCCGCAGGCGCCGCTGATGCCGGGCGTGCTGATGTGCGAGGCGGCGGCCCAGCTCTCCAGCTACTACACCCAGCGCTACAACCTGCTCGACGCCCAGGTGATCGGGTTCGGCGGGATGGAGGAGGTGCGGTTCCGCGAGCCCGTCGTGCCGGGCGACCGGCTCGTGATCGCCGTCGAGCGGGTGCGGGTGCGGCCGAAGGCGATGATCGTCTGCCGGTTCCAAGGCCTCGTCCGCGAAAGCATCGTGGTCGACGGCGTCATTAAAGGTGTGCCGCTGCCGCCCGATTACCTCGTGCCCGCCGGTGCGGCCGCGACACGCGCGGGAGGCGGGGCGGCGGGCTAAGTCCCGCCGTCGACGCGATGCCCCGCCGTCCCCCCAAGAAGCCCGATCCGGCCCTCGACCTCTCCGGCCACCTGCTCGTGCCGGATGCGTTGCCGACGCCCTGCGATCCGGCGAGTCTCGGCGCCGCGCCGGCCACCAGGGATCGGGGTAGTAGCCATGCACCGCGGCAAGACAGCGGTCGGGGAACCGCTCGCGGACGAGCGCCGTGGCGTCGCCGGAGACGATC
>JBJTIE010000268.1:0-17032 GCA_046094845.1 Planctomycetaceae bacterium | reverse complement strand
GGCATACCGCACCCGCAGCACGATGCCCGGCGACTCCGTCGCCCGCACGACGAGCGTGTCGCAGAGCGAGGCCGGCACCATGAGCGACTCGATGTCGTGGTAGCCATCGGGCCGCCGGGCGAGCACGGCGAGCGACAGGTTGAGCTTGGCCGGCGCCCGAATGGTCAGCGACTCACGAGCGGCGACGGCTGCGGGACGCGCGGGCATGAAAAAGCCACCACCCTCGTGTGGTTCGCGGGATTCCCCCCCCGCCGGACCACTTCGCACTTTACTCCCCGGCCCGAAGCGTGGTCAATCCGGCTGGCCTTGGCCGTTACCGCCAGTTGGAGACGAATGCCACCGTGACCAGGGAGAGGGCGAGGCCGATCGCCACCAGCACTGCCAGCAAAATCGCGATGCTGCGGCCTGCCCAGAGGTCGTCGCGGATCATCTCCACGCGGTCATCCTTGGCAAATGACTGGTTCCAGACGGGAAATCGCCGGTCGTCGTAGACCCAGCGGGTGCGTTCTTCCAGGTGCTGCTGGCTCATGGCGAGAAGGGGGAGGAATGCGGGGTAAGCTTGAGTCAATCTACCCCACCGGAACCCGGCATGCCAGAGCGGGCGGCCGGTCGGCCACCCCGTCGCGATCCCCCATGGAACCGACCACCTCACGCCACCTGCTGGAGCCTGACGACGGGCTGGCGGCCTGGCTCGCCGCTCGGGGGCAGCCTGCCTGGCGTTCCAAGGCGATCCGCCGCTGGCTGTTCGCCGGCCGGGTGACCTCGTTCGCCGAGATGACCGACCTGCCGGCGGCGGTGCGGGCCGAGCTCGAGGCCGACTTCAGGATCTGGACGACGTCGATCGCGACGCACCATCGGGCTGACGACGGCACCGAGAAGCTGCTGGTGGAACTCGCCGACGGCCACCGCATCGAGTGCGTGCTCCTGCGGGACGGCGATCGGCGGACCGTCTGCATCAGTTCACAGGTGGGCTGCGCGATGGGCTGCGTATTTTGCGCGAGCGGCATCGACGGCGTCGTGCGGAACCTCACGACCGGTGAGATCGTCGAGCAATTACTGCGACTCGCCCGACTCCTGCCGCCGCATGAGCGGCTGAGCCACATCGTGGTGATGGGCATGGGCGAGCCGCTCGCCAATCTCGATCGGGTGCTGCCCGCCCTTGCGCTGGCGCAGCATCCCGAAGGCCTCGGCATCTCGCAGCGGCGGATCACGATCTCGACCGTCGGCCTGCCGCCGGCCATGGATCGGCTCACTGCGGAGAACCCCGGCTACCATCTCGCCGTCTCGCTCCATGCGGCCGACGACGAGCTCCGAACACGGCTCGTGCCCGTCAACAAGGCGATCGGCGTGGATGCGGTGATGGCCGCGGCCGACCGGTATTGGGAGGCCTCCGGCCGCCGGCTCACGTTCGAGTACGTGCTGCTCGGCGAGGTGAACGACTCGCCCGAGCATGCCCGTCGGCTCGCGCGACTGATCGGCGGCCGCGCGGCCCTGCTCAACGTGATTCCCTACAATCCCGTCGCCGGCATGCCCTGGAAGGAGCCCACGGCCGATGCCCGTGAGCGGTTCATCGGCAGCCTCGAATCCGCGGGCATCAACGTGCAGATCCGCCGCAGGAAGGGGGCCCGGATCAATGCGGCCTGCGGACAGCTCCGCCGACTCGCGGCCCATGTGGCTGGTGGGCAGGCGATCGGTCGGCCGTCGCCCGATCAGGCGAACGAGCCGAAGAGCAGCACGACGGCAAGCACGACGCCGAGGATGCCCCCCAGCCACACCGCCCAGTGAACGGTGGCCACACCGATCGCGGCCGGATCCTCATGCCGTGTGGCGGCGAACACGAGGCTGGCCAGCGCGAGGAGCGGCAGGCCGAAGAAGACACCAGGCACCCGCTCGGCCAGTTGTGCAAACAGCAGCGTCGGCATCGCATCGAACATCGGAATCCATTCCTTTCCCTGGGACGCGGCATGCCCGCCGCTAGGTCTTTTTCGCATCCGGTGCGTCACGAAGCGGGCCGGCCCACGCATCGTAGACGACGAGCAGATTGAGCATGCCGGCGAGCACGGTGTAGAGCGTGCCGATGTCGAAGCCGCGGCCGAGCCGTTCATGCCAGGCCGAGAGCTGGTCGATCGTGCACTGCTTGAACGGCGGCCGATCGACGAAGGCTTCCCGCCCGAGGCCCGGTTCGGCGGCGAGCACTCGTTCGGCATAGGCGGCCGAGATGAACTGGCCCTGGCGCAGCGGCGGCGCGAACCATGAGCTGGCGAAGTAGGGCTGGCGGCCGCGGCCCGCCAGCCGCATCGACTGGAGCACGGCAGGCACGGCGACTGCGCCGATGCCGGCCTGGCCGAGGAATGCCAGCCGCGTTTCCCCGGGCCGCCACGAGGCATAGACGACGCGTCCATCACCGAGCCAGAGCCCGACGATCAACGCCGTGATCAGGCCCCCCATGAACAGGCCCCCCTTCGTCGTGCGCCGCTGGTAGAGCTGGCCGAGGCCGGGGATGAGCCAGGACAGCAACGCCGCCAGGGCGGGATTGCGCAGGTCGATCGTCGAACCGTCGTCCGGCGAGATGGCGACGAACCGCGGCGGTGCGGAGTCCTGACGACCCACGGGGCATACCTGTGAGAAAGGGGAACGTCGAGTCTATGGCATCGTCGTCCGCGCTGGAATGACCCGGCTCCCGACGCCCCGTTTGCGGCGGTGGAGAGGATGATTTGCTACGATCTCACGTTCGATTCCCGAATCCGACTCGCAGGCGCCATCGTGATGCATCGCAGGTTGTTCGTCGCCGCCACCCTCCTCGTCATGGCCGGCTGCTCGTCCAAGAAAACGAAGGGCAAATCGGGGCTCGACCGCCTGCCAGCCGGCGCCGCCGGCGCACGCAAGCGGATGAAGGGGCCGCAGACGATGGGGAGCCTGCTCGTCACCAGCTACGTCGAGGATCTCAAGAGCCCCCAGGCCCAGAAGCGGCTGCGGGCGGCCGAGGAGCTCGGCAACATGGGTGGCGGCGCGAAGACGGCGCTGCCCGCGCTGCAGAAGCTCACGTCCGACAAGGATCCGAAGGTGAGCGCCGCGGCGAAGCAGGCGATCGCGTCGATCAAGGAAAAATAGGTCGCCTAGCCCCAAAGCCGGCGGACGACCTGGAACCGTGGCGCGGCGGGGGCGGCCGAGGCTGCCGCCGACTCGTCGTGCTGCCGCTCGTCGTGCGACGTGGGGGCTAGTTCACGCCAGACCCGCTCGACGGTCGCCGCATCGACTCGCTCGGCGCCGTCACCCGCCGCGGCGACGAGGGCGAGCCGGGCGAGCGTGACCACGGTCCGGGGCACGCCGCCGGCGAACCGGGCCAGTGTGGCGACCGCCTCCGGTGAAAAGCTGTCGTCGCCGCCGCCGACGCGGCGGAGTTCATGGCCGAGGAACGCGGCGACGTCGGCCTCGCTCCAGGGCATCAGTTCGATCCGCACGGCCGCCCGGTGCCGAACGGCAGCCGGCACGGCGGCGAGGCCTGTGGCCGAGGCCGTGGCGACCACGAGCGTGCGAGCGAATCGGGGCTCGACCGCGGCGACGAGCCGCTCGATACCCTCGACCGCGTCGGCAGGACCGAGATCGACGTCGTCGAAAATGAGCGCCGTCGGCCGCTCCATGAGCCTGTTTTCGCGAAGCCGGTTTTCGAGCTTCTGCCAGGCCCGGAGCGGTTCCGCACGGCTAAGCGGATCGAGGGGCAGGCGTTCCAGGAGCAGGTCGAGCCAGTCGCCGGTCGGCAGCCCGCGCAGGGATAGCACTGCCACCTCGGCTCCCAGGCCGCCGAGGCGGCGGGCGGCAACGGCGGCGAGGTGGCTCTTGCCCATGCCGGCGTCGCCGACCACGAGGCATGACCGCTGCCGTTCCTCGACCACCCACTCGAGTCGCGCCAGCGCCTCGTCCTGAGCGGCCCCGCAGTAGAAGGACTCCGGCTCCAGGCTGCCGGTGAAGGGTGGGTCGGTGAACGTGAGGCGGTCGCGTACCATGGCCGGAGTGTAGCGACGAAGGATCAGCCGGTCAGGACGAACTTCGCCGCGAAAACAAGGCATCCCGCCACATGAGCGAACGCTTCTTCATCCCGGGTCCGCCGCAGGACGGTCGCGTGATCCTCGCCGGCGACGAGGCGCGGCACCTCGTTCGCGTCCTCCGCGGGCGAGTCGGTGACGACGTGGTCGTGTTCTCCGGCGAGGGAGTCGAGTGGCCCGCGCGGATCTCCCGGCTCGGCCGCGACGAGGCCGAGCTCGAGACGGGGCCGGCACGTCACGATCCGCCGCTCGTCAGCCCCTCGCTGTCGATCGCAGTGGCGCTGCCGAAGGGAGAGCGGCAGAAGTGGCTGGTCGAGAAGCTGACGGAACTCGGCGTGGCCCAGCTCATCCCCCTGGAGACCGAGCGGGGCGTGGCGGAGGCGACGCCGGCGGCCTGTGAGCGGCTGAAGCGGGGTGTGATCGAGGCCTGCAAGCAATGCGGCCGCAACCGGCTGATGGCAATCGGTGAACCACGGTCGGTGGCCACGGCGCTCGCCGACATGCCGCCTGACAGCCGCGTGGTCATCGCCGATCCGGGCGGCATATCGCTCGACCCACGCGGCCTCGCCGCCAACGCGACGAGCCTCCTTGCGATCGTCGGGCCCGAAGGAGGCTTCACCGCTGCGGAGATCGCCGCGGCCGAGCAGGCCGGCGCGATCCGCGTCGGCCTCGGCCCGCACATCCTCCGGATCGAGACGGCCGCGATCGCCCTCGCCGCTCGGCTGGCAGGAGACGGTTGACAATAAATGAACACAAGTATAGATATTGGTTTGGGCGGCGAGAAGCCTTCGAGCAGTGAACACAGCCCCGCGTGGGAGCAGGCGTCATGGCGAGTGTGATCTTCGAGGAACGGGTGGAGGTGCCGCTCGGCCTCACGGGACTCGCTGACTTTCGGCGGTGGTCCGTGTCTCCCGACTTTCCCGAGACGGGCCGCATCGACTTTCTCGCCGGTACCATCGAGGTCGATATGTCCCCGGAAGACATCTTCTGTCACGGCGTGCTCAAGGCCGAAGTGGCGGCCGTGCTCCAGCGGCGAATCAAGGACCACACGCTCGGGCTGCTGCTCATCGACTCGACGCGAGTCGTCTGCGAGCAAGCCGATCTTTCAGTCGAACCGGACATCGTGTTTGTGTCGCACGCATCCCTGCGAGAGGGGCGTGTCCGGCTCGTGCCGAAGGCGTCGGGTGAGCCGGGACGGTTCGTGGAGATCGATGGGCCACCCGACATCGTGGTCGAGATCGTCAGCGACACGTCGGTCGAGAAGGACACTGTCCGGCTTCCGCAGGCCTACCATGCGGCAGGTGTGCGGGAGTTCTGGCTGCTCGACGCCCGCGTCCGGCCGGCGACGTTCCTGATCCAGCGGTGGACCCCCGCCGGCTTCGTGCCGGTCGCCGGCGTGGAGGGCCGGCAGTGGTCCGAGCCGCTCGGCTGTGGCTACCGCCTCGAGAGCCGCGGGAACTCCCTCGGCGGCCAGGACTTTGACCTCGTCGAAGGGTGACGCGGAGGTGGCCGCGGCGGGCCGTCAGTCGCAGCAGGGGCAGCGTTGCGGCACGTCGATCACGAGCGTGGCCGCATACGCCGTTTTCTCGTACCCATCTCCCTTCTCGTCTGGTTTCACGAGATGGGTCACGATGAGGATCACGTTGCCTTCCTTGGGCGTGTAACTGCACCGCCCTTCGGCGTCGGTCCGGCGTTCATGCGCGGCATCGAACCCCTCTGCCAGCGTCGTGCCCCGCGGGATGAACGACACGACGTGATCGGCCAACGGTTGTCCCTTGAACAGGAGTTTCACGGCGATCGGTTTGTCCGGGCCACAGCCGAGCACTGGATGGCTCTCCAGCACGAACTCCAGCGGGTGGCCGAGCGGACCCGGAAGCGGGCCGTGCGGCTTCGCCGGTGCGTCGAGCGATTCCGAGGCGAGGACGTAGGTCTTGCCCCCCTTGAATCCCATCGCCCCGTGTCGCACACCCTGCCGGAAGTGGCCGACGCAGTGCAGCCCCTCGGCCGCCGGCGTGAATCGCCCTGACCAGAAGCCCTCCTTCGGGGCGTAACCGAGATCGACCATGTCGGGCACGAGGTCGGTGGTCCGGCCATCGGGGCCGACCACCTTGATCTGCACCTCGTCGAGCGAACCGACCTTGCTCGCGATCTTGAAGTCGCGGTGGTCGTTGCCATGGTTGCCGAGGAACAGGCCGACGTGCACGACGTCGTCCGGCCGCACGAGTCGTGGCGCCGCCTCGAGCCACGTGTCGTGAGCCCACACGTGGAGCGGGCTGATCGTCAGGCAGATCCCCACCAGAATGAAATGGAATGCATGCATCGAAACGTTCTTTCTCTGTGAGTTAGTCAAGGTTCACCACCTCTCCGCCGTTGATGCTGTGGAGTGCTCGGTGCACGGCCACATCGGTTTCGTCCGTGAGAAATGCCACGTGGCCGTCTGCGAAGAGCACGTTGGCCCCACCCCGGTGTCGGCTCTTTGGTCCAAAGAAGCCCGACCAGTGGACGACGTAGTCGGGGATCTGGCTGTTGGGGGTCAGGAAGCCGTTGGTGAGACTGTTGCCCGCCGTCGTGGCTGCCCAGGCGAGTCCCCGGCCGCGCATCGCCGGGCTGCTCGCGCCCCGCCAACTCGTGATCGACCGCCACTGGTTGACGAGCGAATCGATGCTCTCCGTGGTGGGTGTGGCTCCGCTTGGAGGCACGAGCGTGCCGCTGTTCCAGCCCGTGGAGCCGTTGAGCGTGTACTGGTACGGAAACGGAGGCGGCGATCCGGCGGGAAAGGTCGTGTCGTTGCCGATGCTGCGCACCGCTTCGCTGCCGATCACACTCTTCGACGTGCCGTCGCTGATCTGCGAGATCCGGACCTTCGAGTTTTCGTACACGATCCCGTCGGTGGGTTTGGCAAAGTTCCAGAGCATTCCGCCCTGCCCGTTGGCCGTGGCGCTCCCGATGCTCACCATGTAGTTGTTGCCGCCGTAGCTGAAACTGCCAGACGTTTGCACAGCCGGCGCCCCATCACTGGGGCAGAGCAGCACCTGGATCGGCGTGGCGAACGCGGTGACGAAAGCCGGATTGGGCTCCTGCGAGGAGAACGTGCCGCGAAACGCCGCCTGCTTGAAGTCGAAGGTGTCGGCCAGCGTCGCCTCCTCCATGTAGGGCAACACCCGCGCGTGCAGCGACCAGCCTCCCCCAGCCGACCAGGCGGCGGTGCCTGATGGCCGCACATCGGTCGATGGAAAGTGCCGCCGACCACTTTCGAAGTTCAGCAGGCCGAGTCCGAACTGCCTCAGGTTGCTCGTGCAGCTCATGCGTCGGGCGGCCTCACGGGCCGACTGTACTGCAGGCAGGAGGAGACCGATCAACGTGCCGATGATGGCGATGACGACCAGCAGCTCGACGAGCGTGAAGGCTCGCCTGAGCCGCGGGCCGGCAGGCCGCGCGGGGGTCAGGGTATGCATGGAGGGAGCGAGTCCGTGTGTGGATGTGGAGTGGTGCCTGAGCAGCCGCGGTCGCGCACGGCGGCAGCCGTGAGGAGGCGGCGAAACAGCGCGCAGACGCGGGCGACCGCAGTGGCCGCGCGTGCCCTCTGAAGGCCGGCAGAATGCCGCGTCAGGCGGCCCGGGGCGGCGGCAGGGCAGGGGCCGCAGAGATGCTGTCGGCGGCATGATCGCCGCAGATGCAGACTTCGACGAAAGGCGATTGCAGCGAGAGTTCGACCCGTGGTGGCGGCAGTGAACCACCGACCGCGAGCCATTGGGTGACAATGCCGCCGCAGGCGAGCATCGCCTGAAGCGTCACGGTGCGGAGTCGCGGTGGCGTGGGTGACGTGGGCGGCATGGCCTCTTTCTCGTCACTCGCACCGGCGCTGCAGCAGGTCGGCTTCTTCGCGGCCTTGGCGGCGCAGCATCCGCCGGCCGGCGCTGTCGGGGCTGCATCGGCCGCGACCCGGCGCTCGAGTGCCACGAGCACGGCCGGTTCGACGCTGTGGGCCTTGGCCCAGGCGAGCCGCTCGGCGGGCGTGTGGCAGCAGCAGTTGGCGAAGCACTGTTCGGCCGTCGCGCAGCCGCAGGGCTTGTCCATGCAGGGGAATGGCCGGGAGCGATCCTTGGCTGCGAGCCGCGTGTCGGCCACCGCATCGCCGCGCGGCGCCAGCATGCCCATGGGCAACGGCAGGCCACTGGCGAGGACCGCATAGCCGGCGATCGCCAGCCATGTCGTCGCCCGTTGCAGCCATGCAGGACTGTTCATGCAGGAGAGGCTACGACCATAGCCAACCCCGGTCAAACGCCGGCCCGCCCGTAGCCTGCCTATCGCGGTGCCGCCGCGCGAGTCGGCCGAGCAGCTTTTTCAGGAGGGCCCAGATGGAGTCATATGGCCCGGACGTAGTCGATCGCCGCAGCAAGCTCCTCGCGGGCGGTTCGCTCCTCGACCGGCTCGAGGCCGATCCAGCCGCGATAGGCCCGCTCCTCGAGGGCGGCGAACACGGCCGGCAGATCGACCTGGCCCGTGCCGAGCGCGACCGCCCGGCCCCGGCCGGCGAAGGCGCCGGCTACCGCGTCGGTGGCATGCACGCTCTCGATGTGGTGGCCGAGTGTCTCGATGGCCGCGACGGGATCGTGACCATGCACGATGGCTGCACCCGTGACGAGGTCGCAACTGATCGACCTTTCCGGCAGGGCTGCGATGAGTCTCGCAAGATCGGCAGGACTCGCGCGGCCCACCTCGGCACAGAGCGTGGCCCCGACCCGCTGGCCCCACAGGCCGATGTCGGTGAGCACGTCCACGAGCAGCTGCCACTGCGGGCCTTCCGACTCGGGCGGGATGTCGCCCACATGATTGAGCACGACGCGGGCGCCAAGCGCGTGGGCCAGGTCGAGCGCCCGCTTCGTGGCGGTGATCCGCCCCTCGAGCCGGTCCGCATCGGCATAGCCGCCGCGGGTGCGGAACGTGACCGCCGACACGACGACCCCCTCGTCGCCGAGCCACTTGCGGATCTGCCGCAGGCCGGTCTGCGTGAGCTGGTCGGGAGCCAGGCCACCACGGGCGTCGAGTTCCACCGCCACGAGGCCGAGATCCCGAGCCAGGCGCAGGGCCGTCCGCAGGTCGCGGGAGAGCGACAGGGCGGCGGCGGAGAGGCGTGAGGTATCCACGAGCACGAACCTGCAGGGCGGTTCCCCGTATCCGGGTCACGAGCCACGAGCATAGTATTCTCTCCGCATGCCGACGCTCGCCCAGGTGACTACCGAACTCGAAAGCATCGCCCCACTGAGGCTGGCGGCCGACTGGGATGCCGTCGGCCTGCTCGTCGCGCCGCGGCGCGTCACGGTCAGCCGCGTGCTGACCTGCCTGTCGCTCACGCCCGCCGTGGCCGCCGAGGCTGTCCAGGAGCGAGCCGATCTCGTCGTCACGCACCATCCGCTGCCGTTTCGGCCGCTGGGGAGGCTCACAACCGACACGGCCTCGGGCCGCGCCCTGCTCGACCTCGTGCACGGCGGCTGCGGGGTCTGGAGCAGTCACACGGCCTGGGACTCCGCAGCCGGCGGCATCAACGATCAGCTGGCCGCACTCCTCCGACTCTCCCATGTGTCACCGATCGAGCCCGATGCCGAACTGCCGCTCGCCGGCTTCGGCCGCGCCGGCACGGCCCCCGCCGGCGAGACCCTGCACGACCTCGGCCGCCGCATCGCCTCCGCGCTGAATGTGACGGTCGTAGAGATTGTCGGTGATCCATCCCGGGCAGCCGGCCGGGTGGGGCTCGTCTGCGGCTCGGGGGGCGGTTCGATCGCGACCGTCTGTCGGGGTGGCTGCCAAACGCTTCTGACCGGCGAAATCAAGCTGCACGAGGCACTCGAGGCGGAGGCGGCGGGGCTGGCCGTGATTGCCATCGGTCACCATGCCAGCGAGCATTTTGCGATGCAGAGCCTCGCCGAGCGGCTGACGACCTCCCTACCCGGCCTGGTCTGCCTGGTCAGCCGCGCCGATCGCGACCCGTTCACCGCGGTGTCGGTGTCGGACCGACCGGCGCGTTGATCCGGGTTTTTTGCGCGCTATCCTTGAAGGTCTTCAGGCGTCGCACTCCCTCTGCCCCCAGGCGGTTCCATGGCCCGGTTTCTCACCGCCCTGCCGGTCTACAACGAGGCGGCGCACGTGGGGGGTGTACTCGACGAGGTGCTCGCCGTCACACCCGACGTGCTCGTGGTGGACGATGGCTCCTCCGACGGCACGTCCGACCTGCTGGCCGCCCGTCGCGACGTGCGGGTCGTGCGGCATGCGGCCAATGCCGGCTACGGCGCCGCGCTGGCGACGGCGTTTCGTGAGGCCCTGGCCGGCCCGTGGGACGGGCTCGTCACGATCGACTGCGACGGGCAGCATCAGCCGCGGCTGATCCCGGAATTCGTGGCGGCCTGCAGCGACGGCACCGCCGACCTCGTGAGCGGCAGCCGCTATCTGCAACGCTTCCCCGGCGACAGCGAGCCGCCGGCGGTGCGGCGGCGGATCAATGCCGAGATCACCGCCGAGATCAACGGGCGGCTCGGACTGACCCTGACCGACGCCTTCTGCGGCTTCAAGGCCTACTCGCGGCGGGCGCTCGAATCGCTTGCCATCACGGAAACCGGCTACGCGATGCCGCTCGAGGTCTGGGTGCAGGTCGCGGCAGCCGGGCTGCGGATCGTGGAACTGCCCGTGCCGTTGCTCTATCTCGATCTGGCGAGGAGTTTCGGGGGCGCACTGGACGATGCCACGACCCGTCTGGCCTATTATCGCCGCGTGCTCGACCGGGCCGAGGCGGCTGCCGCCGTCAATGCGGTCGCCGCCACGCAGGCGGCGTCCTAAAGGCCGTCGGGCCTCCACGGCCCCAACCCGCAGCTCCAGGGGTCTCGTTTCACGCAATGCCTCCGTTTCGCCGCACCCATCGGGCCCCGGATGCGACCGGGGCGAAGATCATCGACCCGCCCGTGCGGGGTGCTGCCGACGGCTCGGGTGGATCGATCGAGGCGCTCGTCGACAACAACCGGCTCCTGCGGGCCGCCTTCGACACGCGAATCGGCGACCTCAAGCTCTGGGAGTTGATCGCGGCGACCCGCCGCGAGGTGTTGACCGTGGCGGCCGAGTATTCCCGCAGCTACCGCGACATCGTCCGGCCCGACAACGTGGCCGAATGGATCGCCCGCCCGATCATCATGGGCGGTCATCAGCCCGATCTCTTTCATCCGGGCGTGTGGCTCAAGAACGCTGCGCTCGACGCCTACGCGCGGCAGGTCGGCGGCACGGCCCTCAACATCGTGGTCGATTCCGACCGCTGTGCCCGCGCCACGGTCGCCGTGCCCGTGGGCACGCCGCGGGAGGCGCGGCTCGAGCACGTGCCCTTCGACGCGGCTGCGCCGGAGATGGCCTGGGAAGAGCGTGGCATCCTCGATGAGGAATGCTTCGACTCGTTCGGTGATCGGGCGAGCGACCTGCTTGCACCGCTCGTGCCCGACTGCATTCTCCGGCGCTGGTGGCCGCTGGCGATCGAGCGGGCCTGCGAGTCGCACAGGCTCGGGCTCGCGATCGCACAGGCGCGGCACATCCTCGAGGAGCGGTTCGGCCTCGAGACACTCGAACTGCCCGTGAGCGAGATGATGCGTCTGCCGACCGTAATGGTGTTCATGGGCTGGCTCCTCGCCCATGCGAGACAGTTGCACGAGGCCTACAACGGCGCCCTCGCCGCCTCTCGTCGTGAGCACCGCGTGCGGGGCCGGGGCCGGCCGATGCCCGATCTCGCCGTCCGCCACGACGCCTCGGGGGAATGGCTCGAGGTGCCATGGTGGCTCTGGTCGCGGGACGACACCCGCCGCAGGCGGGTGTTCGCCCATGCCACTCCCGGCGTGCTGGCCCTCTCCGACATGGAGACGCTGCGGGTCGAACTGCCGATCGCCCCGGATATCTCACCGTCGAAATGGATCGATGCCCTCTCGCGGATGGAGGAGCATGGGCTGCGGCTGCGGCCGCGGGCGATCCTCACCACGCTCATCTCGCGGGTGCTCGTGGCCGACGTGTTCGTCCACGGCATCGGCGGCGCCGCCTACGACCGGATCACCGACGACATCGTGCGGCGTCTCACCGGCTGCGATCCGCCCCGGCACGCCGTCGTGTCGGGCACGCTGCGGCTGCCGATCGAGCGGGCGTTTCCCGGGTTCGATGCAGACGATCCGGAGGCCAAGCTCGCGACCCTGCAGCGGCAGATTCGCGACATCGAGTTTCATCCGGAGACGTTTCTCGAGCCGCTCGCCGCGCAATCGCATGAGGTTCGTGACCTCGCGCTGGAAAAACACCGGTGGATCGACACGTTTCCGACGCCGGCCCTCGCGAAGCGGCGGTGTCGCGAGATCCGCGCGGCCAACGAGCGGATGGTGTTTCACGCCCGCGATGTCAAAGACGGCCTGCTCGCCCGCGTCGGCCCGCTCGCCGCGGCGGTGCGGGCCCGAAAGCTGCTCGCAGCGCGCGACTATCCATGGTGTTTTTACGCGGAAAAGACGCTGAAAAGTTTCCTGCTACTGGAATCCGGCTGAAAATCCGCCTATCTTGTCGCGCAACGGACTGATTCGATTGCCCCAGGGAAAGGAGGCACCATGCAGCGGAGCCAACGCACGCATTCCAGGGCCGATGCCACGGCCGTGAAGCGGCCGAAGTCGAAACTGCGTCTGGCCGCAGGCACGGCCCCCGAGGCCGACGGCGTCGCCGCCATCGAGATTCGCCCGTCGGGCACCGTGGTCAGCCGGCGATCGGCCGCCGCCACCAGGCGCACGCCGGTGCTTCATGTGCCGATGCAGGCTGCGGTGGCCGCCGCCCCCCCCGCGTGGATGCTCGAGGAGTGCCGCATCGCCCCGGCTCGGGCGGGTGACCAGAGCGAGATCCTGCAGCTGCTCGCGGGCCTGCCGACCCCCCCCTCGCGGGCCGAATTTCACGCGGCCGTCGATCACCCCGATCATGACGCAGCCAATCGGCTCGTCGCCCGACTCGCCGGTCGCATCGTCGGTCATGCCGAGGTGGTGCCGCGCGACGTCATGCTCGGGGCCATGGTGCCGGGTGCGGCCGAAGGGATCGCGGTGCGTGGTGCCGTCGTCGATCGCGTGGCGGTGCTGCCCGAGTGCCGAGGCGCGGGGCATGGTCAGCGGCTCGTGCGGGCCGCCGAAGACCGCATGCGTCAGCTCGGTGCGGTCGTCGCATTCTCGCGGACGCGGATCGCGCCGTCGTTTCGGGAGCTGGGCTGGAGCGTGCTCGCCCGCGACTGCGCGACGCCGGGCCGACCGGCGGAGATCCTCGCCCGACTCCTCGAAGGACCTCAGCGGTCCGGCGAGCCGGTGACGATGCGGCAGTGGCGGCACGTCGAGTTGCCGGCGATCCTCCGCATCTACCGGCAGAACGCCTCCCGATTCGTCGGGCCGCTCGACCGCGACGAAAGCTACTCTCGCTGGCTGGTGAGCCGCGGAGCCTTCGATTCCCTCCTCGTCGCCTTGGTGGGCCAGGATCGCTACGACCTGCATGAGACGACCGCGCGGATCGTCGGCTACTGCGTGCAGGCCGGTCATCGCGTGCTCGAGATCATGGCGGACCCCGAATTTCCGGGGCTCGAGCAGGACATTCTCGCCCGCGTCTGCGGCGAGGCCATTGAGAACGACCGGCAGGAGATCGTCTACGAGTCGCATGCCGCCGATCCGCTGCACGCCGCCGTCACCGGTGGTGAGAGCCTCGTGCAGAGCGGCGATCGCATGATCGTGGCCAAGGTGCTCCGGCCGGCCGAACTCCTCGAGGCGCTCGCGCCGGCGTTGCCCGCGCGGGCCGCCGCGGCGGGCATCCGCGAGGCGGTCGAGCTGGGGCTCGAGGCGCCGGGGCTTCGCGGCTCCGTCGTGGTGGCCGACGGCAAGGCAGCCGTGCACGTGGGCCGCGTGGGCCGCAGCTACCTGAAGCTTTCCGACGACGAGCTCGCCCGGCTGCTCCTCGGCCAGTGCGATCCGGTCGAGGCGGCGGCGGCGGGGCGGCTGGAGTCGTCGACGCAGGTCGCGATCAAGCTGGCCTCCCAGCTCTTCCCGCGGACGCCTCTGTGGTGCCCGATGTGGGACGACCTGCCGGCGTGATGGGCCTACCGGCCACGGGCTCCCGCGAGCCATTCGTCGGCCCAGGTGCGGACGGCATCGACGCCCTTGCGGTGGCAGAAGTCACCCAGCGTCTCGCCGGACGTCCGTTCGGCCTTGTAGCAGGCGAGCACGGCGGTGAGCTCGCTGCACAGATCCTCGAACGGCACCACGTCCTTGTAGTGCGTGTTGAGCCGGTCGCCGAGCAGTCGGCCGCCGAGGAAGATCGTGTACTTGCCGAGCGTGCGGCCCACGATGCCGATGTCGGAGTTGTAGGGGCGGGCGCAGGCGTTGGGGCAGCCCGTCATCCGCAGCGTGAAGGCATCGTATGCCAGCCCCAGTTTCGCGACCTCGGGCTCGAGTGAGTCGATGAGGCCGGGCAGCACCCGCTCGCTCTCCGCGACCGCCAGGCTGCAGGTGGGCAGGGCCACGCAGGCCATGCTCCAGCGGCGGAGCGTGCTGATCTCCTCCGATGTCTTCACGCCGCAGGCGTGGAGGATGTCGGCGATCCGCACGCGGTCGGTCGCCGTCAGGTCGGTGAAGAGCAGGCTCTGGTGCGACGTGATCCGCACCCCGGGCCCGATCTCCCGCAGAATCCGCCGCACCGCGGTCTTCAGCCGGAAGTCGCCCGTGTCGTGAATGCGGCCGTTCTCCACGTTGAAGCCGTAGAAGAACCTTCCGTCGCCCTGCTCGTGCCAGCCGATGTGGTCGTCGAAGCCGTGCACGTCGGCCGGATGGCAGGGGGCGAGCGGCTTGCCGAAATACTCCTCCACCTTCTTCCGGAAGTTTTCCAGACCCATCGTGTGGATCGTGTACTTGAGCCGGGCCGTCTTGCGGTCGGAGCGGTTGCCGAAGTCGCGCTGCACCTTCACGATCGCCTCGGCGATCGCGAGCACGTCCTCCGGCGGCACGAAGCCGAGCCGCTTGGCGAGCGCCGGAAACGTCTTGGCGGCGCTCGGTGTCACGCCCATGCCGCCGCCGGCGAGCACGTTGTAGCCGAGGATTTTTCCCTGCTCGTGCACGACGATGAAGCCGAGATCGTTGGCATAGACGTCGGTGCAGTTGTCCTCGGGCAGGGCGAAGGCCGTCTTGAACTTGCGCGGGAGGTAGGTCGGGCCGTAGATCGGCTCCACTTCGGCCTCTTTCGACCCGCCGGCAGCGAGCGTCTTTTCGCCGGTGTCCGGGTCGGTGAGCCAGATCTCGTAATAGGCTCGCGTCCGGGGTGCGAGGTGCTTGGCGAGCTCGTCGAGCTTCGCCTGCATCTCGTCGCGGACCGTGTCGCCCTTGATCGGCGCCGGGCAGCACATGATGTTGCGCTCGACGTCGCCGCAGGCAGCGAGTGTCGTCATCTGGTTGGCATGCACCCGCTGCATGAAGTCTTTCAGTTCGCCCTTGACGACGCCGTGGTGCTGGATGGCCTGTCGCGTCGTGAGCCGGATCGTGCCGTTGCCCAGCTCGTCCCCCATGTCGATCGCCGACAGCAGCTGCTCGGCGGTGAGCTTCCCGCCGGGGACGCAGGTGCGGATCATGAACGAGATCTGCCGCTCGCTCTTCTTGCCGTCCACGGACTTGCGGGTCTCGCGGTCGTCCTGCTGATAGGTGCCGTGGTTCTTGAGCAGCTGCACGGACGGCTTGCCGAACCCCGGGGCCCCGTCGGCGAGTTCCCGGGCAATGTCTCCCCGGAGGAAGTTGCTGGCCGTCTTGGCGACCTCGACGGCGCTCGGCTTGGCGGCGGATGCGGGAGTTTCGTCGGACATGGCTTCCTGCGGGGCTGGGGACGAGGGACGGGTTTTTTCGGCAAATCAGGATAACCGGAACACGCCGCCGGCCACCACATCGTGTGGGCGGAACGGCTCCGCGGTGGCCGATCGACGTGGCAACCCACATGCTGCTGAGTGCCACTCTGCGGCTACCCGTCTGGCGGAGGGCAACGCATCGGCGGAGCGCTGTAGGTGCGGACTGGCAGTCTGCACATGGTGGCAGGCCGCACGGCATGGCGGTGGCCGATCGATGTCGCGACCCGCATTCCGCAGAGTACCACTCCGCGGCTACTGGCGGGCGGTGGAGCAGCGACGCGGCGACGTTGCGGATCGGTCGACGTCGCTTCCGCGGAGCGTTGTAGGTGCAGACTGGCAGTCTGCATACGGTGGCAAGCCGCGCGGCGTCGCGGTGGCCGATCGACGTGGCGAGCCGCATTCCGCAGAGTGCCACTCCGCGGCTACTCCGGAAACGGATCACCGGCCGGGGACGTCACACGTCCGGCCGCCACGGATCGAGCACGACCGCCCCGAGCCTCATGCGAGGAGCTCCGTGATGGGATCGACGTGCTCGACGCCCACGAGCTTCTGGTCGAGGCCGCCAAAGAAGTAGGAGAGCCGGTTGGGATCGAGGCCGAGGCAGTGGAGCACCGTGGCGTGGAGCCGCTTCACGTGGAAGCCCGGCTTCTCCCCCTCGACCGGCGCGATCGCCGCCGAGCCGAGCTCGTCGGTCTCGCCCACGCTCACGCCCCCCTTGATGCCGCCGCCGGCCATCCACATCGTGAAGCCGAGCGCGTTGTGGTCGCGGCCCGTGCCGCTGGCGTATTCCGCGGTCGGCTGGCGGCCGAACTCGCCCCCCCAGATTACGAGCGTCGTGTCGAGGAGCCCGGATCGCTTGAGATCGGTGAGCAGCGCGGCGACGGGCTTGTCGGTGTTGCCCGCGTGGAAGTTGTGGTTTTTCTCCAGATCCCCGTGGGCATCCCAGTTGTCGTCGTTGTGGGCGCCGCCGGAGTAGAGCTGCACGAACCGCACGCCCCGCTCCACGAGCCGCCGCGCCAGGAGGCAGCGGCGGCCGAAGTCGGCCGTCCGCGGGTTGTCGAGGCCGTAGAGGCTCTTCGTC
>JBJTIE010000267.1:0-3834 GCA_046094845.1 Planctomycetaceae bacterium | reverse complement strand
CCCCACCTCGCTCGCCTGCCTCGTCGCGGGTCTCGCCCTCGCGGCGACCGCCTCCGCCGCCGACGTCACGTCGTCGAAGTTCGAGAGCAAATTCTACAAGGACTTCCCGCTCTTCAGCACCGTGCCCAGCGAGACCGCGCCGCGCACGCCCATCGAGCACTTCGGCCCCGTCGGCATCGGGATCGATCTTTTGCTGCCCCCCTTCCAGATGCGGGTGAGCCGCATCGACAAGGGCTCGCCCGCCGAGGCCACCGGCACGCTCCAGGTCGGCCAGATGATCGAGAGCATCAACGGCCAGACGCTCAAGGACATCGATCCGCGGATCCAGCTCGGCGGCATCATCAGCAAGGCGGAGGCCACCAATGGAATCGTGACGTTTCTGGTCAAGGCGAAGCCCGACGCCAAGACCGAGAAAGTGGTCGTGAAGATTCCGGTGCTCGGCAGCTACGCGAAGACCTGGCCGCTCGATTGCCCGAAGTCGGAGAAGATCGTCCGCGGCCAGGCCGACTATCTGGCGCGCACGAAGGCCAACGGCATGGGGCTCGGCGTGCTGTTCCTGCTCTCGACCGGCGAGGAGCAGGATCTCGATGTGGTCCGCGGCTGGATGAAGGAGACGGTCGCCAAGCACAAGGACGCCAAGCGGATCGACGACTCCAGTCCCTGGCACTCCGGCTACAACGGGATCGGGTTCTGTGAGTACTACCTCCGCACCGGTGACGAGAGCGTGCTGCCGCTGATCTCGATGCACGCTGACTACCTCAAGCGGAACATGTACAACGGCGGCTGGAACCAGTTCGGCGGCGTGAACTTCAGCTACGGCCACCTGAACGCCGCCGGCATCCCCGCCACGGCCTTCCTGCTCCTGGCCCGGGAGTGCGGCGCCGAGGTGGACGAACATCTCCTGCAGGAGACGCTCAAGCACTTCTACCGCTTCGCCGGCCACGGCAACGTGCCATACGGCGACGGCATGCCGGACACCGGCTTCGTGGACAACGGCAAGGTCGGCAAGATGGCCTTCTTCATGGCTGCCGCCGCCACGCTGACGCCCGAGGGGGAAAAGTCGGTCTACGCCAAGGCCCGCGACATCTCCGCGGTGCGAAGCTTCTATTCCACCTCGTGGATGTTCCACGGCCACACCGGCGGCGGCATCGGCGAGATCTGGAGGGGCGCCGCGATGGGGCTCCTGCACGACAAGCAGCCGCTCAAATACCGCGAGTTCATGGACAACCGTCAGTGGTTCTACGAGCTGTCACGGCACTTCGACGGATCGATGGGGATCGTGGGCAACCACCATGGCGGCGGCGGTTACGACGTTCCCGGGAGCTGGGGGATCGGCATCTCGCTCGCCTACACGATCCCGCGCAAGACGCTGCGGATCACGGGCGCGCCGGCGTCGAAATTCGCCAAGCCCTACCAGTTGCCGAAGCGGCCGTGGGGCACGGCGGCTGACGAGGCGTTCTTCTCGATGACCCCGGCGGCGGACCGGAACGGCAGGGTGCAGAGCTGGGACGCCGAGCGGCTGGCCACCGACGCCTCGTGGCCGATCCTGCGGCGGGTGAACGACCCCGCGGTGACGCCCGAGGTGCTGCTCATGTACGCCCGCCATCCCGACCAGGGTGTCCGCGAGATGGCGGCCCAGGTGATCGGCAAGAAGGGAGCCGATCTTCTGGTCCTCGAGCTGATCCGGCACGAGGATCCGCGGGCCCGGCAGGCGGGTTTGATGGCCATCAATTCACCCGCCCGCCTCAATGACGAGGTGGCGGCGGTGCTGCTCCGGATGATCAACGATCCGGAGGAGTCGTGGTGGGTGGTGGTGCACGCGCTCAATCGCCTGGGGTGGGCCCGGCCGGAGCTGCTCGCTCCGCACCTGGACCGCCTCTGCTACTGGCTGGAGCACGAGGACTGGTGGTTCCGCGCGGCCGCGCTCGGCCCGCTGACCGGACTGGCCTACGACGAGCGGTACTACCAGAAAATCTGGCCCCTCATCGGCGTGCTGATGACCGACAACCGGGTCGGTGCCGTCGCGGGGGCGATGCGCGGGTTCCTCACGCCTGCGCCGCAGGCGCCGCCGGCGGTGCGGTCGATGATCGTGCAGGTGCTCTCACGGTCTTACGCCACCTTCCCCAAGACGCTTACGGCGCCGGGGGGACTGAACCTGTCGAATCGCACGGGACCCCCAAGCCCCGTGACGTACCTCGAGCAGGAGTTGGCGCGAGGCGTGTCGTGGGCCGCGTCGGGACCGGAGGCACTCGAAACGCTGTACACGCTGGCCAAGAAGCGCTTCCCGGAGCAGACGCTGCCGCACCGCGAATACTTCCTGGGCGCGACCCCCGAGGCGCTCGGGCCCAGGCTGTCGAAGATCATGAGGCCGATGATCCTCGAGAGCCTGATCCCGGAGCACGTCGGCAAGAACTGGAAGTCTCTCCGGGCGCTGGCGGCGGCCGAGGTGAAAACCGGCTCGCCCGGCGGCCGGAACGACGCGCTGGAACAACTGGCCGACCTGTATCGCCGCGCCGGCGACACCACCGACTATGGCTGGCACCCCTACGGCCCGGATCGCCTCCGCAACGAGTGGGACTATTTCAGCTTCGATCCGCCCGAGACCAAGGAGTGGGATGGGACGCCCCGCTACCGGCCCGTGACCATGCCGAAGGGCATGACCGACTGGTTCATGCCGGAGTTCAGGGCCTCGAAGGCGGCCAAGGCGGGCTGGAGGAAGGGCCTGGGGCCGTTCGCGAACATGCTCGCGAACGGCGGCTGCACGTCGCCGATCTGCGGCTGCGGCGACAACCCGAACACGCCCTGGGAGAAGGAGGTGCTCGTCATGCGCCGCACCTTCGAACTGCCACCGATGAAGCCGGGGCACCGCTACCGGCTGCTGGTGGGGGGGCGATCGCACGTCTACACCGGCGACGGCTGGGCCGTGTACGTCAACGGCCGGATGATCGCCGAGGCCAAGGGTGCCGGCGGCATGGGCTCGGGCGGCCTGCCCAAGGGCGGCTTCATCACCACCGATTGGTTCGAGGACTTCAAGAAACGCAAGGTGGTAATCGCCGCCATCGCCTTCCAGAGCCAGAAGAAGCGGGATCATTTCAACATCTGGCTGGAGGAGATGAAGATCCCGCCCTTCGGCGACAAGCAGCTCCGGCAATGGGCGCGGGGAACGCGGCTGCTCTCGGCCGAGTGGCAGGCGGTGCAGGATCCGAACCGCAACGCCGACGACCCGGACGCGGGCAGGTTCGCATGGAACGGCAAGACCGCGGCCTATCCCGCCCTGTTGGGTGATTGGACGACGGTGGCCGTGGTCCCCTCCCCCGACGTCTTCGATCCTGCCACGCCGGTCGACGCGAATCGTGCGCCGTTCAAGGCGATCAGCTTCAAGCCCGATGGCACGACGGACGAGCCGCTCCGGTTCTGGACAGGCAACACGCTGCTCGATCTGGAGCGACAGCAGGCGCTGAAGATGGCGGTGAACGGTGACTTTCTATTCATCGAGGCCGGGGGCTTCAGCGACAAGAATCCTGTCGGATGGAAATCCCCCCTGATCGTGCTGCAGCGGTCCCCGCGGTAACCGCCCCTTGCGGGCAGGAACACCCATGGCCTCCGCGCATCGCTGTAGGTGCAGACTGGCAGTCTGCACACGGTCGCACGCCACCCGACATCGCGACGGCCGAACGACGCCGCGACCCGCATTCCGCAGAGTACCACTCCGCGGCTACACCCGCGCAGCGCTGTAGGTGCAGATTGGCAGTCTGCACACGGTCGCCAACCACCCCGCGCCGCGGTGGCCGAACGACGCGGATTGGCGCGGCGCAGCCACCCGCGGTACGCTCC
>JBJTIE010000266.1:0-2531 GCA_046094845.1 Planctomycetaceae bacterium | reverse complement strand
CGGCTGCGCCCGCACCCCAACGAGTCCGCCCCCCATATTGAGCCGGGCGCGGCCCGCCGGGCCCGCTCACCCAGTGCCGGTGTGCGGCCCTGCCGCACACCGGTCCGGCTCGCCCTCCAGGCTCGACCCATCCGTGCCATGCGCCAGCGACGAGGCGGCGTTCGTGACGGGGCAGACGATCGCGGTCAACGGCGGCAAGACTTGCTGGTAGCGGGGGGCCGCGCGCCGCCGGCGCTGCGGGTGCCTCCGTCGCTGAAAATCGTTCGCCGATCGCCCGCCGTGCTGCCGGGCCCACATGGGCGAACGATTTGTGGCTCCCCGGCACCCACAGCGCCGGCTCCCCTTGAAACGATGGGAACGCGCTGCGTGAGCGGGCCAGGAGGGCCGCTCACGCCGGCCTTCGTGGCAATCCTGTTTGGCAGGGCGTGTGCATGGCTTGCTCCGGTCGGTCGGGGCTGCCCATGCCCCATCGCCGGACGCTCACTTCGGTCATCCTGACCTCCGTTCGCTCGATGCTGCCTGCGCTTCGGCATCCTGCCTGCGCTTGTCAGCAACGCCGGCTCTCGGGGCGCGGGCAACCCCGAACTCGCGCCACATGAGGTCGACCCGCGGAGGAATTGAAGGGCCTGCGGTGTTCACTCCGTGGGCCGCATGCGGAGCATGCGGACTACGGCACAGCAATACGCCGTGAGGGGTTGCCCACGCCCCGAGAGCCGGCGTTGCTGACAAGCGCAGGCAGGATGCCGAAGCGCAGTCAGCATCGAGCGAGCGAAGGCATGGATGCCGTAACGAGCGTCCGGCGACGGGGCGCGGGCAACCCCGAACTCGCGCCACATGAGGTCGGCGCTCAATCCCACCACCAGCGGCCGGCTGGCAGGTCCTTCGCGGCGGCTCGAGTCGCAGCCACTTCGCCCTGGTCGTCGAGCAGCAGGTTCGATGCATCGAGGGCCATCCGCGGGTGCATCGTCACGCCGCCGCCGATCGGCGTGATCAGCTTGCTGCCCCGCCAGACGGCGATCAACGCCGTCTCCACCTCGCGGGGCGTCGCGAGACGCTCGATTCGGTAGGCCCGCTCGTCGCGGAGGGTGCCGGCGTTCCACTGGGCCTTGCCGTAGGCGTCGTGCTCCTGCATGTAGGCGGCCACGACGGCGAGGTCGATCAGCGTGCGGAGCTGGGCATACACCGGGTTGCGGGCCGCGATCTCCGGATACTTCTTCGTGAACGTCTGGGTGAACGAGCGGCTGGCCCCGTCGGCACGGTTGGCGTCGAGCCGGCGGCCGTCGGGCATCACCACCTCGTCGGCGCCGCAGAGCTTCACGCCCTGGCCCACGAGTTGGATCGCGAGGTCGTCCTCGGCCATCTTGACGCACTGGTAGTCGGGCAGGAAGTACCACCGCTGCAGGGCGTTCTGGCCGGCGCCGCCGCTGGTGAGATCCACCCAGGTCTTCATCTTCACGGGCGCCGGCTCGAGGCCGATGCCGATCAGCTTCATCCGGTAGTCGGCCTCGACGAGCACCTGGGCGAAGTGCGTCGCGGGCGACACGCCGAACACGCTCACCGTCTGCGTGCCGAGCGCCTCCTTCATGCCGCCGATGATCGCGTCGGTGCCTCCGCTGGGATTCACGCGGCCGACCCTCTTCAGATAGGCCTGCATCGCCGCGAGGCCCTCGGGCTTCGGATCGATCGAGCAGCCGATCTGCCGATCCTGCGGCTGGCCCGGCGCGAAGCCGCGGATCGCAGCGGCGAGGTCCTCGAGCAGCACGGTGGGCCAGCCCGTTGCGACGCCGCGAACGCGGCCAGTGGCATCGACGATCCACGGCTCGGCGGGTCCGGCGATCACGATCTCACCGGGCGCGCCATCAGCGGCAGGATAGACGAACACGTACTGCACCCGCGTGAGCCCGGCCAGTTTCTCCAGCGCGTCGGGAACGCCGCGGCCACCCTCGATCGCCTTCCTCACCTCGGCCTCCAGCCGCGAGAGGGCGACCTTGCGGAGCTTCGAGCTCGTTCGCAGGTCACCCTCGAAGCCGGCGACGGCCGCCTTCATCCGCTCGGCCGAGAGAGCCCCGTCGGCCACGCTGTGCATCCGCAGCACGCCGTTGGCATCGACGAGCACACCCGAAGGAGGCTGGAAGCCAAAGCCGCCGAGCCCCCCCATGCCGCCCATGCCGCCCATGCCGCCCATGCCACCCATGCCACCGCCCATGCCGCCCATTCCACCGCCCATGCCTCCCATGCCACCCCCCATGCCTCCCTGCTGCTGCATCTGGGCGTGCAGCGGGGGGCTCGCGCAGGCAGCCATCAGCAAGAGAGCCGCGGTGAGGAGCCGGGCGACGGCGATGCGGGAGCGCGGAAGCAGCGGGCAGGCCATGACTGGGTTCCAGGGAGAACTCACGATCTCTTGTTGATTCGGCGTCACCGCGGCGAACCCTTGCGGAGGATTGCCGGCCTCGACCAGCGATTGGCCGCCAGCCGGAGCCGAACGAAACGGCTGTGCCGGATGTGCAGTCTAGCGCGCCCCGGCGCCGGCC
>JBJTIE010000265.1:0-5056 GCA_046094845.1 Planctomycetaceae bacterium | reverse complement strand
GGACACCTCGAGCGGATCATCGAGGCCGAGCTTTCGCACCTGCCGAAGGTGTCGGGCGGAGCGCAGCCGCAGCCCGACCAGGAGCTCATCAAGGTCTTCGAGACGGCGACCAGCGAGTCGCACGTGATGAAGGACGAGTTCGTCTCGACCGATCACCTGCTCCTCGCGTTGGTGAAGGTGCCGTCGAAGGCCAGGAACGTTCTCCAACTGGCGGCGATCGGCGAGAAGGAGCTGCTCGCCGGCCTGCAGGCGGTGCGGGGGCAGTCGCGGGTGACCGACCAGAATCCCGAGGCGAAATTTCAGGCCCTGGAAAAGTACGGCAATGATCTCACGAAGCGGGCCGCCCAGGGCAAGCTCGACCCGGTGATCGGCCGCGACGCCGAGATTCGCCGGGTGATCCAGGTGCTCTCGCGGCGCACGAAGAACAATCCCGTGCTCATCGGCGAGCCGGGCGTCGGCAAGACGGCGATCGCCGAGGGGCTCGCCCTGCGGATCGTGCAGGCCGACGTGCCCGAAACGCTCAAGGGCCGGAGCGTCGTGGCGCTCGATCTGGGCGCCCTGATCGCCGGCACGAAGTATCGCGGCGAGTTCGAGGATCGGCTCAAGGCGATCCTCCGGGAGGTCGAGGCGGCCGCGGGCAACGTGATCCTGTTCATCGACGAGCTGCACACGGTGATCGGTGCCGGGGCCGCCGAGGGGGGCTCCGATGCGGCGAATCTCTTGAAGCCGGCGCTCGCCCGCGGCGAGCTGCGGTGCATCGGCGCGACGACGCTCGACGAGTATCGCAAGCACATCGAGAAGGATGCGGCGCTGGAGCGGCGGTTCCAGCCGGTGATGGTCGGCGAGCCGAGCGTGGACGACACGATCGCGATCCTGCGGGGCCTGAAGCCCCGCTACGAAGCCCATCACAGGGGAGTGAAAATCAAGGACTCGGCGCTCGTGGCGGCGGCGGAGCTGTCGCACCGCTACATCGCCGACCGGTTCCTCCCCGACAAGGCCATCGACCTCATGGACGAGGCGACGAGCCGGATCGCGATGGAGCTGCAGAGCGTGCCGAGCGAGATCGACGAGGTGCAGCGGCGACTCGTGCAGTTGGAGCTGGCCGCGCGGCAGCTCGCCGAGGAGACGGAGGAGCATGCCAAGGAGCGGCTGAAGGAGATCGAGGCGGAATCCGCGGACCTCCGGAAGAAGCTGGCCGACCTGCGGCAGCAGTGGGAGGCCGAGAAGATGGGCGTGGGCAGCACCCAGGAGTTGCGGAAGCAGCTCGACGAGGTGCAGCTCGCATTCGATCAGGCGGGCGTGCAGATCAAGGAGCGGCAGGCCTCGGGCCAGCCCGTCGGCGAGGATCTGTACCAGAGGCTCTACGAGCTCGACGTGAAGCGGAAGGCCCTGCAGCAGCGTCTGGAGCAGGAGGGGACCGAGAAGGAGGCCAAGGACGCCGGCAAGTCGCCGACGAAGCGGCTGCTCCGCCGCGAGGTGGGGCCCGAGGAGATCGCCGAGGTCGTGAGCGCCTGGACCGGCATTCCGGTCACGCGGCTCGTGGAGACGGAGCGGGCCAAGCTGCTCGTGCTGGAAGATCGGCTGCACCAACGGGTGGTGGGGCAGGAAGAGGCGGTCGAGGCCGTGAGTGACGCCGTCCGCCGCAGCCGGGCCGGCCTGCAGGATCCGAACCGCCCGATCGGCTCCTTCATCTTCCTGGGGCCCACGGGCGTCGGGAAGACGGAGCTCTGCAAGGCGCTGGCCGAGGTGCTCTTCGACGACGAAAACGCGATGGTGCGAATCGACATGAGCGAGTTCATGGAGAAGCACACGGTCGCGCGGCTGATCGGCGCGCCGCCGGGCTACGTCGGCTACGAGGAAGGGGGCCTGCTCACGGAGGCCGTGCGCCGACGTCCTTATTCCGTGGTATTGCTAGACGAGATGGAGAAGGCCCATCGCGACGTGTTCAACGTGCTCCTGCAGGTGCTCGACGACGGCCGGCTGACCGACAGCCTCGGCCACACGGTCGACTTCACCAACACGATCGTGGTGATGACGAGCAACGTGGGCAGTCAGGCGATCCAGGAGATCACGAGGGAGGGGGGCGGCGAGCAGGAGGTCCGCGACGCCGTGAAGGAGGCGCTGCAGGCCCGGTTCCTGCCGGAGTTCCTCAACCGGATCGACGAGACGATCGTGTTCCATCCGCTCGACAAGAAGCACATCCGCAGGATCGTCGACATCCAGGTGAAGCGGCTCGTCAAGCAGGCGGAGAAGGCCGGCATCATGCTCGAGTGCACCGATGCTGCACTCGAGGAGATCGCCCGGCTCGGCTACGACCCGGTCTACGGGGCCCGGCCGCTCAAGCGGGTGATTCAGCAGCAGCTTCAGAACGAGCTCGCCCGCGAGCTGCTCTCGGGGACGTTTCCCGAGGGGAGCACCGGGCGGGTGGACTTCGTCCAGGACGGATTCACGTTCACGACCGTGGCCTGAACCGCGGCGAAACTGACCGTGGCGTTCCTGGCGCGGCGGAGGGTGACCCCGAGGCCTGCGGCGAGCAGGACCGAGAACCCCGCGGCCGCCGGTTCCGGCACGACGACCACCTGCAGGTCGTCGATTCGCCACGTCAGATTGTTGAGGTTGACGGCCGTGCCGCCGTAGCCGAACAGCCGGAACTGAATCCCGCCGCCGGCGACGATCTCGACGGGCGCAGGGAAGCTGGTCGTGTAGAAGGCCCAGGTGGACGTCGTCGGAATCGCGCCCGTGCCGCCGGCGATGTCGGTGGCGTAGCCGTCGAGGCTCGATCGCAGGGCGTATGCGGCCGGCCCCGAGGCGGTCGAGCGGGCACCGAACCCGATGCTGACGACCGACAGCGCTTTCGACGACGTGTTGGAGAGCGAGATGGCGAAGTAGGCCGATGAGCCCGTGACGAGCGGCCCTCCCAGGGCGGACGACTGTCCGTTGTTTCCGCCCGATGCCGGGGTGGCCGTGCCGCCGAGTAGAAACGTGTAGCCTGCACTCGACGAAGACGCGGTGCCCGTCACCGACGTGCCGCCCCCCTGTCCGCGCGTGAGGTCGCCCGCGACGAGGCCGGTGACGTCATTGGACGTGGCCGCGAGGGTTTGCATGTTCCAGTAGATCGTGCCGGCGGCAGCGGGCGTGATCGCCGCGTGGCCCAGACCGAGCACGACGACCAGCCAGATCCCACAGTGGGGCAGCCGCAAGAAACAGTCGACCGAACAAACCGCGCGCATGCGAGAGGGCTCCGTGAACGGCCCTCCCTGGCTGGGGGTGGATTATCCCCCCGAATGGAGAGAATGGCAAGAGGGGTGGATGCGGAGCCGTTGTGTCTTGCGGCGAGCAAGGAAACGCCCGCCATGGAAGCTGGGCCTCCGTGGAGCGTCGATGCCCCGATCGGCTGCGATCAGCCGCGCTTGCGGTCTTCCAGGCCCATGCGGGCGATCAGGTCATTGCAGCCGGGGGTCATCTTGCGGAGTTTCTCGGCCATGACGAGCTTTTCGCTGGTGGTGGCCTTCTTGAGCTTCGTTTCCATCTTGGCGAGCTTCTGCCGGCGATGCCGCCGCCGCTTGACTTCCTTCATCCGGTTGCTGATGCCGCCCATGAAATCTGGTTCCTGTGCGAGTGGTCGGGAAAGTCAAAACTGTATGGAAAGAGGGGTTTCCCGTCAAAGCCCCCTGCCGGGGCGGCGGGCGAAAGACGTTAGAATCGATCCCGGCGTCCCCAGCCCGAGTGCGGGTGGTGTGGCGTTGCTTCGGATGGGTGGCAGAGCGGTTGAATGCACCGGTCTTGAAAACCGGCAGCGGCGAAAGTCGCTCGTGGGTTCGAATCCCACCCCATCCGTAAGACCCTCCAGTCCGTCGTCAGGCCTTCCGGCTTCCATTCCTGCTTCCATCCCATTCCTGCTTCCACAAGGAACCGAACGTATGCCGCAGTTTCAGGTCGAGGGCGAGGCGGAGATCTTCGACGCCGCAGAGGAGATCGACATCCGCGGCGAGATCGCCTGCTCCTCGTTCGTGACGGCGGAGAAGAGCCCGGGGGACGATACGACGGTCATCATCTCGCCGGTGGAGGCGAAGGATCTGCCCGACTTCGAGGGGCTGCTCTTTCAGATCGACATCGACGAGGAAGAGGATGTCGTGATCCTCCGACAGGTGCAGATGTTCTTCTGGCCATGGGAGGACGACGAGGAATTCGAGGACATGGAGTCCCCGGACGACGGGTCCGGGATCACCTGATCGGGATCCCCTGAATCGTTCCGAGGTCAACTGCCGCAGCCGCAGCTGCCGGCCCCGCAGGCCGCTTTCCGCTGGGCCAGACGGGCCTCGATCGCCAGCGACGTAGGCGTGATCGAGAGGCCGCCGAGCGCGGTGCAGCGCACCTCCCGCGGCATCTGTTCGGCGACCCGCTTGGCCGTCGCGACGACCTCGTCGAAAGGAATCACCTGATCGAATCCGGCCAGGGCCATGTTGGCGCAGCACAGCGCGTTGGCCGCCGCCATGACGTTCTTGCCGAGGCAGGGCACCTCGACGCGGTTGCCCACTGGGTCGCAGATCAGGCCGATCATGCTCTGCATCGCCAGCGAGGCCGCGGCGAGAGCCTGCGTGAGCGTGCCGTCGGCCAGCGTGACGATCGCGGCCGCGGCCATCGCCGCAGCCGAGCCCCCCTCCGCCTGGCAGCCGCCCACCTCCGCGGCGAACGACCAGGGCGTGGCGATGAACACGCCGACGAGCCCTGCGGCGAGGAGCGCCCGGGCCATCGCCTCCTCGTCGAGTCCCATGTCCTCCGCCAGCGCGATCACCGAGCCGGGCAGGGCCGCGCAGGCTCCGGCCGTGGGGGCGGCCACGATCACGCCCATGGAGCTCTTCACCTCCATCAGCGCGGTCACGGCCAGCACGATCCGCAGGGCGAGCCCCTCGGCGATCGCCGTCTTGCCGACGCCCGGCTCGCCGATGAGCACGGGATTGTTCTTCGTCCGGCGCGAGAGCACCTGGATCACCCGGCGGATCGTGCAGGCCGACGTGCCCGAGACCCTCAAGGGGCGGAGCGTCGTGGCGCTGGC
>JBJTIE010000264.1:0-2606 GCA_046094845.1 Planctomycetaceae bacterium | reverse complement strand
GAAGTGGATGCCGGGCACTCCACCCGCCACGAGGCCCTGCACCTGCCGGGAGGCATACTCCACGCCCGCCTCGAATTGGGCGGCCTCCACGTCGCCGGCGGCCTCGAACGCCCGGCTGAACTCCGCCGGCAGCCGCGCCTTGCACAGGCTGGCGATCCGCCGCACCTGCGCATAGTTGGTGACGGGCATCACTCCTGGAACGATGGGCTGAACGATGCCGATGGCGGCGCAGCGGTCTCGAAACCGGAAAAAATCGTCGTTGTCGTAGAAGAGCTGCGTCACCACCACGTCGCCTCCGGCATCGCACTTCCGCTTCAGATTCTCGAGATCGGCCGCGGGGCTCACGGCCTCCTGGTGCGTTTCCGGATAGCCGGCCACGAGGATGCCAAACTCGGGAAACTCGCTGCGGATCAACGCGACGAGCTCCGACGCATACCGCAGGCCGCCGGCCACTGGCGTAAACGAGGTTTCGCCTTTCGGCGGATCGCCCCGCAGCGCCACGATCGCCGCCACGCCGCGGTCGCTGGCCTCGCGCAGGTAGTGACGGAGTTCGTCCACTGAACTGCCGACACAGGTGAGGTGGCTGGCCACCGGCACGTCGTGCCGGGCCTTCACGCCCGAGATCACGTCGAGCGTCTTCGACTGCGTCGAGCCACCGGCACCGTAGGTGCACGTGATGAGTGCAGGCTGGTAGGCCATGAGCTCGTCGACCGTACGCCACATCACGGCCTCCGACTCGGGCGTCTTGGGAGGAAACAGCTCGAACGAGAGTCCGAACCGACCGGTGGCGTAGGCGTTGGTGAGCGTCATGGCCGTGTATCGTAGCCCGCCCCGGGAAGAAGCGGAATCAGCCGGCCGCGGGGACGGCGAGGCCGGCGACGGCCTGAACGAGGTCGCGGTCAGCGGGCAAGAGTTCGAGGCCGCGGCGGGCCATCATCCGGCCGAGCACCGTGGCCACCTGTTCGGCGGTCGCTCGGCTGCCGCTCGGCCCGCCGCCGACGAGGGTGGAAAACCCATGCACCACCTCCGGCACGCCGCCCCCGACCGTGGCCGCCGGGCCGATGCGGCAGCCGCAGGGCAGCGACGTGTGGATGGCCGTCTTCGTGAAATCGCCGATCAGCGCCCCGAGGAACTGCCGGCCGGTGTTGATCAGGTCGGTGCCGCCGTCACACCGCGGCTCGTGCAGCCGGATGGGACCGTAGCTCGTCTTCAGATTGCTCGTGATCGTGCCCGCGCCGAGATTCACCCAGCTGCCCAGATGGCTGTGGCCGAGGAACCCCTCGTGGGCCTTGTTGGAAAATGGCTCGAGCACGCTCGCCTCGATCTCGCCCCCCACGCGGCAGCCGCGGCCCACGGCCGTGCCGGCCCGCAGCCAGGCGTGCGGGTTCACGCGGGCGGCCGGCCCGACCCAGACCGGCCCATCGAGGCAGACGAACGGCCCGATCTCGGCGCCGGCCTCCACCACCACCGGGCCGTTGCGGACCACGACGGCGTCGGCCACCTGGCATCCGGGGGCGACGAACAGACCAGGCCGGATCTCCTCATAGCCGCCGGTGTCGATCCGCAACGCGAGCGAGCCGGGGAGTGTGCGCTCGTGGGCGGTGACGATGTCGTGCGCGGCCCCGATCATCGCGATCACGGCCGCTGTCTCGGGCAGCGCGAGCGACTCGATCATGGCCACGGGGTCTTCAGCGCCGGCGAGCAGCCGTTCGACGACGGCCTGATCGGGCCCAGTGCCGTCTGCGGCCAGATGCAGGACCGCGGCGGCAATGCTGTCTGCCTGGCGCACTGCGCCGCGGTGGCCCGCCTCCACGAGTTCGCGGAGGGCGAGGAGATTCTCGCGACTGGGCATGACCCGGGCGTTGACGAGCAGTGCGACGGCCCCGTGCCGTGAGGCCGGGGGCTGCCAGCCCGCATCGGCGACACCGCCCCAGACGGCGAGGCGACCGCAGAGGCCGGCGAGATGGGCCGCGAGGTGAGGCCGCACGGCCCGCCGCACGTGCCCGAGATGCCCGAGCGCCTCCACGAGCGTCTGCGACCCGAGCGTGAGATCGCAGGCTGGGCGGGCGGCGACCAGGTCGCCGAGCGCCGTGACGCCGGCATCTTCGAACGCGATGACGATCATCTGGCCCCCGGTCAGCACGAGGCGGGAAAGGATTCCGCTGGAACGGCACAGTCACTCTACCGCCGCTGGCAATACGGAGCGTGTCGGCGTAGGCTTCTGCGAGATCGGGCGCCCCTCACGAGCCGGAGTGGCGGAATGGCAGACGCGGCGGACTCAAAATCCGTTGCCCGCAAGGGCGTGTGGGTTCAAGTCCCACCTCCGGCATTGCAGAAACCTCGGGGAAGAGTGGGGTTCGGGGTCGGGCGGCCCCGCGTGGTCACCCCCTGAAGGGGTCGACTGTTAGTTAGGCGATCTACCGAACCTCGCCTAAGTGCGACCATGCAGCATCCTCCTCGGGGCGAGTCCGCGGCCTGATGACGGCCGTATCACAGCCAAGCTAGAATGCTCATATGTTGAGCCCCGAAACCATTGCCGAATACCGCCGGATGACGCCCGGCCAACGGCTGCAGTTCAGTTTCGCCATGATCCGAGAAAACACTCC